>JBBDYK010000330.1:1210-12746 GCA_040901665.1 Pirellulales bacterium | reverse complement strand
ATGTGCCCGTGACCCTCGAGGTCGATAATGTGTCACTGCGCACGGCGCTGCGACTGCTATTGCGCCGATTGGACCTGACGTATGTGGTCGAGGACGAAGTGCTGTTGATCACGACGGTCGATGCGGCCAGCCAGAGGATCGTCACCACGGTTTATCCGCTGGGCGACTTGCTACTGCCGGCGACGCAATCGGCCGGCGGGTTGAGCGGCGGCCCCGCCAGCGGGTTTGGCGCGCCGCCCATCAATGGCTCTCCGGCCGGCAGTCAACCAAACAATCTTGGCCCGGGCCTGCCGTTTTGATCTCCGGGTCCACTTGCAAGCGTGCGCCGCACGAGCGACGTCGATACTCAACCGCGCTGACGGCAATGTCGGGCGGCGTAGCAACAGTCCAAGCACCATAGTCCAGGCACCAACAGTGCGGCTGCGCAAAAAAAAGAAGGCCGCGTATTGCGACCTTCTCTTGTCGAAAGACAATTCGAGTATCGGTTGGTTGGAACCGACGCCGCGATTGACTCATGCAGCGAGCTGACTAGTAACGTCCGCCACGACCACCGCCGTAGCCGCCGCCACCGCCGCCGCGTCCACCACGTCCGCCGCCACCACCACCGCCGCCACCGCCACGATCTTCGCGGGGGCGCGCCTCGTTGACGGCCAGCGGGCGACCATCGTGCTGTTGGTCGTTCAGCCCTTGAATGGCTGCCTGGGCTTCGGCGTCCGAACCCATCTCAACGAAACCAAAGCCTTTGCTCCGCCCCGTGTCACGGTCTTGAATGACCTGCGCACTTTGCACCGTGCCGAATTCAGCAAACAACTGCTCGAGATCCGAGCTTGACACGGAATAGCTCAGATTTCCTACATACAACTTCTTACCCACGGGAACGGACTCCTGTACCAGCGCGAACAACAACCCGATCTTGCTTTCCGGGTCGCATGGAAAGGGGCCGACTTGACGGCCCAACAGGTGGAAGGGCGATAGAGGCAACCGCAGGAGCCAACTCGGCTTGAACTACCGGCATGAACTCGCTCGACGAACCAACCGCAGGAAGTATATCATGTTTTCCCAGCCGGTACAGCACTACCAGGCGGCCATCGCCGGTCGCTTATCGAAGGATTGTGAAATAAATCACATGCTACGAAACGCACTTCCAACTCCTGTGCCGACCCACTTATCGAGCCCGCGCCGAAGCTGCCTTTGGGCTGCCACGACCATCGACTCGACGGGTCTTTTGCGGCGCTAGTTCCCCCACCGTCCACGAACTCCAAAGGCACCGAAACCGATGAACAACCAATCGAAACCCCTGGTGGGGATCGTGATGGGAAGTAAGTCCGATTGGGATACGATGTCCCAAGCGGCAGAAACACTTACGCGCTTTGGCGTGACCCACGAGTGCCGCGTGCTGTCGGCACATCGCACCCCTGACGCCGCCCACGAGTTCGCCAAAAGCGCCGAGTCGCGCGGACTGGAAGTGCTCATCGCCGGCGCTGGCGGAGCGGCGCATCTGGCCGGTGTCGTGGCGGCCTACAGCGTGCTGCCGGTGCTCGGCGTGCCCATGCAAACCTCGGCCCTGGGCGGCCTCGATTCGCTCCTCTCCACGGTGCAGATGCCCGGCGGAATTCCCGTGGCGACCTTTGCGATTGGCAAAGCGGGGTCCATCAACGCGGCGCTGTTCGCCGTGGCCATCCTGGCCGCCAGCCGTCCGGAGCTGCGCGAAAGGTTGAAGACGTATCGCCTGGAGCAGCAAACGAAAATCCTGGCCGAAACATTGCCGTAGTCTCGGCCCAAACATTGGCGTGACGCTGAGCAAGCAAGCCCGATCATGATTCTCGACGACCTTACCCAGGCGGCCCGCTACGACGATCTGAACCCAGGGTTTCGCCTCGGCTTCGAATTCTTGCGTCGCGCCGATCTGGCGAGCCTCGCCAGTGGTCGCCACGAGATCGACGGCGACCGCGTGTTCGCGCTGGTGAATCGCGATCCGGGCCGCGGCCACGCGGGCGCCCGGCTCGAAGCGCATCGCAAGTACATCGACATTCAGTATCTGGTGGACGGGCACGAAGAGATCGGCTGGCGACCGACCGTTCAATGCGCGCAAGTGACCGAGCCCTACGACGCGGACCGCGACATCATGTTCTTCGGCGATGCCCCCCAAACGTGGATCGCGCTGCCGAGGGGCAAGTACATGATCTTCTTCTCCGACGACGCCCATGCCCCGCTAGCGGCCACCGGTCCCAATACCAAGGTCGTGATCAAAGTCGCGGTGTGAAGTCGCGCGCGACGCGGTTCATGGCACGCCGCTGGCGAGCCCTGCCGCGTTGGACCGTCCACCGCGGCGGGATACAATGCAGGGCGAGTCCTTTCCATGCACGAGACGCGCCGCGGGCTGCAAGGGGCCGGCTGCCGTCCGGGCGATTTAGCGGCCTCTCGATCGATCGCCATGGCGCTTGCCCGCCAACAATTTGAACTGTCCGAGCCGGCATTGCGCCCGCCGCGGTTCTCCCTGCGCACGCTGTGGCTGGCCGTCACTGTGCTGTGTTGCCTGTTTGCCGTGATGGCGTCGTTGGGCGCGCTGTGGTCGGCCATGCTGCTGTTGTTCCTCTGCCTGGGTGCGGCGCACGTGATCGGCAATTCGCTGGGCACGAAGTTGCGCGAGCATGCCGATCAACAGATCCTGCTCGATCGCGCGTCGCAACCGGCCCGTTCCGCCGAGCCCGTCGCGTTGGGCGTTGCTGCGCCTCAGCAACTCACCGCGCGCCGCAAGCTGAACCGCATCACGCTGCTGATGACCATCGGCGGCGCGTTGGTGGGCGCCGAGTTCGGTGGACTTGGGCTGGCAGCTATCTATCCCCAGGCGTCGATCGCCGCGGTGTCCTTGGGCGTAGTCTCTTCCGCAGTGCTGGGCGCGCTGGCCGGGTTTCTCTCGAGCAGCTTTCTCTGGGTCGTGCGACAAGCCCTGGCCGAAGCCCATCGCGGAGCCGTAGCTTCCAACTGTCCGACAATCCGCGAGCCGCGCTCGCTCGAGGCACCTGCTCGCGCACGGTGAGTCGTCGGGCAAAAGAAGCTGCCAAGCGCAGCCAAGATTCCCGGTCCTGCGACGAATACCCCGCGGGCTTGGCGGATGAGGCGAACCGAACCTGGCATGATTCCGCGGGCAAGAGTCGACCAACCGACATCGCACAGTAACTCGTGGAGCGATCATGGCTTTGACAACGGGTCGATCTCGGCCTCATTGTTGGAACGCGTGGTTGGCAATCGTGGCAGTGCTGGTCGCCGGCGTGGCACGCGCGGCGGAAGAAAAGCCGCACCCCCTTGAGGAGGAAATTCAAGCCTTCGAGGCGGCTGACGTCAAATCCCCGCCGCCGCCGCATCCCATCTTATTCGTCGGCAGTTCCAGCATCGTCATGTGGGACTTGCCAAAATCGTTTCCTGGATTGTCGGTTTTGAATCGCGGTTTCGGCGGGTCGCGAATCGGCGACTCGGTTTATTTTTTCGATCGAATTGTGCTCAAGTACCAGCCGCGCACGATCGTGTTTTATGCGGGCGACAACGATCTGGCCGAGGGATACATGACACCCGAGGCGGTCCTGGCCGACTTTCAAGAATTCGTCTCCAAAGTGCGTGCCGTTTTGCCCAAGACGCCCATCGTGTTCATTGCGATCAAGCCAAGCATCGATCGCTGGCAGTTGATTGATTCGATCCGCAAGACAAATGGACTGATCAAGAAGTTCATCGAGTCCGTTCCGCTCGTCACCTATATCGCCTTGGAGCCTGTCATGCTGGGCACCAATGGCAAGCCGCGTAAGGAGCTGTTTCTGGACGACGGATTGCACCTGAGTACGCAGGGATACAAAGTGTGGACCACGCTGGTCGCGCCGCACCTGAAATAGTTCGACCCTGTGACTGTGGCGTTTGCCGCAGAGCTCACACCGCTTGACAGAATCGGAGGCCCAAGATGCGTTCCGCGAACCGCGGCTTGATGCGAGTTGCGTTTCTCAATGCGATACTCGGCGTCTTCCTGCACGGCCCAGCCTGGGCGGCACAACCGGCCGATAAAGACATCGTCGAGGGCGAGCTTGGGCAACGTCTGCATGAGCACATGAGCAAACGGGCCGCTGACGGCTTCAGCGGCGTGCTGTTCGTCGCCAAACATGGAAATGTCGTCATCGCCAAAGGCTATGGTTTCGCCAATCGCGAGACGCAAGTGCCCTTTACGTCCGCAACCGTCTTCGACATCGGCTCGATCACCAAGCAGTTCACGGGCGCCGCGATCGCCAGGCTGGAAATGCAGGGCAAGTTGAGCGCCGACGACAAGCTTCCCAAGTTCTTCGGCAACGTGCCGGCCGACAAGTCCGAAATCACCTTGTTCCGATTGCTGACGCACAGCGCCGGCTTGCAGGGAGATTTCGGCGGCGATTATGAGACCGCGCCGCGCGAGTGGCTCGTTCGCAAGGCGCTGGAATCAAAGCTCGTCTTTCCGCCTGGAACGGAGCACCGCTATGCCAATTCCGGGTTCAGCATGCTGGCGGCCGTCGTCGAACAGGTATCCGGCCAGCCGTACGAGTCCTTCTTGCGCGAACAACTTTGGCTTCCCGCTGGCATGCAACACACCGGTTATCGACTGCCGAACTGGTCCGCAGATGTGGTCGCCCACGGTTACCGCGATGGAAAAGACTGGGGCACGCCGCTCGACAAGCATTGGGCCACGGACGGCCCCTACTGGAACTTGCGCGGCAACGGCGGAGTGTTGTCCACGGTGTGGGACATGTACCGCTGGCATCAGGCGCTGGCTGGCGACAAAGTATTGTCGGCCAACATCAAGGAGAAAATGTACACCCGTCGCGTCAAGGAAGGACGCTACTCCAAATCCTGGTACAGCTATGGCTGGAGCCTGCGCGATACGCCGCGCGGCACGCGCGTCATCGAGCACAACGGCGGCAACGGCATCTTCTTCGCCGACTTCGTCCGCTACGTCGACGACGACATCGTGATCATCGCCGCCAGCAATCGCTCCGAAGACGCCGAGAGCGACTACATGCGCGGGATTGCCAAGGTGGTTTTTCCTTGAATGGAGGAGTGGGTTCGCGCCACGTTAGTGCGATTCGTATTCCTCCCTCGGCGTGACCGCATAAAATCGGGCTCATTCGTGCGGCAGTCCCGCAACTCGGCATAGAAGTCCGGGTGGGTCTTTCCCAGCTGTGCCGGAAATGCAAAACTTATTGTCAACGGGCCTTCGAGCAATCGTCGGCAGTCACGATAGCAAGGTGCTCGCAATGAAGCTGAATGTCCAACTGCAATTCAATGCGCAATGTTGCCTCCTTGTGGCGGTCATAAGCACACTAGGTTGCGATCGTTCCCAGCGATCAGTAGCGATGAAGATGTCCACCGAGCAAGTCATTAAACAATATGCCGATACTCCCGTCGGTCAATCAATCGCACCAGTAGTGCATTCTCTTGCAAGTGGCGCTGTTTTCGTGGCGACTGGTGATGCAACGATTACGGAGCCGACGAAGGTGAAGTTAGAGAAATTGCAGTTCAAGACCGCGCTCGACAACCAAGGCCGCTTGTGGGCCTATGCGTATACAAGTGAAGCGGCGTTTTTGCAAGCGTTCCCGCCGGGCGAAGGTTTCGCTGAACTGAGTTTCGCGGGCTTCTTCGCGATCATCGATGGCGACTCTCGCTTTGCTGGAATAGTTTTAAATGGAGACTCGGATGCATTCTATCCGATACCGCGGGAATTATTTGATGACGTGAAACAGGCACTGCAGGGAGCGACTGGTGAATAGACCGCGCAGATGACGGCACTAAACTCGATGTCTTCGCGGATGCCAGTGAATCGGACGCAGATGAGGCTTGCTCGTGGTGTCGTTGTCGTTGCCATCACCGTGTTCATCGTGTTCAAGACCGTCGGGCTGTTTGGCGAAATCCAGTCGGTCAAGGATGGAGATGCGACAGACTACTACTCGTCGTTTAGAGCTCCGGAAGCAGCGTGAAATCAAACACTACGGCCACGCGCGCGTCGGCCGCGACGGGCGGCGAGAGATGGGTGTCCAGCCTGCGCGCAATCGCCAGCACTCGCTGCAAATCCAGCCCGGCATACGTCGAGCTTTTGATTTGCCCCGCGACCGCCTCGAATAGCTCCACCGCCCGGGCGGCGTGCCGGCGTACTCCGGCGGCGCGACCTTCGCGGTGCTTCACGCCGGCGGCGGCCAGCTTGATTAGCGCCTTGAGAAAGTCGGCGGTCGGTCCGTGACGCCCGCAGGCCTTCCACAATCCTTCCCACACTTCGTGCGCTTCCCAGTAATAGCCGTGGTTGAAAAGGTCGCAGCCGAACAAATAGTCGCGCGATACGCCCCAGTTCGCCGGATCCAAGGGCGCCGGCTGTGGCGGCGCGTGCCCAAAGCTGTGGCCGGCCGGATCGCGCGTCGGATGCGGAAAGTGTCCGCTGACGTACGAGTAAGGGGGCAATTCAAACTCAGGCGCCAGTCGCGGCGGATTGGGCGCGTCGGAATCGGCCATGAACGTACTCGCCTCGATCCACGACCGGCCCTACTCCAACGGCTCGACGACCACCGCCGTGCCGTAGGCGAGCACTTCGGACGCCCCGGTCATGATCTCGTTGGCGTCGTAGCGCACGGCGATCACCGCGTTGGCGCCCACCTGGTTGGCGTGCTGGATCATCAGGTCGAACGCCTCGCCCCGCGCATGCTCACACAAACTGGTGAGAATGGTGATGTTGCCGCCAAACAGCGATTGGATGCCGGCCGCGAAATTGCCCACCACCGAGCGCGACCGCACCACGATCCCGCGCACCACGCCCAGGCTCCGCACGATCCGATAGCCGGGCAATTCGAACGCCGTGGTACACATCGGATTGGTCGTCAACAAGGCCTGAGGGTGCGGGTTCGACGCCGGGCGGGCATCCATGACAAGGTCTCCCTGCAATTCGGGTTGGTCAGGTTAGTTTTGCGGTGTCTCGTGAAACCGTGCGATGACCGCACATCCGCAGGCATCGCTCCAGACGTTGACGCAGGTGCGCGCCATATCCAAAACTCGGTCGACGGCGATGATCAGCCCCTGCGACTCGGTGGGCAGCCCCACGGCCTGCAAGATGATGACCATCATCACCAGACCCGCGTGCGGGATGCCCGCGGCGCCGATGCTCGCCAATAGCGCCGTGTAGGCCACAATAAGCTGCTGTGACAGCGACAGATCGACCCCCGGCGTCATGTTGGCAATGAACAGCACGGCCACCAATTCGTACAGGGCCGTACCGTCCATGTTGACCGTGGCGCCCAGCGGCAGAACGAACGAGCTGATGCGGTTGCTCACGCCCGCGCGCTGCTCGACGTTTGCCAAGGTCAGCGGCAACGTCGCATTGCTCGAAGCCGAGCTGAACGCCGTCAGCAGGGCAGGGCTCATGGCCTGCGCAAACTGCCAGGGACTGCGCTTGGCAAGGAACTTGACGATCAGCGGCAGCGTGATGGCCGCGTGGAACGACAGTGCCAAGGCGACCGTCAGCATGTAGATTCCCAGCTTGCCAAAGACACTCACGCCTTGCGTCGCCGCCGCGAAGAACATCAGGCACAGCACGCCCAGCGGCGCCAGCTTGATGACCGCCATCGTCATACGCATCATCACTTCGAATCCGGCGGTGGCAAAGTCGCGCACGGTTTCGGCCGGCTTTCCTCCCACCAGCAAGGCGAAGATCGCAAACGCCAGGCTATAAGTGATGATCCCCAGGAACTGACCGTCGGTGATCGCCGCGACCGGGTTGGGCGGGATCATATTCTCCAATTGCTCGAACAGAATGGTCGACAGTTGCTTTCCTTGCTCGACCGGCGCGTCCGCCACCTCGGCCTGCGCCCGGCCATCGACTCCGGGCTGAATCAGGTTCACCATCAACATCCCGGTGGCGATCGCCAGCATGCTGGTACACAGGTAGTAGGCCAGCGTTCCGCCGAACATCTTTCCCAGCCGCTCGGCGCCGCCCAAACCCATCACGCCCGAGGTGATCGAAAAGACGATCAACGGAATCGAGACCATTTTGAGCAGCCGCAAGAACAGATCGCCGACCATCTTCAAGCGGTCGGCGGCAATCCGCGCCGTCGATCGTCCGTGACGCAAGAACAGCACGTAGGCCTCGGGGTCTACCTTCTTCAATTCGTCCAGAGTCGGCTGCACGATCTCGACGGGTTGGCCCGGCGGCGAGGCGGCAAGCGGGGGCCATTCGGCGACGTCTTCCAGTTGTCGCCCGGGAGGCCGCCCCTCGGCCACTTCGTCCAACACGCCCACCAGCACGCGACGGGCCGAAACAGCGCCGTTTCGAATCTGGACGATCTGCATCAAGATCTCGTCCGGGCGATCGCTCGACCAGTACGTACCGGGCTGAACCCGCACCGGCGACGCAAAGCCATAGGGTTGCACGTCGCCGCCGGGGATCTCGACGGCGGCGGGCAGCACCCGCCGGCCGGCCACGAAGTTGATTAGCAGCCCGCCACCGGCGCCCAGCGCCATGGCGATCAGAATCTGCCAGTGCAAAGCCAATCGTGGCATCGATTACTCCGACTGCGGATGCAAGGGCGTCGTTGCTGCCAGGGGATTCGAGCGGGGCTGTCCTGCACTCTTAGCGCCCCGTGCCGGCAAATGGCGCGCGCTTGGCAAAAAAGGTGGCTTCATGCCGCCACAGTGTATCCAACGATCGCGTCGCTGACACTCCCCAATCCCCTGTGAATCGGGCGGCGATTCCTGTTGCCTGTTGGCTGCCGGCGACGCCGCACGTCGCCGCCTCGGAACCGTGTGATGTTCCGGTTCCGTAAACTGGGCAGTTGCGCCGACCGAGATGACGCCCGCGGAGGCTGCTGTTTGTGGGCCGATCCCCTCTCGGGACGCCACATTCCGTCGGCGTACTGGCCGATATATTTCCTAGACGAATGAGTTCGAGCCGGCACTGGAGGTCATGCCCATGCGCGCACCCAATCGACTTGAATCGCAGGCGGCAGCGTCCGCTACGTTGAAGCTGCCGGCGAAGATTACCCCCGTCGAGCAACTGCGCTTGGCGCGTCAATTCGTTGCCCGCGTCGGCGGCCTGGCGAGCGCGCGGCGAGCGCTGGCCATGCTCATGCTCATGAACCGCGCTGCCTGAAAGCCGGTCGGCTCAGTCGAACAGCGATCCTTGCCGCGGCGCGGATGGGGCGGCTTCGATGCAATCGGCCGCGTCGTGCCGGGGGCTGTTCACCAGCGTGCTGACTGGATAAGCCGCCATCGGATCGGCCGCATGCGGGCGCAACAGCGGTTCGAGCGCCGCGGTGTCCTCCACGTTCGCATCCAGCCACCGCTCGCACGCCTCGCGATCCAGAATCACCGGCATGCGGTCGTGCATCGAGCGCAACAGCGCGTTGGCTTCGGTCGTGACGATCGTACACGTCTCGATGGGCGTCTCGAACCGTTCCGAGCGCGCCCATAGCCCCGCGAACGCGAACGGCTGGTCCTCCCTCATGTGGATGAAATACGGCTGCTTGGCCCCGCCGCGCTTCTGCCATTCGTAAAAACCGTCGGCGATCACCAGGCAGCGACGCTTGCGAAACGCGTCGCGAAAGGCCGGCTTCGTGGCCAGCGTTTCGGCCCGGGCGTTGATCATCTTGTTGCCGATCGCCGCGTCGTCCGACCAGGACGGCACCAGTCCCCAGGCCAGCGGCACCAGTTCTCGGCCGTCGCCCGCCGTGTTGCTGCGCACGGCGGCCACGATCTGCGACGGCGCGATGTTATAGCGCGGCGGCTGGCGTTTGGCCCAATCGCCGATCGCCACCGCGTCGAACAACTCCGCCACCCGCGCCAGCGGCGTCCGCAACGTAAATCGTCCGCACATGAAACGTCTCGCATCGTGTTCCAAGTCGATGGTCCATTGTAGGCCCGGCGTGCCGTAACGGGTAGAATCCTGACGGACAAAGATCGCCGTAGCGGCATTCACAAGAACGCAGTGCCCGCACGTCTGAATTCTTGCGAATTCAGCTACAAAGAGGAATGCCGTGCCCAAGCTCACCCGCATCAACATCTATCCCGTCAAGTCGTTCGACGCCGAGCGCGTCGACGAAGCCGTGATGCTCGCCAGCGGCGGGCTGCAACACGATCGCCGCTTCGTGCTGGTGGACCGCGCCGGCGACTACGTCAACGGCAAGCGTTTTCCGGCCGTGCATCGCCTGCGATCGCACTTCAATCCGGTCCACGATCAACTGTCTGTGCAAGTTGACGGCCACGGACCCCACCATACGTTCGACCTGCGCGGCGATCGGGCCGAACTGGCCGCCTGGATGTCCGACTATTTCGGCCAGCCGCTCTCGGTCGCGGAAAATACGGCCGGCGGCTTTCCCGACGATACAGAGTCCCCCGGTCCGACGCTGGTCAGCACGGCGACGCTGGCCCTGGTGGCCAGTTGGTTTGCAGGCGTCACCGTGGACGAAGCTCGCGACCGCTTTCGCCCCAATCTGGAAATCGACGCCGATGAGCCGTTCTGGGAAGACCGCCTGCTGGCCGCGGGGCCTGGCGTCGTGCGGTTTCAAATCGGCGACGCGCAACTCGTCGGCACGAACCCTTGCGCACGCTGCCCCGTGCCCACGCGCAATCCAACCTCGGGCGACGTCATCCACGGCTTCGCCAAAGTGTTCGCACAACAACGTCAGGCCTCGCTCCCCGATTGGGCGCCGCGCGACCGGTTCGATCACTTCTATCGCTTGAGCGTCAACACCCGGCCGGTCCACGCCCGGGAAGCCACCCTGCGCGTCGGCGACGAATTGACCATTCTCGGCGTCGAATGACAGGTCGCTATCGTGTCAACAGCCCGGCGTCGATCACGAACTGCGAGCCCGTGATGAACCGGGCGTTGTCCGACGCCAGAAACACCACGGCGGCAGCCACGTCTTCCGGTTCGATCCACGGCACGTCCAGCAGATTGCCGGCCGAGCGCTCGGCGATCTCGCGCGGCGTGGCGCCCTCGAGCGCCGCCAGCCCGTCGTTCATCGGCGTGTTCACGCCCGTGGGGTGCAGCGAGATCACGCGCACGTTGAAAGGCGCCAGTTCGATGGCCCACGACTTGGTCAGTCCCACCAGCCCCCACTTCGACGCCGCATAGTGGCTCAGCCGCGCCATGCCGCGCAAGCCCGCGATCGAAGAGTTGTTGATGATCACGCCGCTCTTGCGCTCGATCATCCGAGGAATCACGTGCCGGGCCACGATCCACGCGCCTTTGAGATTGATGTCCAGCATCGCGTCCCAGGCTTCCTCGCTCAACTCGTGCGCCAGTCCATAGGCGCAGATGCCAGCATTGTTGAACAACAGATCGATCCGCTGCCAGCGCTGGAAAATGGCCGTCACGGCCGCGGCCACTCCCTCGTTGTCGCGCACATCGACCGTGAAGGTTTGCGCTTCGACGCCCAGCTTTCGGCACTCTTCGGCCAGCGAGTCGAGCGCTTCCGACGAACCCATCCGATAGCCCGGATAGCCGAGCGTCTTGGCGACGTCGAGCGCGGCGAGGTGCATGCCCTGG
>JBBDYK010000330.1:0-1200 GCA_040901665.1 Pirellulales bacterium | reverse complement strand
CCCCCACGGCCGTCGCTCGACCCTGGCCGTGGGCCGCGCCGGTGATCAGCGCCACGCGTCCGCGCAGTTCCTGGTTCATGCGTTGGTTCTCCCCGCGCCGGAGGCCGCGGCCGACTTGCGAAATGGCTGCAAATAGTCGTCCAGATCGACCCGGATCGCATTGTTGAAGATGTTGGTGGCAATCATCATGCCGCCAAACGCCGTCAGCGCAACCATCTGCTCTTCGCTAAGCCACGAGCGCAAACGGCCGAACAGCTCATCGGAAATTCCGTGGGCGTTCTGTGCCAGTTGCCGCCCATAGGCCACCAGGTCCCGTTCGCGTTCGTCGAGCACCAGCGCGTCAGGGTTTTCGCCCTGGTCGCTCAACCAGCGGCGAAAGAATGTCGAGCAGATCAGGCAATCGGTCTCGCTTGAAATGGCGTGCGAGAAGAGCGTGGTCATCCGCTGCCCCAGCACCGGCAGCACGACGTCGTACAAGGCATACCATTGCATCAGCGCCGCCAGCGCCGCCGGCGAACGCGCCAGCGTGCACTTCATGTTGGTCGTGCGGCCGTGCGCGGCGATCTGATGTTCCAACTCGGCCCGAGCTTGCGGCGGGGCCTGGGCGACAGAAATCGGTGCAATACGTGCCATGGTGCGTGAAATCCGATGGTAGAATGACGGACGCTTCCAGGTCACCTTGGAGCAGAGTGACTCGGTCTCGTGTGCAAGTATTATCCGCTTCCAGCTTGATATCGCACAAGGAGTGACCCATGGCAACCTTCATCACGACCATCAGGTTCACCGAGAAAGGGATCCAAGCCATCGGCGATTCGCCCAAGCGGGCGGCCGCCTTCAAGGCCGCGGCGAAGAAACTGGGCGTCAAGGTCGCCGACATCTATTGGACCCTCGGTCCGTTCGACGGCGTGCTGATTTTCGAAGCACCCGACGACGCCACGGCGACCGCCGCCATGCTGCAACTGTCCTCGCAAGGCAACGTCCACACGTCCACCGCCCGCGCGTTCGGCTCCGCAGAAATGGAAAAGGTCGTGGGCATGCTGGCGAAAAAGAAGTGAACCGCGAGAAAGTGGACATTCTGCTTTTCTGAAAAAGTAGAATGTCCCACTATTCAATTCTTCTTTGGCATTGCGAAGAGCAACGTATACAACCTATACAATGGGACGTTACGACAACCGTATTTGGCGGATACCTTTTCAAGTT
>JBBDYK010000329.1:0-12757 GCA_040901665.1 Pirellulales bacterium | reverse complement strand
TGAAACCCGCAACCAAATCATAAGTTCCGTTATTTACGTGACACTACACTAGTTGGCCCGGCTTACGCACGCGAGCGGGCAGATTGCGGGCGAGGATCTCGTCGAGCGGCTGGAGGTCGTCGGCGCTGCGGCCGAACAACTTGATCACGTGGTCCTCGAATCCCGGCGTGTGGGCGAGCAAGTGCTTGAGCGTGATGGGTTCGGGATAGGTGGCGGGAACCTGGAAGCCCTTGAGGTATTGGTTGATGTCGGCGTCGAGGTCGAGCTTGCCCTCCTGAGCTAGGCGCATGACGGCGGTCCAGGTGAACAGCTTGGAGACCGAGCCGATGCGAAACATGCTGGTGGCCGGATCGACCGGCTTTTTCGCAGCCACGTCGGCGTAGCCATAGCCCTTGGCGAAGAAGGGCTTGTTGTCGACCACCACGGCGATCGTCGCGCCGGCAATGTGCTTGTCCTTGAACTGCGCGGCCATGATGCCGTCGACGAAAGCCGCGAGCTCGGCCGGATCGGTCGGACCGCGCTGCTCGGCCGGCGAGGGGGCGTCGTTGGATTCCTGCGCCGGCAGGTAGCCACCGGTGGTCAGTAGCGCGCCAACGACGAACGATGCCGCCCACCCAAGCCGCCTGAATGCATGCATCGATCCAACTCCCTGAGGTATGGCAGCGTTCACCAGAATATACGCGTCAATGCGACGCCAGGAAGAGTTCGCTCGTGGAATCGAAATCTTGCCGTGGCTGCGATACGCCGCGTGTCAGCGACCGCCAGTGTACCGCGCGTCTGCGGCGATGGGAGCGTGCCGAGAGGGAAATCGGCCGCAGGTGGCTAGTGGTTAGAACAACGGGCAGCCGAAGACGGGCATGGCGTCGGCGGTCGGTCGATCGCGGACGGCCGCCGCGGCGGCGTCCAGGGCCTTGTTGGGGCCAACGTGCCCGCGTCCCTGGGTCAGGCCGCCGGAGTATACGCGCTGGCCGTCAGCGTTGAAGACCAGCAGCGTTCCCGAAGTGTGGCTGCCAAAGCGCTGCGATTCCAAACCCGCCTGGTCGCCGACGAGTTCGGAGCCTGGAATGGCTGCGGCCCGAGTCATGGTGGGCGTCGCTTGATCCGGATCGTCGATGGGCAGGTGAGCGACGACGATATAGAGCTTCGCCGGCCCAGGCTGCTCGTGTACCAGGTGATCGAGTTCTTCCAGGCTGGCCGAAGAGCATGCGCAGTGGGGATGCAGGAACATCACCAAAGTCTTGCCGGATGGGGCGAGCTGCAACTGCGAGTCGGTGGGCCAGCGTGGCGTGCCGTCGGCCGCACGACCCGGGCGCGCGTCGTAGTCGATCACCAACCCAAAGCCGATCGCCAGGCTCACCAGCCAAAGACCGGTCAGCAACGGCCAGACGAATCGCGCGGAGCACCGACGAAACGGTGCACAGCGGGTTTGAGTGGCATCGATATCGACGGACATGGACTCGCCAAGGTCAATTGTGAGCGCCGACGACGTGGGACTCGTCGAGTTCCCGGCAAACGGGAGTCGGCGGGTTGCCGAGTGAGCCGACCAAGGCGTCGACGATCGCTCGATCGTGCAAGCCGCGCTCGGTTTGCTCGCGCAGCACGGCCAGGGTCTGTTCGGGCGACAAGGCATTGCGATAGTGGCGTTGCGCCGTCAGGGCGTCGTAGATGTCGGCCACGGCGAGGATTTGGGCCAAGAGCGGCACTTCATCGCCCCGCAGACCCAGCGGATAGCCGGAGCCGTCCAGCCGCTCGTGATGAAACCGCACGGCTGGCAGCGCGTCGCCAAAGGTTTTCAGCGGCACGAGCAGCCGGTATCCTTTTTCGGAATGTTCGCGGATCAGGGCCCGTTCCTCGTCGGTAAGGGGTCCGGTCTTGAAGAGGATGGCGTCGGAAATGGCGATCTTGCCGATGTCGTGGACGCGGCCGGCGCGCCGCAGGGCCTTGAGATCCCGGTCGCCGAGTCCCAGTATCTGGCCGATATTCACCGCATAGTCGGCGACGCGCTCCATGTGATTGGCCAGCAAAGGATCGCGATCTTCCACGGCCCGCGCCAGTGCGAACACGACCGTTTCGGCGTCTTCCAGCACATCCATGTCGCGCTTGTTGCGCACCAGCGTCCGCACGCGGGTGACCAGCTCAATGCGGTCGATGGGCTTGCTGATGAACTCATCGGCCCCGGCCTCGATGGCCCGCAGCTTATCGTCGCGCGAGGCGGGCGTGGTAATCATCAGGACGGGGATCGCTTGCGTGCGCGAGTCCTGCTTGAGGCGTCGGCAGACGTCGAAGCCCGTCAGTCGCGGCAGCATCGCGTCCATGACGATCAGGTCGGGCAGGTCCTTGAGGCAGAGCTCCAGCGCCTCGCCGCCGTCGTGGGCGTGCAACAGGCGATATCCCTCTGCCGTCAGGCAGCCGTGCAGCAGCAGCAAGTTCTTGTCTTGGTCGCCGACCAGCAGCACGCAGGCGCCGGACAGCGCGGCGTGCGCATTTGCGCTGCTGGAGACGACGCGATTGCGTCCGGATTGCTTGGCCTGGTACATGGCGGCATCACCGCGTTGGACCAGCGTTTGACCGTCGGCCGCGTCGTGTGGATAGGACGCGACGCCCAGGCTCATGGTCACTTGCAGTGTGGCGCCGTCGGGCACGGTGATGCTCAGCTCAGCGATGGCCTCGCGCATCCGCTCGGCCACCAGCAGCGCTGCGCTGGCGTCGGTCTGGGGCAATAATGCCACGAATTCCTCGCCGCCGTATCGCACCAGGGTGTCGGTGCCGCGCGTCAGCCCGCTGAGCGTGCGGGCGATGGCCTGCAACACCTGGTCGCCCGCGGCATGGCCGTGGGTGTCGTTGATTTGCTTGAAATGATCGATGTCGCCAAAGATGGCCGAATAGGGGTAACCGTGGCGCTCGGCCAATTGGAGTTGCTTGTGCAGCGTCTCGCGCATGAAGCCATGCGTGTACAGGCCGGTCAGGCTGTCGGTGACGGACTGCCGCAGGGCCTCGTCGCAGCGGTTGTTGAGTTGATCGAGCGAACGCTTCAGGCGCAGCAGCCGGCCGGTGCGCGCTTCGAACTCCAGCCGATCGAAGCCCTTGATGATGAAGTCGTCGGCGCCCAGCTCCAGCGCCTTGACGCGATCGGATAAATCCGCCAGTCCGCTGACAACGAGGATCGGCACGTGTCCGCAAGCGGGGTCATTCTTGATGGCGGAAATCAATTCATAGCCGGTGAGGTCGGGCAGCAACAGATCGAGCACTACCAGGTCGGGCTGGCGCTCGCGCACCAGCGCGAGCCCCGCGCTGGCGCTGGCGGCCGCGCAGGTCTCGAACTGCAGCTCGGCCAGGTGCGCTTCTAGCAGGCGCCGGTCGTGAGGGGCATCCTCGATGATCGCAATCAACGGTACGCTGCGGTCGCGGGCCGCGCCCGCGGAATCTCGTGGTTGCGACTGAGCGCCGCCCATGGCCGGCTCGTCGCGCTGGCCGCGCAACTCGTCGGCCAGCCGCTTGCTGCGCAATAACGAGCGAACGCGGGTCCGCAATTCAAGAGCGTTGACCGGCTTGGACAAGAAATCGTCGGCGCCTGCGTCCAGCCCGCGCGACAACACTTGGCGATCGTCGGACGAAGTGATCAGTGCAATGGGGATGCCGTCGGCGCGCGGATTGGCGCGCAGCTCCCGCGTGAGCTCGATGCCGTCGGTGTCGGGCAAGCACACGTCGCACAGCAAGAGATCCGGGAGCGACTCGGCGAACGACTTGCGCGCCTCCTCGGCGGAATGGGCTACTTCGACCCGATAGCCGGTCGATTGCAAGTGGGCCGCCAGCAGCCGAGCGCCGCGCGGATCGTCCTCCACGATCAACACCAATGCGCCGGATTCACCATCGTCGGCTGTCTGTCGCGGGGGTGGGTCGGCGGATTTGGTCCGCAACCCGCCGCTAAGCGCGGGCAGAGCCGCGCCGCGTGCAGCGGCGGGAAGGCCGAGCGGCGGAGAATCAAGCGGTGGTGAAGTGGAGCGCATCGGCGACCTCGGACAATAACAATTGATAGCGGATGGGTTTTGTCAAGAACTTGAGGCAGCCGGCCTCGAACGATTGCCGGCTGTGCTCGGCCATGGCGTGCGCGGTCAACGCGACGACCGGAATCGCCGCCGTAGCGGCGTTGGACTTGAGTCGTCGGGTCATTGACAGCCCGTCGAGGCCGGGCATTTGCAGGTCGGTGATCACCAGCGCCGGCTTCAATTGGTCGGCCAGTCGCAGTCCTTCCTCGCCATCGGCAGCCCAGTGCGCGTCGTAACCGGCGCCGGTCAACATGGCCACGAGCATGCGGGCGTTTTTCTCGTTGTCTTCCACCACCAGCACGAGCGGAGGTGTGGCGCCGGGATCGCTCGGGTTGGAAGTCATTGTCGCGTCGGTCATGTCACGCCTTCACTTCTGAGTTGCTTTCGAGCTTTCAAGTGCTCGCTGCAGCGGCAGGTTCGAGCCGGTCCGCGGACTCTTCCACCTCGTCGACGATGTTTCCCGACGGCAACCGTACGATGAACGTGCTGCCTTCGCCGAGTTCGCTGTGCACGTGGATGGTGCCGCCGTGGAGCTCGGCGATTTGCCGCGCCACGGCCAGACCCAAACCGGTTCCCTGCGCATTCTTCGAGAGCGTCGAATCGGCCTGATAGAAGCTTTCGAAGATCTTTTCCTGCAAGTGGGCGGGCACGCCGACGCCGGTGTCGACCACCTTGAGTTCGAGACCTTCTGCGCGCAGTTCGACCTCCACGCGCACCTCGCCCCCTTCGTTGGTGAACTTGATGGCGTTGGACAGCAGGTTGTAGAGCAGTTGCTTCAAACGCCGCTCATCGGCTTCGAAGTGATCGGCGCGGGGGTCGGTTTGGGCAGCCAGTCGAACGCCGGAGCGAATGGCCCGCTCGCGGAACATCTGCAGGCTGCGCTCGACCAACCGGCCGACGTCGACGGGTCCGAAATTGATCTCCAGCGAGCCGGCCTCGATTTTGGCCAGATCGAGAATATCATTGACCAGGGACAGCAGGTGCTGGCCGCTGTCGAGAATGTCGGTGACGTATTGGGCCTGATTCTCATTGAGAGGCCCAAACGCCTGTTCGACCAGCACGTCGGAAAATCCGATGACGGAATTGAGCGGCGTGCGCAGCTCGTGGCTCATGTTGGCCAGGAATTCGCTTTTGGCGCGGTTGGCCGCTTCGGCCGCGTTCTTGGCCTGCTCCAACTCCTGTTGCACGCGTCGCCGCTCGACGACTTCGTCGCGCAACTGGGTGTTGACGACCGCCATTTCGGTGTTGGCCTCTTCGAGCTGCGCCTGTCGTTCGGCAGTTTCCCAAATCTCCAACAGGCTTTGCCGACAGAGCATCCACAGGTACAAGTCTTCCATCAACACCCAACAGGTGTGCTCGATAAAGCGGAGCGGGCTGGCAACCGCAACACCGTAAATCGACTGGGGCCAGTACACGCCGCGCACGAAATGGTCGAGGGCCACCACGGCCGACATGGCCAGCAACACCGTCCAGTCTCGATAGAAGGCCAACAGCGCCAGCGACACGAACACATAGAAGTGCGTTTCAATTCGCCCGCCCGTCAGGTGGATCAGGATGGCGACGGTCAGCCCCTGGGCGATCGCGATCGACAGCCGGGTCACGTGTTCGCCGGGCCGAAAGTAGATGAGCGCCAAGGGGAGACTGACCACCAGGCCGCCCAAGACCACGGCCATCCACACGTGCGGATGGATCTTGCTCTGCAAGCCCGCCCAGGCCAACGGCGAGACCCACGTCGCCAGCGTGATCTCGAACACCCATTGGATGAGAAACAAGGCCGCCATCGAGCGGTCCATCCAACGGTCCAAGCGATCGCGCTGCTCGGCGAATAGTGCCGCCGCGCGCGGCAGCCATTGTTGGTCCGCGGCTTCCGCCGAAACACCGATCGCCCGAGTGACGCTCATGAATTTGGTTCCGCTGACGCAAACGAAGCAGGAATAACCGGCAGCTTGCAAAAGGATAGCTCGCGCGTCGACATCCCAGCGCCGCCGCCAGGCAAATAGCCAGTCGGGGAGTCCCTGTGGGATGCATATGCTTCTGAAGAAACGTGCGGCGCCCGGCGCGGAACCGGTCGCTCGGATCGCCATTCGCGGGGGTTTCGCGACGGCGGCATCTCCGCGGCGCGGTATTGACGGTTATGGCACTCGTACGGCAAGAGGGGCCCAAGCAAGCCCGTCGGGTGCCGTGTTCACACGCGGCGCAGCCGTGGGTGAGCATGCTCGTCGGCATGCAAGCGGGAAGAGGATGCGCACGAGCGCGCGACAGCAGTAGCGCTGAGCATGGCACCGTTGTATGCGTTCGCGCGGGGCTTAGCGGGCCGCGGTGGCGACCTTTTGGCCGATGCAGTACAGCCGATTGGCGGCGCGGATCAACAGCTTGTCGCCGACGATCACCGGCGTGGCCATGCACATATCGTCATCGGCCAGCGTGTTGGTGTGCAGGATCTCCATCTCCGGACCGGCCTTGACGACGAACGTCACGCCGTCCTCGTTCAGGAAGAACAGCTTGCCGCCATACGACCAGGGAGAGCTGGTGAAGGCCCGGCCGTTGGGGATGCGCTTACGCGATCCGATTTCCTCGCCCGTCTTGGGGTCGAACGAGGCCATGAATCCGCGATCGTAGAGAAAGTAGTAGACGTCGTTGACGATCAGCGGCGTGGGGTGATAGGGCCCGATCTTGTCGCTCGACCAGATGATGAACTCGTTGGCAGTCTCTTTGTCCGTCAGCGAGATATCGCCCGAGGCGCCCGGCTTGACGACGTAGACGGGGTTTTTTCCCCAGACGATGTGACCGGCGGCGAGATAGAGATTTCCATACTTTTCGAAAGGCGTGGGGACCGCCAGGATGGACTTGCCTTTGATTTGCCACAGCAGCTTGCCGTCCAGATCGTAGCTGCGCGTATAGCCGATGCCGGAAGTAATCAACTCGGTGCGCAGGGCGTTCTTCCAGATGTAGGGCGTGGCGTAGTTGGTCTTTTCCTCGCGCTCGATTCGGAACAGTTCCTCGCCGGTCTTCTTATCGAGCGCCAGCAGGTAGGATTTCTCCTCGTTGTCGTTGACGATATACAGGCGGTCTTCGTGGAGGATGGGCGAGGAGGCGGTGCCCCAGCCATATTGCGTTTCGGCCGCGGGCATGAGCTTCGACCACAACAGCTCGCCGTTCAAGTCATAGCAAAAGACGCCGACGTTGCCGAAATAGGCATATATTCGCTCGCCGTCGGTGGTGGGCGTTTCCGAAGCCAGCGTGTTCTTGATGTGGTGCGGCTTGGCCGGAATGCCTTCGTGGGCGACGCGGTCCCACAGCACGCTGCCGGTGTTCAGGTCGAGGCAGTAGACCTTCCACTGGTGCTTGTCCTTGGGCTTGGGATACTTGTTGGCGTCGACGTCTTCGAGATACAGGCCCTTGCGGGGCTCGGGGGTTTCGCCCGTGTTGATGCAGGTGGTGAGAATGACGCGGTCACCCCAGACGATGGGCGAGGCCCAGCCGAGACCCGGCACGTCGGTCTTCCACATCACGTTTTCGGTGGCCGACCAATGATCGGGCGGCAATGCCTTGCTATTGGCGGCGGGTAAGCGGCTGTCGAGAAACTTGGGCACCGCCACGTCGGAGCGGGCCAACTCTTCGCACCGCGCCACGGTGGTCGACGTCAGCACGGCCAGACAGACAAAGGTCGCGATACGCGTCATCGGTTGCTCCCTTGTTGCAACGAAACCTGCCAAAAGCGTGAGGCTGCCAACGTGGATGCTAGCCATCGCCCCACGGCGATGCAAGCCACGCCCAGCGGCATTCTTCCCAACGCCACCAGGACACTCGCCGATGCCCATCAATCACCAGCGACTGATTCTTGGGGTTCGGCCCTGTCAACGGTACACTCTAGCTGTACACTGTGGCGGCGGCGATTGTTTCAGAGTGTCTCGTCTATTCGGGCCAGGGCAATTGCGCCAATGGCGTTGCGCGCGGGCTGCCGCCGGCGCGCTCGACCCGACGCCGCCCAGGAGCAACGCATGACAACCAGCGACCGCGACGCGCACGAAACCCAGCCGCCAGCCACGCCCACCGCAGGCGGCCGGCGGTTTCTATGCACCGTGGGAGTGCTGGCAGTGCTGGGCATCCTGGCGGTGTGGTTCCTGCTGCCGGAGCGTTTCGACCTTGGTACGCGCAAGTTGATTTCATTCTTGATCGTGGTGCTGGCGGCCGTGGCGACGGCGGTCTGGTTCTTCGTCTTTGCGCGGCTGCCCCGGCGGGCAAAGCGAATCGGCGCGATCGCGCTGGCGGTGGTGGGCGTGGCCTTCGTCGTGTCGATTCGCCGTGTCGAGTTTTCCGGAGACATGACGCCGACGTTTGATTTTCGCTGGACGGCCGACCGCTATGCAGTGCTCGAAGCGCATCGCGCCCGCCAGCAGGCCGCTCAAGCCAAGACCGCGGCCAACGAAGTTGCGCCGCTGTTGGAGCAGGAAATCCGGCGGCCCAGCGATTGGAACGTGCTGGAGTTTCGCGGGCCGCGCCGCGACGGCATCGTGACCGGGCCCAAGTTGGCTCGCGACTGGTCGTCGCAACCGCCGAAGCTCGTCTGGCGACAACCGGTCGGCGGCGGGTACGCTTCGTTCGTGGTCGAGGGCTCGCTGGTGGTGACCCTTGAGCAGCGGCGCGACAAAGAAGCGATCGTGGCCTACGATTTCGATACCGCAACGGAGCGCTGGGTATATGAGTACCCGGCGCTGTTCAGCGAACAGTTAGGGGGCGATGGTCCGCGCGCCACGCCCACGATCAGTAACGGCCGGGTATTCGCGCTGGGGGCCACCGGCGTGTTGACGTGCGTCGACCTGGCCACGGGCGAGCGGCGGTGGTGGCTCAACATCTTGAAACTGAATCGCGCGGCCAATCTGGATTGGGGCATGTCGGGCTCGCCGTTGGTGTACGACGATCGGGTGTTGGTTAATCCGGGCACGCAGAAAGGCTCGGCCGAGAGCCGCGCGATCGCGACGTTCGAGGCGGCCGGCGGCATGCCGCGCTGGGCGAGTGGCGAGGCGACGGCCAGCTATTGCTCGCCGATGCTGGCGACCCTGGGCGGAGTGCGTCAGGTGTTGGTATTCGACGCTGCGGGTCTGGCCGGCTTTGATCCGGAAGGTAGCGGCCAGTTGTGGCGCACGCCGTGGAAGTCCGATTTCGACATCAACGCCGCGCAGCCGGTGGTGCTGGACGGCGACCGCGTGTTCATCTCGTCGAGCACGGGCGCGGCGGTGTTTCAGATCGCCAAGACCGATGAAGGCTGGTCGGTGGACGAGGTGTGGAAGACCACGCGGATGAAGTGCGGCTATGCTTGTCCGATTGCGTACCAGGGCTACGTGTACGGCATCGACGAGAATATTCTGGCCTGCGTCGACCTGGCCGACGGCAAGCGGATGTGGAAGGACCGGCAAGGGCAGTTCGGCCACGGACAGATTTTGCTGAGCGGCGATTTGCTGATCGTGTTGGGCGAGGCAGGCGAGCTGGCGCTGGTCGAGGCCACGCCCGATGGGTATCACGAGTTGGGCCGCCTGCAAGCGATCGAGGGCAAGACCTGGAACAATCCGACGCTGGTGGGCAACCGCATCTTCGTGCGGAACCATTTGGAGATGGCCGCGTACGACTTGCCGCTGGCGGAGTGAGGCACGCGGGCCGGCATTGGCGTTTTTCCAATGCTGGGTTTGCCAGTGCTGGGCATGCACTGGCGAGACGCCAGGGCGCCCAATCGCGGTGGAACGTTTTATTCTGGAGACGACTTGAGCATGAGCATTTTCAAGCGTTTGGACCATGTTTCGATTGGCGTAGCGGACATGGAAGCTGCGCGGCGGCTGTTCGTCGAGGTGTTTGGGGGCGAGCCGCTCAAGGATGTGGGGGCGAACGAGGCGGAGGGATTCCGCTGGACGACCTTCAAGCTGGGCGGCAAGAAAGTTGAACTGGTTTCACCCACTACCCCCGGCGAGGGCGGCGTCGGTCGCTACATCGCCAAGCACGGCGAGGGCTTCCACCACCTTTCGATCAGCGTCGCCAACTTGGAAGAGGCCATTCGACATTTCGAGTCGCACGGGCTGCGAGTGTTGTCGCCCAACACGACTGATCCGAATTGGAAGCATTGCTACTTGCACCCGCAGGACACGCACGGCGCATTGATCCAGGTGTTTGAAGAGACGGCAAAGACGTTGGCAGGCAGCGGCGAATGAGCGCGTCGCCCGCGGCGCGGCGGAAATTGTTCCGCGCAACTAACCCGTAGCGATCGAGGAGCCGACGATGGAGTTCGAGCAAGTGTTTTCCGCGGCCGGGCGACTGGCGATGCTGGGCTGGTTGCTGTTGATCTTTTTGCCTCGCTGGCGGTGGACGACCGTCTTCATCACCTCTTGGCTGATCCCTGCGATTCTGGCCGTGGCCTATCTGGTGCTGATTGCGCTGTACTTTCGCTCGGCGCCAGAGGGCGCGACGTTCGGCAGCCTGAACGGCGTGAAGCTTTTCTTTCAGCTCGACGGGCTGCTGCTGGCGGGCTGGATTCACTACCTGTGCTTCGATTTGTTCATAGGCAGTTGGGAAGTGCGCGACGCGCGGCGGCTGGGCATTCACCACTTGCTGGTGATTCCCTGCCTGGTGCTGACGTTCATGCTCGGGCCGGTCGGCCTGCTGTGCTATCTGGTGCTGCGGATGATCGTGCGCCGGCGGTGGACGATCGAGGAGCTGTCGCTCTATGCTCAGGCTGGCGGCTGAAATCGATCGTCGCGACCGCGTGCTGTCGCGCGTCGGCTGGCTGCACGTGGCGCTGCTGATCGCCATGCTGGCGGCGGCCGCGTTCGACACTCGGCAGGCGCTGGGCATCAACATCTGGATCAAGCCCAGCAAGTTCGCCGCCTCGATCGCCATCTACGTCTGGACGCTGGCCTGGCTCATGGAGTATGTGCGCGGACCTTCGTGGGCCAAGGGGCTGATCCGCTGGGGCGTGGCGGTGGCGATGGTCGTGGAGATCCTGTGCATCGCCGGGCAATCGCTACGCGGCACGACGTCGCACTTCAACCAGGCTACGGCATTGGATACGGCCGCCTTTGCCGTGATGGGCGCCATGATCGTGTTCAACACGCTGCTCGAAGGCCTGGTGTTGATCTTGTTCTTGAAGCCCTATCCGGCGCTGCCGCCGGCGTACCTGCTGGGCATTCGGCTGGGCTTGCTCCTGGCGCTGGTGTCGGCCGGCGTGGGCGGCATGATGATCGGCCAAGGCGCGCACACCGTCGGCGCCGCCGACGGCGGACCAGGCCTGCCGCTGGTGAATTTCAGCACCGTGGCGGGCGACTTGCGTATCGCTCACGCGCTGGGATTGCACGCATTTCAAATCCTGCCGCTGGCGGGTTATCTGCTCAGTCGCTGGTGGAGCCGCGGAACCAGCATCCTGGCCACCGGCGCTGTCGCGGCGATTTATGCAGCGCTGACTGCTTGGACGCTAATGACGGCCATGGAAGGCAAGCCGCTGGTGGGCTGGCCGGCTGCGGATCCCGCACCTGGCGACGAGCGTGCCGCGGCGCTTGTCACTTTCCGCGACAAAGCATCGGCCGAATGCGGCAGCGCGGCGGTGCGGGCGCGGTGAATCCAACGGCGGCGCGGAATGTTGAGGTTACCGCGCACCCTGCCCTGCCGATAGAATGACTCCATGAGTGAACTGCTGCTGTCGATCCGCAACGTTGTCAAGCAATATGGCCCACATACGGCGGTGGCGGGCGTCAGCTTCGACGTGCGCGCCGGAGAGCTGTTCGGCCTGTTGGGGCCCAACGGCGCGGGCAAGACGACGTTGTTGTCGATCGTCTCCTGCCTGTTGGAGGCCACCTCGGGTGAGGCCTTGATCCTGGGCCAGCGGGCCTCGACGCGCGATCGCAATCTGCGGCGCTCGATCGGCATCGTGCCGCAAGAACTGGCCATTTATGGCGAGCTGAACGCGCGGGAGAACCTGAACTTCTTCGGCAGCCTGTACGGCGTCAGCGGAGACGAGCTCAACAAGCGCGTGGACCATACCCTGGCAGCCATCGGTCTGACGGACCGGGCCAACGACCGGGTGGAAAACTTCTCCGGCGGCATGAAGCGAAGGCTCAACCTGGGCGCCGCGCTGATCCATCAGCCACGGCTGCTCTTGCTGGATGAGCCCACCACGGGGGTCGACCCGCAATCGCGCAATCATATCTTCGAGGAAGTGCGGCGGCTGGCCGGCGAGGGCGTGGGCATCGTCTACACGAGCCACTATATCGAAGAGGTGCAGTCACTCTGCTCGCGCGTGGGCATCATCGATCACGGGCAACTGATCGCCTGCGACTCGCTGCCCGTGCTGTTGGCGCAAATGGGAGGCGTGATTCGCTTTCGCGTGCCCGACGACGCGCCCAGCCTGCGCGAGCCGTTGCGGCAGATCCCCGGCGTAACGTTGAACGGGCAGGACGGACCGTTCGTGGAAATGGAATGCCGCGACGTGAAGACGGCGCTGATGCGGGTGATCGCTTTGCTCAACGAACGGCAGATCGAGTTGATCAGCCTGGAAACGACCGAGCCCAATTTGGAACGCGTATTTCTGCACCTGACCGGACGCGCGCTGCGCGATTGACCCACCATGTTGACTTGGATTCTGGCGAAGAAGGACTTGCGACTGCTGCTGAGCGATACGCGTGAGATGGTCGTGCTGCTGGCGATGCCGTTGATCTTCATCCTTGTGATGG
>JBBDYK010000328.1:0-12827 GCA_040901665.1 Pirellulales bacterium | reverse complement strand
GACATCGCCATGCTTCAACGCCGTTTCACCGCCGCATTCATTGGGTCCGCATGCGTGCTGCTGTCGCTTGTGCCAGTATGCCGTGCGGCCGACGACGATGCCAAACCGTCGCATCCCAACGTGCTGTTCATCGCCATCGACGACTTGAACCATTGGGTCGGCCACCTGGGGCGCAACAAGCAGAGCAAGACGCCCAACTTGGACCGCATGGCCAAGATGGGCGCCACCTTCACGCGCGCCCATTGCGCGGCGCCGGTCTGCAATCCCTCACGCGCGGCGCTCATGAGCGGCTTGCGACCCGGCAGCTCCGGCATCTACTACAACAGCCACGACTGGCGCAAGGCCATCCCCATCGAGCGCACGCTGCCGACCACCTTTCGCAATGCGGGCTATCGCGTCACCGGCGCCGGCAAGATCTATCACGGCGCCTATGAACGCGACGCCGAGTGGGACGACTACCAGCACTCGCAGGGCGAAGGCAAACCAAGCGACCCGGTGGCCGACACGCCGCTACGACCCTTTGGCCCCGTCGATGCTCCGGACTCGCAGTGGTCCGACTACAAGAGCGTGGACTATGGCATCGCCGAGCTCCAGCGGAAGCACGAGGAACCGTTCTTCGTGGCCGTCGGGCTGCACAAGCCGCACATGCCGTGGAACGTGCCGCGAAAGTACTACGACATGCACCCGCTGGAACAGATCGAACTACCGCCCTATCGCGACGACGATCTGAGCGATCTGCCGCCGGGCGGACTGGAAATGGCCAAGCAAAAGGAACACGAGAAGATCGTCGAGGCGGGCCGCTGGAAGCAAGCGATCCAAGGCTACCTGGCGGCCGGATCGTTTGCCGACGCGCAGGTCGGTCGCCTGCTCGACGCGCTCGAACAATCGCCCGAGCGCGACCGCACGATCGTGGTGCTGTGGGGAGATCACGGCTGGCACTTGGGCGAGAAACACCACTGGCGCAAATTCGCGCTGTGGGAGGAGGCCACGCGGGCGCCGTTCATCTGGGTCGTGCCGGGCTTGACGAACCCAGGCACGCGCTGCGACCGGACGGTCGACTTCATGAGCATCTATCCCACGCTCTGCGACTTGTGCGGCATCGACACGCCCGAGCACGTGCAAGGGCGCAGCATTCGCGCCTTGCTGGCCGATCCGACCGGCGATTGGGATCAGCCGGCGATCACCACTCACGGACGCAACAACCACGCCGTGCGCACCGAGGACTGGCGCTACATACGCTATGCAGACGGTGGCGAAGAGTTGTACGACGAAACCAATGATCCTTACGAGTGGAACAACCTGGCGCGCGATCCACGCCACGCTGCTCGAAAGTCCGAGTTGGCGGCCATGCTGCCCGCGGAGAACGTGCCCGAAGCCGCCGATGCGCAGCAGAAAAAGGCCAAACGCGCCGAGCGAGCGCAGGCAAAGGCGAAGGATTAATTGCCACGACCGGCGTGAACTCAGGACATCAATGGTGCATACTCCCAAGAGAGAGCTTCTGCGTCGCACGCTGCAAGTACTGGCCATCGCCGTCGGATGCTGCGTCGTCTCGACCGTCGATGCGGCGGACAATGGCGGACCCTTTCAAACCACCGGCATCAAGATCGGCGAGGTGACCGACACCAGCGCCATAGTTTGGTCCCGGCTGACATTGCGGGAATCGCGGAATCCCTCGGACGGGCCCATGGTCCGCATCGAGTACGAGCCGGCGGCCAATGCGGGCCGGCGCGAGCGCGCGGTGCGCGGCGTGGTGTTTCCCGCCGGCGCGACCGTCGGCGATCTGCGCGAAGCCGTGCCCGGCGCCGACGGTGACGTGCGCATTTCGTTCAAGGCGCAGGACGCCGCCGACTGGCGGACAACCGAATGGCAGAGCGTTGATCCGCTCGGAGACTTTACGACGCAGTTCGCTCTCGATGGCCTGCAGCCGGCAACCAACTATCAGGTCCGCGTGGAATCGCGCGGAACGGGCGGCGCACCCGGCATCACCATCGACGGCCGCTTCCGCACCGCGCCGCGCGCCGACGACCCGCGCCGCGTGGTATTCACTGCGGCCACGTGCTTCGGCAACGACGATCAAGACTCGCCCGGCGGCTTCAAGATCTACGGATCGATGCTCGCCCTCGATCCCGACTTCTTCGTCCACCTGGGAGACATCATCTATTACGACGAGTTGGCCAAGACCGCCGAGCTGGCTCGCTACCATTGGCAGCGGATGTACGGCTGGCCGGGCACCGTGGCTTTTCATCGCCAGGTGGCCAGTTTCTTCGTGAAGGACGATCACGATACGCTGCGCAACGATTGCTGGCCCACGATGAAGACGCCCTACATGCACGAGTTCACCTTTCGCCAGGGGCAAGCGATCTTCCGCGAGCAGACGCCGATGGGGCGCTTGACCTATCGCACGCAGCGATTCGGCAAGGACCTGCAAATCTGGCTGGTCGAAGGGCGCGACTTTCGCATGCCCAACGACATGCCGGACGGCCCCGAAAAGACGATCTGGGGCGCGGCGCAGAAGCAATGGTTCAAGGAGACCGTGGCCGCTTCGGACGCGACGTTTCGCATTCTCTTCACGCCCACGCCGCTGGTCGGCCCCGATCGCGAGCAGAAGCGCGACAACCACGCCAACTCGGGCTTTCGACACGATGGCAACGAGCTGCGCAAGTTTCTGGCCGATCAGTCCAACGTCGTTTCCATCTGCGGCGATCGACATTGGCAGTATGCGTCGATGGATCCCGCAACCAGGCTGCGCGAGTACTCGGTTGGACCTGCCAGCGACGAACACGCCGGCGGCTGGGAGCAAGAAGATTACCGCCCTGACTTTCACCGCTTTCTGCGTGTCGCGGGCGGATTCCTCTCCGGCACGGTCCAGCGGACGCCGGCCGGGCCCACGCTCACCCTGCGGCATCACGACGTCGACGGCGTCGTAACGTTCGAAGATCGCTTGACGGCGGCCGCTCCATAAGCAGACTAGGGCCAGGTCGTCCTCTACACGGAGATGTTCCAGGTCCCCCGCCCTGCCCTGCCTAAGCCGACCAGCGATGGTTATGACCCGATTGGCACTGCTACCGCTCGTCGCGCTTTTGTGTCTCGCCCACTCGAGCACGCTGTGCGCCCAGGACGATGCGCCCTTCGGCTTGGAACGGCGCGTGGAGTGGCGCGATTCGCGGCTGCTCGGTTCTCCGGAACCTCCGCTACCGTACTCGGTGGAAAAGACCTTCACCAACCTCGACTGGCAAGCGCCGATCTACGCGATCGACGAACCCGCTACCGAGTTCCTGTGGGTCATCTCGCAGGGACAAGGCGCCGAGCGCTCCAGCCGCATTGAGCGCGTCGTCGACGATCCGCTCACCGACGAGCGCGCATCGCTCTTCGAGGCGCCGGATGAGCTTGTCTACTCGGTTTGCTTCGATCCGGGCTATGTGAAGAATCGAGTCGTGTATGTGTTCAGCAATGGGCCGACGTCGCAGTCGCGGCGCACCAATCGCGTGTCCCGTTACACGGTCGAGCTCGGGTCGAGTCCCCGGCTCGATCCCGAAAGCCAGCAAGTGATTCTGGAATGGCGCTCTGAGGGGCACGATGGCGGCGACCTGGCGTTTGGCCCCGATGGCATGCTGTACATCGTTACGGGCGACGGATCCGGCGACTCCGATACTTGGAACAGCGGGCAGACGCTCGATGATTTATTGGGAGCAGTGTTGCGCATCGATGTATCGCGCAGCGAAGGCGACCGCCTGTATGCCATCCCCCCCGACAATCCGTTCGTGCAGCTCAGCGGCGCTCGCGGCGAAGTCTGGGCCTATGGTCTGCGCAATCCCTGGCGAATGACGATCGATCCGCGTACCGGGCACGTGTGGGTCGGTAACAACGGTCAGGATCTGTGGGAAACGGCGCACCTGGTCCAGCGCGGAGACAACCTCGGTTGGAGCGTCTATGAGGGAAACCATCCCTTCTATCCCGAGCGTGAGCGCGGACCGACGCCGCTGGTGCCGCCGACGATCGAACACTCGCACGCTGAGTTTCGCTCGCTGACCGGCGGCGTGGTGTACTATGGCGACTCGCTGCCCGACCTTGAAGGCGCATATATCTATGGCGACTATGCGACGGGCCGCATCTGGGGCATGAAGCACGATGGCCAGCGCGTGGTGTGGCATCGCGAGCTGGCGGACACGAGCTTGCTGATCGCATCCTTCCGCGTCGACCAGCGCGGTGAGTTGCTGGTGGTCGATCATGGCGGCGGTATCTATCGGCTGACTCCCGCAGAGTCGGCAGACGTCGCGGCGCCGTTTCCCAACTTGCTCAGCCAGACCGGCCTGTTTACCTCGACGCGCGACCACCAACCGGCGGCGGGCGTCATTCCGTTCTCCGTCAACGCGCCCGGCTGGAGTGACGGCGCTATCGCCGAGCACTTCATCGCGGTGCCGGGCGATGCCACGGTCGGTTACACGTCCAGCGGCAGTTGGAGCTTTCCAGACGGCACGGCGATTGCGCAGACGCTCTCGCTTTCGACGGACAAAGCATCGCCAGCCGCGAACCGTCGCATCGAAACGCGCGTCCTGCTGCGCCAACAAGGCGAATGGGCCGGCTACTCCTATCGTTGGAATGACGACCAGTCCGATGCCGTGCTGGTGGGCGCCAAGGGCGAGCAAATCGAACTCGATTCGACAGCATACGGTTCCAATGACGACGACGACGTTGCCTGGCGGATTCCCAGTCGCACGGAGTGTTTGACGTGCCACAGCCGGGCCGCGAACTTCGTGCTCGGACTGAGCGAGGCGCAGTTGAATCGCCCGCACGACTATGGCGGCGTTCACGACAATCAATTGCGCGCGTTGGACCACATCGGGCTGTTCGGCCAGGCCCTACCGAAGCCGCCCGCCGAGCGGACGCGGCTGGTCGATCCCTACGACGCAAGTGCCGACCCGGAGGCGCGCGTGCGAGCCTATCTGCACGTCAACTGCGCAGCCTGCCACGTCGCGGCTGGCGGCGGCAACTCGCAGATGGAGCTCGGCCTGGCAACGGCCACAACCGACGCGAAGCTGCTAGCAGCGCGCCCGCAGCACGATACCTTTGGCATCAGTGACGCCATGCTCATAGCGCCGGGCGATCCCGATCGATCGGTGCTGGTGCACCGCTTGTCGCACCGCGGCCGCGGCCAGATGCCGCCGCTGGTCTCGAACCGGGTGGACGAGCGGGCTGTCGCGTTGGTGCGAGAGTGGATCGGAAGTCTCAAGCCCGCATTGCCAGTCGTCAAACAATGGCAAATGGAGGACTTTCTGCCGGCATTGGATCAACTGACCAGCGGCCGCTCATCGGAAGCTGGACAGGTTGCCTTTAAACAAACGGGCTGCGTCGAGTGCCATCGATTTGCGGGCGAGGGTGGCAGCGTCGGCCCGGACCTGACGGGCGTCGAGAAAAGGTTGGCGGCGCCAAAACTGTTGGAGTCGATCGTGCAACCCTCAAAGGACATTGCCGATCAGTACGCCAGTTATGCCATTGAAACCGACGACGGTCGCGTGGTGGCGGGCCGCATCGAGCGCGAGACCGACGAAGCTGTGTTCGTGCGACCGCATTCGGCGACGGACGCGCCCACCGAAGTGAGCAAGCAAAGTATCGTCGAGCGCCGCCGGTTGCCCGTATCGAACATGCCGGAAGGGACCATCAACGTGCTGCACAAAGAGCAAGTGCTGGACTTGTTGGCCTATCTGCTAAGCGGGGCGACGGCATCGGAGCCGTGAACTTGGCTGTCTGAAGTCGTACGACCCCAGTTACGCTTGGGGGCCCGAGGTTGGCATTCTGGACGTCCGTGGGTTACAATCGGCGGACCTGCCTGGCCGCTGTCGGTCCCTGCCCGAATCCCGCCTGCGTTGCCCGCCATGCCGCGAACCTTGCTTACGATCGCCGTGCTGCTGCTGCCCGCACGGCTGCTTGCCGCCGAATTGCCGGCAGGTGCCCCGGTCGATGGCGTTGCAACGTTTGAAGCCAATGTCCGCCCGATTCTCAAGGCGCACTGCTGGCAATGCCACGGAGAAGAGGCAAAGCTGGAAGGCTCGCTCGATGCGCGGCTGGCGCGTTTTCTTTTGCGGGGCGGTGACTCGGGACCCGCATTGGTGCCTGGCGATCATACCGCCAGCCTGCTGGTTGCGCGGATCACCGCTGGCGAAATGCCGCCGGGCGAGAAGAAGTTGTCCGCGGCCGAAGTGCAAGCAATCGTCCGTTGGATCGACGCAGGCGCGCAGACGGCCCGCGCGGAGCCCGAGTCGCTGGCCGCCGGCGACGTGTTTTCCGAGGAAGATCGGTCCCACTGGTCGTTTCAGCCGATTCGCCGGCCCGCGGTTCCACAATCGGCGTCCGCCGAATTGGCGGCCACTCCGATCGATGCGTTCCTGTTGGCGCAATTGGAGGCGCGATCGCTGGGCTTTGGACCGCCGGCCCAGCGGGCCGCTTTGATTCGCCGCTTGTCGTTTGATTTGATCGGCTTGCCGCCGGAGCCCGACGCCGTCGGGCGCTTCGTGAACGATCCGTCGCCCGCTGCCTATGAACGCCTGGTCGACGATCTCTTGGCGTCGCCCGCATACGGACAGCGTTGGGGCCGCCACTGGCTGGACGTGGCGGGCTATGCCGACAGCGATGGCTACGCAGCGAAGGACGTCGAACGTCCTTGGGCCTTCAAGTATCGCGACTACGTGATCCGTTCTTTCAATCAGGACAAGCCGTGGGACGAGTTCCTGGTAGAGCAACTCGCGGGGGACGAGCTGCTTGCGCCGCCGTATGCCAACCTGACTGCGGCGGATGCCGATCGGCTGATCGCCACGGGCTTCTTGCGGATGGGGCCCGATGGCACGACCGATTCGCAGGTCGACCAGAACGTGGCCCGCAACGACGTGATGGCCGACACCATCAAGATCGTGTCGACTTCGCTGCTGGGGCTGACGGTGGGCTGCGCTCAGTGCCATTCGCACCGCTACGATCCGATCACCCACGACGACTACCACCGCATTCGAGCGCTGTTCGAGCCGGCATACGATTGGAGGAACTGGCGCCCCGCGAGTGACCGGTTGATTTCGCTGTGGTCGGACGAGCTCAAGGCCAAGGCAGCAGCCGTCGACGCCGAATTGAAGGAGATTGCCGACCGTCGCACGGAGGAACTCGATCAGCTCGTTGCCGCCACGTTCGAGCGCGAGCTGGCCAAGCTGCCAGAGGATATTCAACCCAAAGCCCGCGAAGCCCGTGAGACCGCTGACGACAAGCAGAGCGACGAGCAGAAGCAATTGATCAAGGAGTACCCCTTTCTAAAGGTCGACCGCGGCTCGGTCTATCTCTATCTGGACGACAGGCTGAACGGCTTTAACAATAAGTGGGACGAGCTAACGGAGGCCAAGCGCAACCAACGTCCGCCCGACGACAATGTGGCCTGCCTGACCGAAGTGCCAGGGCACTTGCCTCCCACGCTGTTATTTGCCCGGGGCGACTTCAATCAACCGCGCGCCGAGATCGCGCCCGGTGAGTTGGCCGTGCTGAATCGCGCCGAGCTCGTCGTGCCTTCGAAGGATGCCGCCCTGCCAACGTCGGGCAGGCGGTTGGCATACGCCCGTCACTTGACCGATGGAACGCATCCGCTGGTGGCGCGCGTGTTGGTGAATCGCTTCTGGTTGCATCACTTTGGCCGCGGACTGGTCGACACGCCCGGCGATTTCGGCATGTTGGGACAGCGTCCCAGTCATCCGCAACTGCTCGATTGGCTGGCCGATGAATTCATGCGCGGCGGTTGGAAGCTCAAGCCACTGCACCGGCTGATCGTCACGTCGACGGCCTATCGCCAGTCGTCCGAGCGGCGCGAAGAGTTGGAGGCAGTCGATCCGGACAACCGGTTGCTGGGCCGCATGAACGTGCGACGGTTGGAGGCGGAGACGATTCGCGATGCGCTGCTGGCAGTCAGTGGCAGTTTGTCGCCCAGGATGGACGGCAAGCCGGTGCCTGTCATGCCCGACGAGGTCGGCCAGATTGTCGTCGGCGTGGACACGCGCGACTCCGCAGGTCGACCGTCCGGCAAGGTCGTGCCCTTGGGCGAAGCGGCGTTTCGCCGCAGCGTTTATGTGCAAGTGCGCCGCTCGATGCCGCTGGGCATGCTCGAACCGTTCGACGTACCCACGATGACTCCCAATTGCGACCAGCGGGCGTCGTCGACCGTGGCGCCGCAGTCGCTGTTGATGATGAATAGCGCGCTGGTGGTCGAGCAGGCCGGCGTCATGGCCGCCCGCGTTCGCCGCGAGGCCGGCGACGACCCGGCTGCGCAATTCCACCACGCGTGGCTGCTGGCGTTTGGCCGCCAGCCAACAGCGCACGAGAGCGAAGGCGGCTTAGCCTTTCTGACCGAACAGGCCGCCTCCGCCCGAGCCGATGCTGCCGCGAGTGCCGCAGGCACTCCCGATCCGAACACTGCGGCGCCGCCCGAGCAGGCGGCGCTTGCGCATTTGTGTCACGCGCTGCTGATTTCCAACGGGTTCTTGTACGTCGACTAGGTGAATCGCATGTCGCATTTCACGCGCCGCCATTTTCTGTCGCAGCAGGCCTTTGGTCTGGGAAGCCTGGCGCTGTCGTGGCTGTTGCAGTCCGACGGCGCGCTGGCGGCGCCGGCCAAGCCACAGCTCGAGCCCCAATCGTTCGACGTCAAGCCGCGCCTGCCCGCGCACCAGCCGCAAGCACACGCGATGATCTCGATGTTCATGCAGGGCGGGCCCAGCCACATCGACTTGTTCGATCCCAAACCGGAACTGTCCAAGCGGCACATGGAGACCTTTACCGGCGACGTCAAGTTCGACAATGCGGCGGAAGCCAGCTCCAAGCTGTTCGGCAGCCCCTGGAAGTTCTCGCAGCACGGGCAGTGCGGCATGGAACTGAGCGAGTTGGTCCCCTGCCTGGGCGAAGTGGCCGACGACATCTGCCTGATCCGTTCGATGCACACCGGCGTGAACAACCACGGCCAGTCCATCAACGCGTTGAACACCGGCAATATCGGCGAGGGCCGGCCGGCCTTGGGCTCTTGGATGACGTATGCCCTGGGCTCGGAAAACCAGAATCTTCCCGCGTTCGTGGTGCTCTCCGATCCGGGCGGCTTGCCCGTCCTGGGCGTGGACAACTGGAGCGCCGGTTGGCTGCCTTCGGTATACCAGGGCACGGTCGTGCGCCCCACGGAGCCACGGATCCTGAATCTCGATCCGCCGCAGGGACTGCGCGGGCCGGCGCAGGCACGGTTTCTCTCGTACCTCGAGCAGATCAATCGCCAGCATCTGCAACAGCACCCGCGCGAGCAGGACCTGGCCGCGCGCATACAGAGTTATGAGCTTGCTGCGCGAATGCAGGTGGCGGCCAAGGAGGCGATCGACATCTCGCAGGAGACCGAAGCCACCCAAAAGCTGTATGGCATCGACAATCCCCAGACGCGCGATTATGGAAGCCGGTGCCTGATCGCCCGGCGGCTGGTGGAGCGCGGGGTGAGGTTCGTGCAAATTTTCACAGGCAACCAGACCTGGGACCACCATGGCAGCATTCAAAAATCGTTGCCGGCAGTTTGTGAAAAAACAGACAAACCTGCGGCCGCCTTAGTGCGCGACTTGAAGCAGCGCGGTCTCTTGGACACCACGCTGGTTCACTGGGGGGGCGAGATGGGCCGTTTGCCCGTGATTCAGAACGAAAAGAACATCGGCCGCGATCACAATACCTATGGATTCAGCATGTGGTTGGCCGGCGGCGGCGTCAAAGGGGGCTATATCCACGGCGAAACCGACGAACTGGGGCATCACGCTGTCACCGACGTAGTCACCCATCACGACTACCACGCCACCTTGTTGCACCTTTTCGGACTCGACGTGCGGCAGGTGGCATTCACGCGCGCCACGGGCGAAGGCAACTTGCTCGACGGCCAGCCCCCGAAGGTCGTTCATCAAATTCTCCAGTGCGGAGACGTTTCTTCCGCCTAGGGTGTGGTTTTCTGCACGCCTGAGACTACACTTGCAAGTAGAGGTTCGTCTCGGCGACTCTCTCGGGCGCTCGAACCGGCGCAGGCCTCGCTTCGTCGCTCGTCAATTCTGCGCATTCAATGATGGTCCAGATCCGGTCGCACTCCGGCCGCTCAAGCACGTCGTATGGCCCGCTTCCGGGCGTTGAGCAATGTGACACGCAATGCGGTTTTGGCATCTAATCGTTAGCAAATGCCAAAAACCGGAACGCGGTTTGCAAGTATGCGGTCGTGGTCTGGATTCCCTTCGGTTCGCAGGAGCAGAGTGATGAGACACACGCACGTGTTGATGCTCGCCGCTGCGCTTGGCGCGTCGGCGCTGATCGGTCTGTCAGTGGCGGCGCACGCCGGTGAGCTTGATGCGTCGGCTGCGAATGCGCACGTGGAGTTGCTGCTCCCGGCTGCCGAGCTCGATCAGATCAACATGAGCATTGTCGACGAGAAGCTGGCGATGAGCCTGGCAGTTGAAGCGCACGTGCAGATGGAGCTCAGTGAGTTCGCGCTCGACATTATCGGCGACTCGCGCCTCAAGGCCCTGACCGATCAGAAGCTGCGCGGCTATCGACAGTTGTACAGCACGCTGAACGAGCTGACTGGGGGCCGGGCAAATGCAATGCTGGCGCGCAACTCTCGCGCGCGAAACGCAGCGCCCTCCAGCCCGGCAGCCAACGCCCAGACGCCAAAACCATCGCGACAGAAAGCTCTCGGCGTCGGAGACATCATGCAAAACACGGCCACTAAGGCCATCCTGCGCGTGCGATTGGAGATTGCCAACCGGTACACCGACTTGCTGCGGGCCGAATTGGAGTCGTCGCCTCCCGGCGATTTCGATCGCCGCTACATCGGCATCGAGCTTTACAACCAGTTGCAGGTTCTGGCGATGCTGCGCGTATTCGAGGAGCAAGCATCGCCTGACTTGGCGCGGGTGATTCACCTGGCAACAACGGCCTCCGAGGCACATTTGCTGGAATCACGACAAGTAATCGAGCTACTGAAGAACTCGCTGCCGTTGCCACTGCCCAAGGAACAGGTGGTCAACACGACCGAAGTAATCATCGAGTAATCGCCGCAACCAATCACCACCCATCGCCCTGGCGCCCCAAGCGCCGGGGCGATTCTTTTGCCCCAGGGCCACGCTTGTAGCCGATCGCTTCCTGATCGCTATAATGCGCCGCGTGGCGGACCATTGCGCCGCCGCTTCTCTCGGCCAAATCAACCGTGCTCAAGAGGTGCAGGATGAGGATGCGAAACTGGCTCGCCGTGGTGTTTTGCCTTTTTGCCGTGCCGACGTGGGCCGTCGACTGGCCACAATGGCGCGGACCCCAACGCAACGGCATTTCAACCGAGACCGGATTGCTCGCCGAATGGCCGACCGATGGCCCCAAATTGCTCTGGCAGGCCAAGGCGATCGACGAAGGCTACTCGACTCCCTCCATCGTCGGCGACAGGATTTATCTCATGTCGAACAAGGGCCTGGAGGATGAATTCGTGCAGGCCCTGAGTGTGGAAGACGCTCAGCAATTGTGGTCCGTCCGCATCGGCAAAGTCGGCCCCAACCAGGGGCCGCAGTATCCCGGTGCGCGATCGACGCCGACCGTTGACGGCGACTTACTGTTTGTCCTGGGCTCCGACGGCGATCTGGCCTGCATCGAATCCCACGGCGGAAAGGTCCGCTGGCAGAAGAGCCTGCGCAGCGATTTTGGAGGCACGCCCGGCAAATGGGCCTATTCCGAGTCGCCGCTGGTCGACGGCAACAAGGTGATTTGCACGCCCGGCGGCGAGGAAGCGACGATCGTGGCGCTCGACAAGAATTCGGGCGAGCCGATTTGGAAGTGCGCGCTGGACGAGGGTGACGAAGCGGCGTACGCCTCGGCAATCGTGCTCGACGCCGCCGGCGCCAAGCAATACGTGCAATTCTTGCAAAAGGGCGTCGTGGGCGTGGATGCCAAAACCGGTGAAAAACTATGGCGCTATGAAAAAACCGCAGAGGGCAGTCCCGCCAACATCCCCACGCCCTTGGCCCACGACGCGTTCGTGTATAGCGCCAGCGGCAAAGGCGGCGGTGGCCTGGTGGAATTGAAAACCGGCGCTGCGGGCATCGAGCCCACGGAAATCTATGCGGGGCCCAAGCTGCCGACCAGCATCGGCGGTGCGGTGCGCGTGGGCGACGCCCTTTACGGCACCAACTCGGCCGGCTTGATGTGCGTGGACTTTGCCAGCGGGGAAGTGAAATGGCAAGACCGCTCGGTTGGCCCCGGCGCGGTGTGCTTTGCCGAAGGCCGACTCTACGTGCACGGCGAAGGTGGCGATGTGGCGCTCGTCGAGGCCACGCCGGAAGCCTATCGCGAGAAGGGCCGCTTCACGCCTCCCGACCAACCGGAAAAAGGCAAAGCCAAGGCCTGGGCCTATCCGGTCGTCGCCAATGGCCGGCTGTATATCCGCGACTGGGGCGCCTTATGGTGCTACGACGTCTCCGCTGGCAAGTAACAGCTCAGCGACGCGAACGGCCAGGTTTCACGCGCCCAGGCGGTCACTTGCTCGTGGGTGACGGCACGTAACCCAGCGCGCTGGCGGGGAACGAATCGGAATCGGTGAGACTCATCGGCATGCGCCTGCCTTCTGACGCCGCCAATAGCGCGTCGACGAGGTCTTGTAGCTTGCGAACCCGTTCGACAACCGGCGCCAGCGGATCGTGCCGCGAATCGGAGGTGTGCCTGGCAAGTTTGGCCGCGCACTCGGCGACGGCATCGGCGCCCTCGAGCAGCCGCTCGCGATTCACGACGTTCGGCGACGAGGCTACGCCTTGTTCCTG
>JBBDYK010000327.1:829-12899 GCA_040901665.1 Pirellulales bacterium | reverse complement strand
ACAGTGGGCCTGGTTCTATCTGTCCTTTCACCGTGGAGCGCGGCTGATCCTGGATAAGCAGTGGCGCTTCCATCAGTCCGAGTCGGCGCACGATACCGCTGGTAGCGACGTCGGACCGGCCGCGCCGGCGCGCCCAGCCAGTGACGAAGTCAAGAATTAGGCGGTCTCATGGTAGATCCATCGACGGATGCCTCGCCGGCGTGTCCCCAGCGCGGCCGCTGGACAGTTCGCCATTGGGCCGCGTTCACGGCGATTCTGATCGCGGCCGGCGGCTTGCGGATCGCTGCGGCTCATAACGATCTTTGGCTCGACGAAATCTGGTCGCTGGATTTGGCCGGCAAAGTCCATGCTCCGATCGAAGTGTTTACCAGCCTGCACCACGACAACAATCACTACCTGAACACCCTGTGGTTGTGGGTCGTCGGGCCCGAGGGCAACTGGTTCTCGTACCGGCTGGTCTCGTTGTTGGCGGGCATGGGAACGGTGGTCCTGGCGGGCATGATCGGCGCGCGCCGGGACGCGGCGACTGGTTGGATCGCGATGCTGGTGTTCGGCGTCTCGTATGTGATGGTGTTGTATTCGTCCGAGGCGCGCGGGTACGGAATGGTCTGTTTTTTTGCTCTCTGGGGATTCCATAGCCTGGAGCGTTTTTTTGCGAAACGCAGTTGGACCGCGGCAGCCATTTACGTCGTCAGTGTCGTGATGGGGCTCCTTTCGCAGCCGGTTTTCGTTTCGTTTCTGGCCGCGGCGATCCTTGCCTCGTTGGTTTGGCTGATGCGCCCGTTGTTCAGCAATTTTGCCGGCATGGTGCGACCGAACGTTGGATCCATCGGCCCGGCGTCGAGCGCGCGCCCTGCGTCCGCTAGCGCTGCTGAACGCGGTACTGCGCCGTTGAAACCAACGATCTGGTCGGCGCTAGCTGTGATTGCGATCCAACTCGTGCCGCTATTGGCGCTGCTGCTGCTTTATCTCGTCGACTTGCGACAGCTTACGATCGGCGGAGGAACCAGCAGCGAGTCGCTGCTGCACAGCTACGCATCGGCGCTGGCCTGGACGCTGGGAACCCCGTTGACTGGCGTGCCACTGGCGTTCGGCTGTCTCGTAGCCATTGCCCTTTGCGGCGCGGGCTTGCAACTCGTGTGGCGCGAGTCGCCCGACCAGGCGGTCTTCTTTCTCGGTGTGATTGTCGTCTTTCCCCTGGGACTAGCGATCGTCCGCGCGTCCAGCGTGCTCTATCCGCGCTACTTCATTCTCAGCATGGAGTTTCTGCTCTTGTTGATGAGTTTTTGGTTGGGGTCGCTTTGGACCGGCCAATCGCGATGGCATCGCACGGCGGCGGTGGCGATCGTGCTGGCGTTTTGCGTTGCCAACGGGGTGCATCTGGCAAGCTTGTTGCGCCATGGGCGCGGCGACACGAGCGGCGCCCTGCGGTTCATGGCAGAGCGGACGCCGGGGCCAGTGATCTCACTCAGCGCCGACAACGGCTTTCGCATCGCGTATCCCGCGGTGTACATTGCGCGCACGGCCGTGCCGGACAAGACGATCCGCGTCTCCCGCATGGGGCCTGCTTTGGCAGACGGCCCGGAATGGTTCATCTGTCACAAGGAATCGTTCGAGCCACCGGTACCCTATTCGGCCGAGTTGTTCGGCCGAACCGCCCATCCCTATCGACTCGAAGCCACGTTTCCCGCGGCCCCGCTGTCCGGCTTGCACTGGTTCGTTTATCGGCGGCAATGAACGCTGGCCGCCGATGCGCTGGCACGAGGTGCCGACGCACATCCGGATCTGCGACAAGCCAACCGAGCTGAATTCGTGCGAATCCTGCTACGCGATGATTCTGCGCGACAGGTCTCTCCCACGGCGACGCAATGTCGGGTAGAAATGGTGTCGCCGTCCATGCGCGTTCCCGCACCCGTTCCACTGCTTCAGGAGATTGGTTCCATGACTGCTGCGCGACACACTCAACCGATGCTTCCAGCGGGCACCTTCGAGGGCCGCACCATCGTGGTCACCGGCGGCGGCACGGGCTTGGGGCGCTCGATGGGACAGTACTTCCAACAGTTGGGCGCGAACCTGGCGATTTGCGGACGGCGCAAGGAAGTCATCGAGCAGGCGGCCAAGGAGATGGCTCTGCCCAACGGCGGCCAGGTGCTGGGCATGCCCTGCGACGTGCGCAAGCCGGAGGAGGTGGATGCCTTTTTCGACACCGTGCGCAGCGAATTTGGCGCGATTCACGGATTGGTCAACAACGCCGCCGGTAATTTCGTTTGTCCTAGCGAGCGGCTCAGCTCCAACGCCATCAACACCGTCGTCGACATCGTGCTCAAGGGCACGTACAACTGCACGCTCGCGCTGGGCAAGCGGTGGATTGCCGAGCAGACGCCGGGCGCGGTGCTGAACATCAGCACGACCTATGCCTGGACCGGCTCGGCGTACGTGCTGCCTTCGAGCATCGCCAAGGCCGGCGCGCTCAACCTGGTGCAATCGCTGGCGGTGGAGTGGGGCAAGTACGGCATCCGGCTCAATGCGATCGCGCCGGGTTCGTTTCCGACCGAAGGCGCCTGGTCGCGGTTGCGTCCGCCCGAGTTGGGCGACGACGATCCACTGAAGAGCGGCCGCGTGCCTTTGCGTCGCTATGGCGAGCACCAGGAACTGGCCAACCTGGCCGCCTATCTGCTGTCGGACTATTCGGCCTACATCACCGGCACGTGCGTGACGATCGACGGCGGCGCCTGGCTGCGCGGGGCGGGCATGTTCAGCGACCTGGAACGCGTCACCAGCGAGCAATGGGACACGCTACAAGCGGCGGTCAAAGCGCGGAAGAAATAACCCGATGCTCCATCAGCGCTGCGAGCCTTGGGTTATGATCGCTTGGTTCCAACCCGCAACGTGCGGCTCAGCCACCAGTGCAACCGCTGCTGCAGCTCACTACCGTTCCAAAAACTTAAAGCACACTGGCGCTCCGAGCTCGAACTTCTGGCCGGTGGGGTCGAGCTGGCCGGTTTTTGGATCGATGCGGAAAACGACGAACGTGTCGGAGCCTTGGTTGCCGGCGAGCAGGTAGTTCCCGGTGGGATCAATGCCGAAGCCGCGGGGCGTTTTGCCTTGCGTCGATTCGTTCTCGACGAACGTGAGCTTGCCGGTCTTGGGGTCGATGGCGAACACCGTGATGCTGTCGTGGCCGCGGTTCGAGCCGTAGAGAAACTTGCCGGAGGGATGCACCTGCACTTCGGCCGTGCTGTACTCGGGCTTGACCGATTCGCCATTGGGAAGCGTGGTGATGGTTTGCACCTCGGTGAGCAGGCCGAGCTCGGGATCGTATTGAAAGGCCGTCACGGTGCAGAGGATCTCGTTGATGACGTAGGCGAATTTGGCATTGGGATGAAAGGCAAAATGGCGGGGGCCGGAACCGGGCGCGACCGACGCCGACGGAGGCAAGTTGGGCGTCAGCTTGCTGGTGGCCGGATCGAGCCGATAGACGAGCACCTTGTCCAAACCCAAGTCGGCCGCCACGGCAAAGCGATTGGCCGGATCGACATTGATCGAATGGGCGTGAGGGCCTTCCTGCCGGGCCTTGTTCACGCTGCTGCCTTGGTGCTGGATGGCCGTGGCCGCCGGGCTGAGCTTGCCTTCGCCGTCGATCGGCAACGCGGCCACGCTGCCGCCGCCGTAGTTGGCCACCAGCACGGTCCGGCCCGACTTGTCGACGATCAGATGGCAAGGGCCGGCGCCTTCGGACGATTGCTGATTGAGCAGCGTCAGCTTGCCGGAATCGGGCTCGACGGCAAAACCGCTGACGCCGCCGGTGCGCTTGCCATCCAGATCGCTGATCTCGCTGACCGCGTAGAGAAACTTCTTGCTGGGGTGCACGGCCAGGAACGAAGCGTTTTTCACCTCCGCGGCCAGCTTGGGTTGAGAGAGCTTGCCGGTCGCCAGATCGAGCTCGGCGACATAGATGCCCTGGCTCTTCTCGCCCGAGTATGTGCCGATATAGACCAGACACTCGTCGGCCGCGCGCGCCGACGAGTGGCCGAGGACAACGCCAAACGCCAAAGTGCAGAACGCCAACAGCAGGCAGGTGCGAATCATGGGTAGAACCTTACGGCGGGTGGATGAGAGACAAGCGGGCTCGACCGTGGAGCACCGAGACGCCAGCATAGGCGGAGGCGCAGCCTGAGGCAAGAAAAGCGATTTTGGATTTTGGAGGAGCGATTGGCCACCGAGAACTCCGAGGGGGATGGGAAATACAGAAGGAGATTTACTACGACGACACTACGGGCACGACGATTAGGACTCTTGAGTGTGGAATCCTCTGCGGCCTCCACGCTCAGCAGTTCTGTTTTCCACCTTCGCTTCGGATTCGGCCATTCGTGCTGTTAACTCGGGCCGGGCTTGACGTATTTCTTCAGCCAGTCGAATACTTCCTGGTGCCAGTACAGGCTGTTGGCGGGCTTGAGCACCCAGTGGCTTTCGTCGGGGAAATTGATCATGCGGCTGGGGACGCCCAGGCGTTGCAGCGTGGTGAAGAGCTGGAAGCCCTCGCCCATGGGCACGCGGAAATCATTGTCGTTGTGGATGATGAGCATGGGCGTTTTGAAATTCTGGGCGTAGCGGTGCGGCGAGTGCTTTTCGTAGCTGTCTCGCTTGCCCCAGGGCGGGCCGCCGTGCTCCCACTCGTCGAACCACAGCTCGTCGGTGGTGGCGTACATGCTGTCGAAGTTGTAAACGCCGCAGTGCGTGATGAGCGTCTTGAACTTGTCGGTGTGCCCTTCGAACCAGTTCATCATATAGCCGCCGAACGAGGCGCCGGCCGCGGCCATTCGGTTGGTGTCGATGTAGGCCAGGCGTTCCAGATAATCGACGCCGGCCATCAGGTCTTCGTAGCACTTGCCGCCCCAGTCGCCGGAGATTTCGTCGACGTATTGCTGGCCGAAGCCGGTGCTGCCGCGCGGATTGGGAAGCGCGACGACGTAGCCCTGCGCGGCCCAGAGTTGCGGGTTCCAGCGATAGCTCCACGAGTCTTCCCAGGCGCCTTGCGGTCCGCCGTGCACGAGGTAGACCAATGGCCACTTCTTGGCGGGATCGAAGCCCGGCGGCTTGAGGATCCACATTTGCATGGGCGTGCCGCCGGCGCCTTTGACCGAGACGCTCTCGGGATGCGGCAGATCGATCTGTTGCAACAACTCGCGGTTGGCGTGGCTGAGATTGCGGGCCTTGCCCGAGTCGACAAGCATGATGTCGGCGGGTTGCACCATGGCGGCCTGCGCGCAGGCCAGCTTCTTGCCGTCGGCGCTGATGCTGGGCGAGGAGAACGAACCGCCGGTGACGTACTCGGCGAGCTTACCGTCGGCGATCGACAGTTTGAAGATGGGCGCCATGGCATTCTGCTCGGCGATGCAAAAGATCGTGGCGCTGTCGGCGCCCCAGGCGAATTCGCCGAACGAGCGATCGATCTTGGCGGAAACGCTGCGCGCGGCGCCGCCGACGGCCGACACGACCATCAGCTCCCAGCGATCGGCTTCATAGCCCGGTCGCTTTTGCGCGCGATAGGCCAACCACTTGCCGTCGGGGCTGAAGCGCGGACAGCCGTCGGCGGCGTGGTTGCCAATGGTCAGGTTCTTGGGCTCGCCGCCGGCCACGGGCACCAGCCAGAGATCGTGGTTCGTGCTCCAGGCTTCGTCGTGCGCGGGCGGCGCCGTGTAGACCAGCGATGCGCTGTCTGGCGTGAACGTGAAGTCGTCGCCAGCCGAAAACGTGGACGAGGTGGGATAGGCGTCGCGATCGCCGGGCGTCAGATCGCGCGGTTCGCCGCCGGCAGCCGGCATGACAAACAAGTGCTGCCGCTTGCCTTCGACCCAGGAATCCCAGTGGCGATAGAACAGCTTCGTGAAGACGCGGGCCTTGACCGGATTCTTTTCGATCTCTTCCTTGCGTTTTTTGTGCGCGGCGTTGTTCTCGGCATAGGGCTGGTGCGAATACTCGGGATAGACGGCCGAGAGGAAGGCGATCGACTTGCCGTCGGGGGACCAGATGCCGGTGGTGGCTTCGCTGGCGATGGTGGTAAGCTGCCGCGCCTCGCCGCCGGTCAGATCGATGACCCAGAGCTGGTTGTCGCCGGAACGATCGGATTCGAACAGCACCTGCCGGCTGTCAGGGCTCACGCGCGGGTGCTTGTCGTGCTTCGGTCCGCCGGTGAGTTGCCGCGGCGGGCTGCCGTCGGTGGGCGCAAGCCAAATGGTGGAAGTGCTGGCGTTCTTCTCGCGGTCGACGGTGGTCACCACGTAAACCACGGATTTGCCGTCGGGGCTGATATGCGGGTCGGACGCGCGCCGCATGGCCAGCAGGTCGTCGATCGTAAGCGGATGAGCGGCAGAGGCGGAGTCGGACATGGCGAGTGCGGAGAAGAGAAATGTGGTGGATAGTGCAACGGCGATGCGCATGGGAGCGTTCTCAGTCAGTCGGTGCGGCGAATGTTACGGGTGCGGGCATTGTAGCGAATCGACGTGCCGTGAAAACCGCGGCGTGACCTTTGCCGCCGATCGCGCGCCGAGGGCCTGCGTTCGCTCTTTTCGCCTTCCGACCGCTTCGGGGAATGCGGCCTGTGCAAGAAAATTTGACATGGCGGGTGAGAAACGTTGGAATGATGGCCGTATGGCCACTCTCACACCCGTGGCTGGTTACGCCGATGAGCAATTCAAACTCTCAAATGCCGGGCAGCTACGCGGGGGACTTCCGCGAACCGGCCGTTTATGAGAGCCAGCGAATCGTGGCCGAGCATCGCAACGCGGGCCCAGCAGGAGGCTCGTTGTGCCTGCCGACCGGCGTCGATCCGGCATACTTGCGCCGATACGGCAGGTGGGTGCTGATGCGATTCTTGGTGGGAATGGCGGGCATCGCTGGCGGCGCCTTCATGGGCATGGCATTCGGAAGGCGCGATCATGCGGGGATTTGGGTCGCGCTGGCCGCGGGTGCTTCGATCGGTGGGATCGCAGTGTTGTTGAGCAACAACTTTTTCATGGGGCGGTTTACACGACGACATCTTGGCCAGAGGTTCGACGAGTTGCTCGCGCTGCCGCACGATGGCAGGCCGAAATTGGTCAGCATCGAAAACGCGCATTCGTTCAGCAAGCTCAAGATCGTGCCGGAGGACATGGGCTACTTAGTCTTGGATGCATCGACGCGCACGCTGACAATCGAAGGAGTTATGCATCGCTATGTCATCCGCGGCGAGGACGTGCTGGAGATCGAGCAGCAACGCGGCGGAAATACGACGGCGACGACCGTCACGTATGCCGTGGGCCGAGCGGAGTTGAGCATTGCGCTGACGCAAGCCAGCATAGGGCACGAGGTGAAGAAGCAAACCATCGGCGCCAAGCGGGATCCACTGTTGGAGTCCCTGCAAGCTGCGCTGGGGCACGAAGAGCTCGAAGTGCTCGATTGAGTCGCCGTCATTTGCCGGCCAGCGCCGCTTGAAATCGCGCCAGTCGCGCTCCGAGTGGGCCGGCGCTTTCGAGTTGATAGTCGGCGACGCGCTGCACCGAGAGCACAAGGAAGCGCGGACCGGGGAGCTGCAGTGCCAGGGCGGCATCGCGACGCCAGGCCGCCAGGTCGTCGAAGGCGCGGACGCTCGTGAAGCCGGCGGCGCGGGCCATGCCGGCAAAGTCGACCGATGCACGCCGCTCGGCGGTCGCCGCGGCCGTTTGCTGACCGCCGGTGACTTCGTAAACGCCGTTGTCGAAGACCATCAGCGTGAGGTTGGTCGCGCCACTGGCGACGATGGTGACTAGAGAGCCGAGATTCATCAACATGGCGCCGTCGCCGTTGAGCACCAGCACGTCGCGGCCTGGCTGCGCCAGGGCCAATCCGAGCCCGAGCGCCGGGGCGCCCCCCATGGCCGAGGGAATGTAGTGCAAATCCAGCGAATGCTGCGAAAGCTTGGGCCATTCGCGCGCCGCGCCCATCGTGGTGACGATGACGCGCTCGCCGCGCAGCGGGAGCAGGACTTCCAGCGCGGCGACTAACGGCATGCGCGGTTTTTCGTGGTGAGTCATGAGGAACCTATGGGAGGAGGACGACTTACATGCGACCTTCTGCGACCAGTACCACGCCCGGCTGGATGGCCGCCCGACACTTGCGAAAATGCTCGGCCAGGCGCGGCAGTTCGTCGGGCGAGCGAACGACGACGTAGTCGATCCCCCAGGCTTGCAAGATCGGCTCGGTGAAGCGGCAGGCCGTGTCGGTGGTGTTGGGCACCAGCGCGCTCCGATAGCCGATTACGGCTGGAATCGGCAGGCCGAGATCGAACAGCACGTTTCGCATCGCGTCGCCCGATTCGAACAGGCCGGTGTTCTGGATCATCACCAGCGGGCGCTTGCCGCCCAGGTGCAAGCCGGCCGCGATGGCCCAGGCTTCGCCTTCGCGGCAGACGCGGACGAGTTGCAGAGCCGTGGATTGCTCCAGCGCGGATTCCCAGGGGCCGATGGCCGAATCGGGCAGCCACACCACGTGCGTGAAGCCTAGCTCGCTGAGGATTTCGACGACGCGCTGCCCTGGATAGTCCATGCGGGGTGCTCCGGCGGGTGGTGCGATGCGACTATTATGCGCGCCGCGGCGAGACATGCGAGATGATTCTCGACGAGACGCCAACCAGGCCGTTGGCATCGCGGCCGCCAGACAGATACATTCGTGGGGCAATCGTCAGCCGCGTCTTCGTCCGACCGCAAGGAGCTGCAACCATGAGTCTGGCCGATCGCATCGCGCGAAGTTTGTTCGTGGCGCTGGCCGTGGGCCTGGGCTGGGGCATCCGCGGCGACTTTGGGCACGTGGTGGGGGCCATGTTTCCCGGCGCTTGTTTGGGCCTGGGGCTGGCCTATGTCAGCGGCCAACGGTCGCTGTTTCGCTGGATGCCGATCATCGCGGCGCTGGCCGCGCTGGGAATCGGCGCCGGCGGCACGATGAGCTACGGCATTCTGCACGGTTATGCCCAGTCCGACACGCCGATCAACTATAGCTACGGATTCTTGACGCTGTTCTTGCAGGGCTCGGCCTGGGGCACGTTCGGCGGGGCGCTGATCGGATTGGTGCTGGAACGCAAGCCATTGCAGACCGGCGAATGGCTCGGCTGGCTGGCCAGCATCTTCATCGGCGGCTGGCTCACCGTGTTCGTGGTCGTACAGGTTATCGGGTTTCACATCAATCCGCCGCGCAGCAATAGCTCGATCGCCTTCATGGGCGCAGCGCTGGCGCAAATCGCGTGGCTGGCCGCCAACGGCAAGACCAGCGGCTTGCGCGGCGCGGTGCTGGGCTACGTGGGCTTTGGTCTGGGGATGGCCGTCGGGCGGTTGCTGGGCAATATCGCCAACGTGTTGCAAGAGCCGTGGGGCTTCTCGATCAATCACTGGAACGTGATGGAGGTTTCATGCGGTTTGATCGGCGGGTTCATTTATACGTTCGGCATGGTGAATCGCGCCTATCCCGATCCGCCCGAGAAGCAAAGCGTGCCGTGGGCGTCGGTGGCCGGCATGATCTATGTGCTGGGGTTGATTCCGCTTTGGCATCGGCTGAGTAGAATCCCGTCGGCCAGGAAGTTGGAAGAATGGACGAGCCAGTTGACGTCGTATGGTTACGCCGAGCCGGCGACGCTGGCCGAGCAGAATCTGTGGTGGATGGACGGCGTGTGCGTGCTGGGTTTCATCGGCGCGGGGTTGTGGATGGTAATTCACTTTCGCGGCTGGCAGCGGTTGGCCGCGCTGCCGGTGCTGTGGCTGTGCGGCACGATGGTGTTGTTTCAGAACTTGAATGCGCTGTACTTCTTCTACCCGCGCCAGGAGAAGCAGCTCAACATGCACACGGTGTTTTGGGTGCTGTTCGGGGCGATGGTGCTGTACGCGCTAGTGGCGCGGCCGCGGCCGACGACGACTCCGCTGGCAGAGATCGATGCGCCGGAGCCGCGATTTCATTGGATTGGCTGGCTGGCCGGCGGGTTGGCGGTGCTAGGGCTGGCGATCGTGGCGGCCGGGTTCGTCAACGGCGAGCGGACGATGACCTCGGCCAATACGCGTTGGCCGCAATGGGTCTGGACCGAGGGTCCGTTTCCGCGCGACGCGAAGCCCCAATAGCGGCGCGCAGGCTACATTCGTGGACGCGCCGCTGGTGGCTTACTCTTTGGCCACGCGGCCGGGCGGGCGGGCGCCGGTGGGCTGGCGTTTGGTGAGCGAATCGCCGAGATCGGCGCGCGCTTGCTCGGCGATGGCCAAGAGTTGCTCGACGACTTGCGGATTATCGGCGGCGATGTTGGTCGTTTCGCCGAGATCGGTGACGACGTCGTACAGCTCCGGCCCCTTGAGCGTGCGTTGCTCGTAGTCGACCGGCACTCCGTCGCGACCGCCGGGGCGACCGGCGAGCGTGCGGTAGGTGTGCGGCAAATAGAGCTTCTTCGTGCCGCTTGAGACGGCTTGCAGCTCGTTGTCGGCATAGTAGAAGTAATAGGCGTCGTGCGGGTTCTTGGCTCCCGGCTGGCCGGCGATCAGGGGCCAGATGTCGAGGCCGTCGACCTTGTGGCTGGGCAACTCGGCGCCGATCAGGCCGGCGATGGTGGGCAGCAGGTCGATGGTCATGGCCGGCTGGCGGCACTCGCTGCCGGCGGGAATGACGCCGGGCCAGCGCGCGATGAACGGTTCGCGCACGCCCCCTTCCCAACTGGTGCCCTTGCCTTCGCGCAACGGACCGGCCGAGCCGGCGTGATCACCATAGCTGAGCCACGGCCCGTTGTCGGACGTGAAGATGACGAGCGTGCGCTCGTCGAGTCCGTGTTTGGTCAGTGCGGCGAGCACCTGGCCCACCGACCAGTCGATCTCTTCGATCACGTCGCCGAAGCGTCCTCGCGCCGTTTTGCCTTGGTACTTGTCGCTCGCGTAAAGCGGCACGTGTGGCATGCTGTGCGCCAGGTAGAGCAAGAACGGCCCCTCGTGGTGACGATCGATGAAGTCGACCGCGTGCTCGGTATACCAGGTGGTCAATTGACGTTGATCGTCGGGCGTGACGCCCAGGATGGCCACGCGCTCGTTGTCGAACAGTGGCAGATCCGGAAAACCCCGTAGCTTGCGTTCTTCCGGCGGCAGGTGCAGGAAGCCCGGGTGATAGGGCCACATGTCGTTCGAGTAAGGCAGCCCGAAGTACTCGTCGAAGCCATGGCGCGTGGGCAGGAACTGGGGATGATGGCCGAGGTGCCATTTGCCGAAGATGGCGGTGTCGTAGTTGCGCTGCTTGGCGATTTCGCCCAAAGTGGTCTCGGCGTCGCTGATGCCGATGTTCGATTGCGGCCCCAGCGCGCCGCGAATGCCGACGCGGTTGGGATAGCAGCCGGTCAACAGGGCCGCTCGCGACGCGGAACAGACGGCTTGCGCGACGTAGAACCGCGTGAAGCGGATGCCATCGGCGGCGAGTCGGTCGAGGTTGGGCGTGGCGTAGCCTTTCGCTCCAAACGCGCCGATATCACCATAGCCCAGGTCGTCGCAAAAGATGACGACGACATTGGGCTGAGCGGGACACTCGGCGGCGGAGGCGGGGGCGTTGATTGCGAACAACAGGGTGGAGGCGGCAAGGATGGCTTTCATGCCCGCATTCTCTTGGCGCCCAACGGGCGAGTCAATCACTTTGACGTGTCAATGGTGCGGGCTAGCGACGTTGGCATGCCACAGTGCCGCAAGTACACTGGCGGGAATGAGACACACAACATGCGATCGGCGGCGCGGGCGATGGGCGTTGGTGCTATCCGCGGCGCTGGCGACCGTGCTGCCGTCATTGCCGGCCATTGCGCCGGCGTTTTGTGCGGCCGACGACCTGGTGCGCTGCCGCCAGGGTGCCGTGGTGTGCGTGAGCGAGCCGGCGTCGCAGGTGGGGCTCGACGCATTGAAGCGCGGTGGCACGGCGGTCGATGCGGCTGTGGCCACGGCGTTTGCGCTGGCGGTGACTTATCCCGGCGCAGGTAACATTGGCGGCGGCGGCTACATGTTGGTGGCGCCGGATAGCGACATTGCCCCGAGCGTGGTGTTCGACTTTCGCGAGACGG
>JBBDYK010000327.1:0-819 GCA_040901665.1 Pirellulales bacterium | reverse complement strand
GAGACGGCGCCGGCTGCGGCGACACCCACGATGTTCGTCGACCCGCGGGCCCGCACGCCACATCGTCGCGTGGGTGTGCCCGGCACCGTGCGTGGGCTGGCGCTGGCGCATGCGCGGTTCGGTCGGTTGCCTTGGCGCGCATTGGTGCTGCCGGCGGTGGCGCTGGCGCGCGAGGGTTTTGCGCTCGATGCGGCCGTGGCCGGGCAACTCAACGAGGTGTTGGCCGATCACGACGCGGCGCAGTTTCCCGGGCTGCACGAAACGTTCGGGCATCCGGACGAACGTCCGTGGCGGGCGGGCGATCGGCTGCTGCAACCGGAATTGGCAGACGTGCTGCAACGGATCGCCGAGCAAGGGCCCGATGCGTTTTACACTGGCGTGACTGCGCAACTGATCGCCGACGAGATGCGTCGCGGCGAAGGATTGGTGACGCTGGGCGATTTGGCCGCGTACGAGCCGCTGACACGCGAGCCGCTGCGCGGGTCGTATCGCGATTGCGAGATCCTGGCCGTGCCGCCTTCCAGTTCCGGCGGCACGACACTCGTCGAAATGCTCAACCTGCTCGAACCTTTCGAGCTCCGCACGCGCGATCGCTGGGCGCCGGAAACGTTGCACCTGATGATCGAGTGCATGCGACGGGCGTATCGCGATCGCGCTTGCTACCTCGGCGACCCTGCCTTCACGGATATCCCGCAGAAGCTGACCGAAAAGCCTTACGCCGTGGCACTTGCCGAAACGATTAGCCCTCGAAGGGCAACCGCGAGCCTGGAGCTGGCCGGGGAAATTTCGATCACGAGGGAAAGCGAGCAGACGACACAT
>JBBDYK010000326.1:0-12985 GCA_040901665.1 Pirellulales bacterium | reverse complement strand
CCACTGCACCAGCACGCGATCGAACTGCTCGGCGGCCGCGTCGAATTGTCCGTCATTCAGCAGCGCGCACGCCGCCTGATAGGACAGCGTTTCGTTCCAGCGGTGACGCGGGTCGATGGCCGCACCGGCGGCAAAGGTTGCCGCGGATTCTTTCCAAGCTTTGCGGCCAAATTGCGACATGCCCAACCAGTAGTGCGCGTCGACGGCCTGGCTGTCATGGCTAAGTAATCCCGCCAGCGCCACTTCTGCCTCGGGAGTGCGCCCCAGCTTGTACAGGGCATAGCCGCGTCCCAGCGCGGCCTTGTCCGCTAAAGCGCCTTGTGGGAATTCCCGGGACATGCGGTCCAGCCACGCAAGCGCCGCGGCGTATTCCGCCTTGTCGTTGTCGAGCGCTGCCAGTCGCAACAGCGCATACTCGGCGAACCGCCCCCGCGCTTCCGCCAGTCTTTGGTAACCGCGGCGCGCGTCCTCGAATCGCTTCTGCTGCGCTAGCGCCTCGGCCTGACCCCACTGGCATTGATCCACGAGCCGACTCTTCGGATAGCGCTCGATCGCCGCGGTAAACAATGGTTCTGCGGCCGCGGGCTGGCCGTCGTCGAGCTCGATCCGCCCCAGATACGCCAGCGCGAAAGCATTCAACTCGTCGTCGGGATGCTGCTGACGAAAGGCCTGCAGTTGGCGGCGCGCCGCGGCACGATCGCCTGCTAAGAATGATGCCTCGCCCGAGCGGTACAGCGCCTGCCGGGCATAACGGTCCAGAGGATCGTTTTCGAGCAAGGCGTCAAACTGACCTCGGGCGTCCTGGTAGCGCTTCAACTGCACGAGCGCTTCGCCATAGTGAAAGCGAGCCTGATTGGCGCGCGGATGATCGCGCTCGATCGAGAGCAGCCGGGCGAAGTCGTCGCAGGCGGCCTGCCAGTCGCGCGCGGCATAGTGTTCGGCCGCCGCGCGAAATGCATCGTCCGCTTCGCTCGCGCACGCCACGAAGGGGCTACCAGCGGCGCCAAGCGCCGCAACGAGCGCAAGCGTGCGAGCGTATGCGAACATCGGACCAGACCATGCGCGGCGGATCGAGCGAGAGAGAATGAGGGCGGAGGATGGTACCGCTGGGCCGTGCCCCGTCGCAAGGCCGCTTCCGGTCAGCGGCGACGAAGCTCGGCCGCCCATTGCCGGGCCGATCCTCCACATTCTTCATCGGCGACCGGCGCCTATGGGCGACACCCGGCCGCGTGCCATGCTCGGCGCCCCGCGATCACGCTAGCGTGCGTGTGCTGCCACGAGTTCAGCTATCGCGTATCGCAGACATCTCGTTAGAAGTCGCTCAGCGCCCCGGTGTCGACGTTGCCCACCATGTGCAGATGGTTGTGGTCGACATAGATCACTTCGCGGGAGTCCTCGTCGGTGAGCGTGTGGGGCAATGGCCAGCCCATGCGCGTCGTCTTGGTGTAAAAGACCACGCACTTATAGTGGGCATGGTGCTGCTGTGCCGGTCCGACCAGCGGATAGAATCGCGGCGGGTCGACGTAGTCGGAGATCTTTTCCTTGACGATGCGCACGTTGTTGCGTTGCACCGTGTGCAACAGCGGCACGCCACCCTGCACCGGGTGTGCCCGTTCCAGCGCGATCATGATCTCGTCGTCGCTGGGTGGATCGAGTGCTTGCACCGGGCCGTCCCCCGTAATCGGGCCCAGGATCGGCACCCGGTCGTAGCGTTCGCGTAGCCAGAAGGCGTCCTCGTGCTTCTTGGCCATGTAGGGCGAGACCGGGATCGGAATGCCAAACACGCCCAGGCTCGGACCCATCACTCCGGCGCAACCAACGCTCGAAGCGGAGATCAGGCCCAACACGACCAATCTGAGAATTCCCGCTGGCTTCGTGCCCATGACTGTTCTTCCTTGGACGGATCCGATCCGCATGGAGTATTGGCGTCGGAGCGTGACGGCGGCCGCGGTGGCGCGTGCCCCCTGACGAGTGACGCGGCGCAAGCCGACTCCGAGGCTAGGTCTAGTTATCGAGTCCGCTTGTAACAAACTTGCAGGATTTTCCGATTGTGACGAAAATTCCGGCCCGCCCTCGACTTTTGCGGCCAATAGGTGATCGCCAGCTCGTCGCAGGCCCCGGCCCAGCAACGTCAAGAACCCCGCGCGGCTGCTTGCACAGCCGGCGGGGTTCTTGCTTGCTTGTCGCCTGATTGGGCTTTGCGCGGCACGCGCTTCCAGCACGCTTTCGTCAGAGTTGCATTGTTCGCTGAGCTGCTTAGTACGGGCCACGGTCGTGGAAGTCGAGGAACCACCAGCCGTCATCCCATTCCAGGCTCACTTTGCGCCAACCGAGCGGCACTTGCGGATAGGGATAGAACGGGCCGATGTAGGGAAATGCCGAGGCCGAATACTGCTTCGGATACTGTAGCGCCGCATAGTTCGGATACGAGGCATAGCTCGGCCAGGCGTAATTCGGCATGTGCGGATTGTCCATGGCCGGCGGAGGACCCGCCTGCGGACCGCCGCCATACATGGCCATTGGTCGCATATAGGCGTGTTTGCCACCCATGCCGTGATAGCCGGCCGGAACCGCGCCCGCATCGCCGCCAGAAGCCGGTTGCTCCAAGGCAGCATTGTTGGCGGCCAGGCCCGCGCTCTCGGAATACGACGTGCGCCGCGCGGTTCCGCGCGTCGCTCCCGGCTGTTTCAAGCCGGCGCTAGAGCCGTCGACTTCCATGCCGTTGACGATGTTCTCGATACCCTCGAGGTTGCTTACGATCGCCAGTGCGGTCTGCAATTGGCGCTGATCGGTCACGCGACCCGAGAGCCATACCGTGCCGTTGCGATATTTCACGCCCACGGAATAGTTTTTCATTTGCCCGCTATCGCGGAGCACCGTGGCGATTTGTTGGGCAATCGCCTTGTCTTCGGCGTCGGACGCTAGCGTCAGCGCCGGCGCCAAGGCGGCGATTGTCATGATCGCCCACTTGAAGATCTGTTGTCGCATGTCCCCCCTCCTGAATGAATTCAAACCCGTTTGACTTTTCGCCGGGCTGACTCCGCCACCGATCGCCGTGGCCCGCAGTCACTCTGCTGGGTCGTCCCTGGCATCCGTTGCGAGCGTGCTGTCGGCGTTGCGATCTGCTTGGAACTTGTCGTGGTCGGCACATTGACACCGGGCCGGGACCAGCCGCGGTCGAAGTTGGCAAGCCAGGCTGAGCAATAGGGCGCAGTCCTGACCCGCGCACTTCTCGTGACCGGCGATGGGCCTGACTATAGGTGTCGGTTGCCGGTCGTGCGGAAAAGGAGCTTTTTTCCGGCTAGCACGGTTTTTGCGAAAAGAGGGGTCGGGCCGCGTCTGCGGCCTGGCCGATTTGCGGGAAAGTGCTAGCAGATCACGCGCAGTCGCTGGGCGCCAGCCGAACTGGCCCGCCGTCAGGCTCGGCCGGTTCGCGGGTGCGCTCGGAAGTCCCAGACCGCAATTAGCACCATGACCGACATGCTCAGGCAGGAAATCAGCAGGTAACGCGGCCCCAGATGAACCGCTAGCATCGTGGCCAATCCGATCGTGGCCAGGCAGCCCAAGAACAGCCAGTGGCAGGGAACCTGGCCCCGCGAGCCTTCGCTCAGTCGGACCAAGGGGGCACTGACCAGGCCGGCAATCTGCACCAGCGCCAAAGTCCAAACGAAAGTTGAGCTATCAAGGTACGCCATTCGCTTAAGTCTCCGTGAGTCCCTTCGCAGACAGGATAAGCATCATCGCCGCGCCGGCGCGTCAATGCGCCAGTTGCCCCCGCGTCGAGTCGCCGTATGCGACTTGCGTGCCAACTGGCCATGGATCGCGCGGGGGCCGTAGGGTGTTGGTGCACTAACTAGTGATGCAATGAGGACTTACTGAAGCTTTATCGCACGCTCACTCGAGCTTTGGCGCTGCTGCTAGCATCGCCGGGACGGGGCCGAGTTTGCAACTATTTCAATCGCGCGCACCGGCGCGATACGTCGTCGGTGCGCGCCCAGAGCACCGCGCCAGGGTCGGCGTCGGCCGTTGCAACTGCGCGGCGCAGCGACGCCGCCACTTGTCTATTTTGGTGAGAGGATCACGAAAATTGTGCGATCGCGCTGCGCATCGATCTTGGCCTCGATGCGATCGAATCGTCGCGGCGAAAAATAATTTTCGCATTCGCGAGAGACGTTCGGCTTCCCGGTCGCTATCCGGAAGGCTTGAACCGCTAGCACTTAGGCGCTGCAATTCGCGCAATCACGTGGCATTTTGCTCGCCCTGGGCCATTTTTCTGGTCGCCTTTCGACCAGCGCGGTACATGAATTGCCAACAGGCGACCTGCCGTTTCGAGGGAATCCATTTCGGCAAGGAAAACGGGGGATCGCTCATGTCAGAAGAACGTGAGTTGGATAACGAGGATCGCAGAGCTCGACAGCAGCTCAAATTGTCGCGGCCGCGATCGCAACGGGCTACGCAAGCAGCCGGGCGGAAGAAGAATTCGGCTGCCCAGATCGGCGGCAAACACCAGCGCCGCAACAAGCATTGGAGCTGGTAGACCGCCGCTTGCCCGCACGCTGCGTCAAGCCAGCGCCGCCCAGCAAGCGGTGCGTCAACGACGAGGGAAACGTCCGATGAATCAGCCCAGCTACTGCCAAAGAGAGAACGTCGTTTATACGTCAAAGCCACGTCAGGGGCTTGCGCCGGGAAGCATTCTGCCGGGATATGGCCGCCGGCGGGCGGCGTCACGACACCCGCGGGCTACCGGCGGAAGCACCGGGCGCTCGCGCGGGCGGCTTTGCTATGCACGGCTGGCAGGCGCTCCGGGCTGACATACACGGCGGACAATTGGGACAGGCTCCGACATCGCCGCACGTTGCTACTTGAGCAGCTTGGTGAGCTCGCTTTCCAGGCCTTGCGCTCGGATGTTGCGGTCGACGACGCGCCCTTGCTTGTCGATCAGGATCATCGTCGGCAGCGTCTGAATGCCCATCTCGGTGGCGAAGCGGCTTTCCAGTCCTCCTTCTTCGAACAGTTGGGGCCAGCCCGGATTGTTCGTACGGAGGAAGTCGATCATATCGTTCTTGTTGTTGTCGAGGTTGACGCCGACGACCTCGAACTCCTTATACTTGCTGCGCAATTCCTTCAGCAGCGGCAGGTCCGACTTGCAAGGCTCGCACCAGGTGGCCCAGTACTGCACCAAGACGGCCTTGCCGCGCAGCTTCGATAGGTCGAACGTGCCATTGCCATTGGCGAGCTGCCCTTGCAACGGAATCGGCTGGCCGACGCTCGACAGGCGCGTTTTGGCGCCCGTCGCTTTCGCATGTGCCGTCGATTCGGGAAAGTCCTTGACGATGGCGTCGTACCAAGCCAGCGCTTTATCGTCCTCGCCGGCGAACTCTTGGGAGATCGCCAACTCCAGCATCGCATCGGCCGAATCGGGATACTTCTTGGCGTCGTTGACGAAGGCCTCGAGATCCTCGATCCACTTGGTTTGAATTTTGGCATAGTCGGTGGCAGGATCGGCCAACACGCGGTTGTGCTCGGCCGTCATCCAACGGAATTGTGCATAGAACGCCAGTTCCTCGTCCGGCGGATTCTGCTTGAGCTTTTCTTCCAGCGCCTTGAGCCGTTGGATGCCGTCGGGATACGTGCCCGTCTGCACGGCGGCGCTGAGCATGTCGGCCAATTGGCGGATCCACATGGCCCGCATCTTTTCGTCCGACGATTCGGCGGCCAGTTTTTCCAGCAAGTCGGCCCGTTGGGCGTTTTCCGCGGGCGTGCTATCGGTGCGCATGTCGCCCAATTTGTGCAACTGTTCCATCAACTCCTGGGCTTTGTCGCTGGGCTTTTCGGCGACCTGCATGTCGGCGCGCTCGCTGCGCTGCGAGGCGAAGAAGAACGTGCGAGCCTCGGCTTCGGCCACGGTGCCGTCTTCGATTTGCGGCGCGTCGATCAATCGCCAGCCGCCGGCCGTGCGCACCAGCGTGCCCACGTTGATCGCTAATGGCTTGTCTTCGGTATCCACCATCGCGGCGGCGTTTTCATAGACCAGCACGTCGGCCGTCGAATCCTCCGTGCCGGCCGGAACGATGCCTGGCTGGCTGGCGGCGAACGAGACCCACTTGCTGGACGGCTTGATCGTGGTTTGTTGCTTCACCAGCGTGGCGAAGTTGGCTGGCGCCAGTTGCAGCTTCTTGGCCAACTGCTCGGCCTTTTCCTTGCCCAGGCCCAGCGACTTGAGATCCTTGTCGTTGACCAACAGGCGGGCAAAGCGGGCCGGATCGCGATCGCGAATTGCGCCAACCAGTTCCGCAGACACTTCTTCCGCGGAGATGTTGGCCCACAGATCGATCTTCTTGTCCTCGTTGGTGTCGATACCGACGCGCGAGCCGGCCGTGTTGAGCCAGCGATACTGGTCGGCCTTGCTATTGAAATTCGCGTCGACGTCGCGATACACCTCGACGCCAAACCTGTAATAGCACCACTGGTCGACGCGATTGTCGCCATTGGTGTCCGCGAAGCGGCGCAAGATCATGCCCTGCGGATCGCGCACCACCCAGCCGCTCGCCTTGCCGATGCGCTCGGCCTTGATCGTGCACCGTTCGACATCGGCGGCCGCGGGCGTGTCCACTTGCACGTCGCCCTGCACCGGTTGAAAACGCAGGGCATCGGCCGCCGACGGCGGATCGGCTCCCAGGGCGCTGGCGCCCATCAACAATGAACAAGCGAGTGAGGCCACGACGGGAGACGTGCGAAGTGTGGTAGCCATCGACGAGATTCCTCGAACCAGGAGTTTCCGAATGGGCAAAGGCGACCCAGCAGATGCTCGGCCGCAGGGATTCATGTACCGCAATGCGCCGATTGCGTGCCAAACTCGAACGGTCGCGCCGCGAAAGATTGAGTGAATCGTGCGAAAGGACGCGCGTCCGCCCGCGCTGGAAATATCTTCGGTTGCCGGGGGCGTCAATGTGAAATTGTTCCGGCTGTATCGGCTGGCTCGATTCTGGGGCCGCCCGGGCGGCAATTCTGCCAGCAGAATGGCGCCAGCGGTCCCCGTCAACGTGCAATCGGCCGTGGACCGTCCCACGATGGCCCCGTGGTATACTTTGGGCGAATTGACAGCCGGACGACAGCACTTAAAATGCGTAATTCTCCACCGGCGGCACGCCGTCAGGCGGGCGCATAGCTCAGTTGGTTAGAGCGCGTCCCTGATAAGGACGAGGTCCGAAGTTCGAATCTTCGTGCGCCCATTTTCGTAAAAGGCTAGTGGTCAGTGGCTGGTAGATAGCAGAAAGCTGCTAGCGGGATACGGCCAGCGAGCCACGAATCCCTCGCCACTATTCTTCCCGGGGACGTAGCTCAATTGGGAGAGCACCGGCTTTGCAAGCCGGGGGTTGAGGGTTCGAGCCCCTTCGTCTCCATTTGGCCGCGACGCGGCCAAATAGAGCAGGTGAGGATTGGAGCAGGAGTGAGTTGAGTAACCGCCGCAGGTGAGGCGAAGCAAAGGTCGCACCGGACCGGCTTGCTCGCCCGGGATCTCCCGAGCTACTGTTCGCCTGCTCACGTGGTCGATCAGGAGAGCACGCGCGATAGGGTTGCAATGGCTCCGCCGCACTAGCGCCCTGCGCGGTCTTCTAGTAATTGCGCTCGCAGCGCGGCGCGCTCCTTGTGCATTTCATCCACCCGCTCGATCGACAATCGCGGGTCCTGCATTTTCACGTCCAGCAGTTTGACTTTCTTGATGATGGCTGCACGTTCAGCGGGAGTCAGCTTGCTCATGCCATCCTCCAGTCATCGCTGCACAGTGGAATACTATGAAGCACGACAACGGCTCCATCTTCCGAGATCGTCCCTATCCAAAGAATACCCTACAATCTCAGCGGAAGGCATACTCGCGACTGCACAAGAAAATCGGCCGGGAATTCGATCCTTTCGCGACACGTGTCCTGTGAATTGGCCAATTGACTCTCGCATGCCACCAGTTCAAGATAGCGACGATGCCGTCTTGCTCCGCCCGACCCAAGTCGCTCCCACGCACCATGCGAGCCGCAACACGCCGTTTGTGTTTTTTCGCGGGCCTGCTCGTTGCTTGCGGAACTAACACGGCCGCACACTCGCAGATAGCAAGTCCGCTGTCGCCGGCCGAGTCCTTGACTCACCTCCACGTCGAGCCGGGACTCGCGGTCGAACTGGTGGCCTGCGAGCCCGAGGTGATCGACCCGATCGCCATTCGTTTCGATGAGGACGGCCGGCTGTGGGTCGTCGAAATGCGCGATTATCCGCACGGCCCGCCTGAAGGTCAGCCGTCGCTGTCCCGAATCCGCGTGCTCACCGATCTGGACAACGACGGCCGCTACGAAACCGCGCACGTGTTCGCCGATGAAATGCTGTTTGCCACGGGCATCCAGCCTTGGCGCGGCGGCGCGTTCGTCACGCTGGCGGAAACGGTCCTGTATCTCAAAGACACCGACGGCGATGGCCGGGCCGATCTGCGCGAGCCCTGGTTTCAAGGTTTCACGGCTGAGAATCCCCAGCTCCGCGCCAATCATCCGCGGCTCGGGCTCGACGGCCGCATTACCATTGCCAACGGCCTGCGCGGCGGCGCCGTGGTCGATGCGCGCAAAGCGTCGGACAATGCCGAGCCACTCTCGATCAGTGGCCGCGACTTCGCCTTCGATCCACGCACGGGCGCGTTCGAGGCCATCTCGGGCAACGGGCAGTTTGGCAACGCGCTGGATGACTTCGGCAATCGCTTCGTGTGCAACAACCGAGCGCCCTTGCAGCACATCGTACTGGAGAATCAGTACACCGCGCGCAATCCGTTTCTAGCGGTCGGCTCTGTGGTACACGATGTGGCGCCGGCCGGCGAACTATCGCGAGTGTTTCCGCTCACCGCCGCCTGGACCACTTCCAATCTGCACGCCGGCCAGTTCACCGCGGCGTGCGGAGTCACTATCTTTCGCGGGGATGCACTGGGCGACGCGTTCCACGGCAATGCATTCATCTGTGAACCGACGGGCAGCCTGGTGCATCGCGAGATCGTGTTGCCGCACGGCGTCACGTTCGCATCACACGCGGCGTACCAGGAACGCGAATTCTTGGCCAGCGACGACCCGTGGTTCCGGCCGGTGAACCTGGAAATCGGCCCCGATGGAGCGCTCTATGTCGTCGACATGCACCGCGCCGTGATTGAGCACCCGCAGTTCATGCCCAGCGAATTGCAATCTCGCCCCGACCTGCGCGACGGTGACGATCGCGGCCGAATTTATCGCATCGTGCCCGTTGGCCCAAGCACGCCGCGCGTCAAGCCGCGCCTGTCGAAGGTGTCCACCGCCGAGCTGGTTCCGTTCTTGCGCCACAGAAACGCCTGGTGGCGCGAGACGGCCGCGCGCTTGCTCCTGGAGCGCGAAGATGCCGCCATCGCGCCGGCACTGGAGTATCTAGCTGCCAGTGCGCCAGAACCGGCAGCACGCATTCAATCGCTGTGGCTGCTCCACAATCTCAATGCTCTTTCGACACAAACAATTCTCGCGGCCTGCGACGATCTCGATGCTCGCGTCCGTGAACATGCCGTCGCACTGGCGGGCCACCGATTGGCGGACGAAGGCGAATTGCGCACCAAAGTCATCGCTGCCGCTCGTGACGCCGACGGTCGCGTTCGCTTTCGCGCCGCGCTGGTCTTGGGCGGATTGCAAGGCGACGACGTCGTCGAGCCGCTGGCGGCAGTCGCCCTGGCAGCGCCGGACGATCCATGGACGCACGCTGCCGTTTCCACGGCGCTGCCGGCACACACGGGCCCATTGTTGGCCGCCGTGCTGCACGATTCCGCCGCGCGAGCGCCGGCGCCCGCTGCCGGCACGATTTCGCTCACACACGAATTAGCCACCACGCTGGGCGCCAGTCGCGATCCGGCAAGCATTGGTCCGGTGCTGGCGCCAATCGTCACGGAGGATGGCTCCGCGTCGCCCGTGGTCCGCGAAGCGGCGTTGTTGGGTCTGGCCCAAGGGCTCCAGCGGCGCGGCGTCGCATTGGCTGCATTCGTTGCCCAACTCCCCGATTCCGCCGGGTTGCAGGAACACATGTCGTCGCAGTTCGATCGACTGGCCCGCCAGGCAGCCGACAACGGCCTGCCCTATGCCGACCGAGTCCCGAAGATCGCACTGCTTCGCTACGATAACTCCGAGCGAACCAGTGACGTGTTGCTGGCACTGGTGAGCGGCTCGCCGGATCAAGCGCTTCGCGTCGCTGCCGCCGAAGCTTTGGCGGGCCAGACGGTTCAGCGCGTTGGTCCGGCGCTCGTCGCAGCTTTCCCCGCACAAACGCCGGCGGTGCGCCGCGCCATTCTGGACGCACTCATCGCCCAACCCCCACGGGCCGCGCTATTGCTCGACGAGTTGGAGGCCGGCCGCATTGCGCGCAACGAAATCGACGCTTCCCGCGCCAGCCGGCTGACTGAAGCCGGCGACGTGGCGATCCGCCAGCGCGCCAAAAAACTACTGGCGCAAGCCCTGCCAGCCGAGCGGCAGCGCGTGCTGGACGACTATCGCGCCGCGCTCGATTTGCAGGCCGATCCCCTGGCCGGCAAGGAGTCGTTCGTCAGACATTGCGCCACCTGCCATCGCCTGGCCGGCATCGGAGTCGACGTCGCACCGGACATCTCCGACTCTCGCGTCAAGCTGCCCGCGCAATTGTTGGTCGATATCCTCAATCCCAATCAGGCCATCGACAACAACTATGCCAGCTACACGGTCGTGATGCTCGATGGCGCGGTCTACACCGGCATCATCGCCGCGGAAACGGCCGGCTCGATCACCCTGCGACAACCGGAGAACAAGTCGCTCGACCTGCTGCGGACCGACATCGAATTGATGCGCTCCAACGGCGCATCGCTCATGCCCGAGGGGTTCGAGAAGCAACTTTCCCAACAGCAAATGGCCGATTTGATCTCGTTTATCAAGAACTGGCGGTATCTGGAGCAGCCGATACCGGGTACGGTATCGGGACAGCCATAGCGGGGTCCGCCGGTGCGGAGAATTGGGGCACGGACCGCGAGCCAAGTCGCCCAGAAGGCGCGTGAGAAGGACCGATTCATGGGACACAATCTTTCGCGGCGCGATTTCCAACTCGCGGCGCTGGCCGCGTTTGGCGGCGCATCGCAACTCGGCGGCACTTGCCGCGCGGTGGCCCAGGCCGAGCGTGTGCCCACCGATGTGCCCTGGCTGGCCGAGATCCAACGTCCGCCGATGCCGTTGCCACCGGACGCGCCGCCGGTGCGGTCGCTGATGTTCGATTCGCAGGGCGCGCGCATTCTGAACCGCACGGCCTGGGAGAAACGCGCCAGTGAGATTCGCATCGGTTGGGAGCAATTCTTGAGCGGTTGGGAGCATCCTCGCCGTCCGCCCGAGTATGAGATTCTCGACACGCACCGCATGCCCAACGCTACTCGCCGCCTGATTCGCTATCAGTCGGAGCGCAATGTGCCGGTGGAAGCCTATTTGTTGGAGCCCAAGCGATCGAACTACCGCGTGCCCGGCGTGGTCGTGTTCCACTCGACGGTGGATTACACGATACGCCAAGGCGCGGGGCTCGAAGGCGATCCGGCAGCCGCCTGGGGACTGCGACTGGCGGAACGCGGCATGGTGGCGCTTTGCCCACGTTGCTTTCTGTGGGATGGCAGTCAGCCGCCCAACTACGAGGCGCAGGTCGCAGCGCACGAGCGCCGGCACCCTGGCACGCGCGGCATGTCGAAAATGCTCTTCGACGGACGCCGCGCGCTCGACTTGCTGGCCAGCCTCGACCAGGTCGATCCCCAACGCTTGGGCGCCGCGGGGCATTCGCTGGGCGCGAAGGAAACGCTCTACCTGGCCGCCTTCGACCCGCGCGTCAAAGCGGCCGTCTTCAGCGAAGGGGGCATCAGCCTCGACTTTTCTAACTGGGATGCACCCTGGTACCTGGGCATCAAGCCGCCGGGCCACGACCATCACGAACTGCTGGCGCTGGTCGCACCCAGAGCTTTTCTGGTCATCGGCGGCAACAGCGCCGATGGCGCCAAGAGCTGGCCGCTGGTGGAGCGAGCACTGGAGGCCTATCGTGTCTACGGCGAGCCGTGCCGGCTGGGCCTTTACAATCACGGCCAGGGACACAGAATTCCGCCGGCCGCCGAAGGCCGAGTCTACCAATGGCTGGAAGCGTATTTATGAAGGCGGCCGGCGATAGGCTGCCGGAAAAAGTAAATGAACGACTTCCTGCGTGTCGCAGTGGAGACGCTCGTCTTCGTCCTTCCGCCTACAGCCTAGTGCCTACCGCCTATTTCTTCACGCTGCCTCTGCGTCCTCGTCTTCGTCGAGCGTCTCGGACTTGAGGGAACGCTCGCGGTCGGCGCGGCGGGGAGATCGCACGCGATCGGCGAGCTCGCCTTCGAATTCCTCGGCCGACCAATCGACCCGCTTGACGCGCCGCGCGGCCGGCCGCGGAATGCGCGGCGGAGCCGGTTGCCGTAGCGGCGCGGCGGGCAGAGGCTCGGGCGGCGGCGGCGCGATGGCCGGCTCGATCTCGGCCGCCAACTCCTCGACGTCTTCTTCCTCGACTTCGTCCTCCTCCGCGTCCGGCAGCGGCTCATCCTCAACGGGCGCCGGCGGCTCGACGCGCCGCGCGCGACGCACTCGAGGCGGCTCCTCGGCATGCGCCTGACCGTTGTCCGGCAAACGCCGCACCTCGGCCTTCAAGTGCTTGAACAGTCGGGCGATGTGTTCGTGGCAACTGAAGATCAGCAGTTGGTGTCCGGCCCGCGCGAAATCGCGCAGCACGAGCGCCGCCGCCTTGGCGCGCCCCAGGTCGAAGTTAACCAGCACGTCATCCAACACCAGCGGCAACCGCACGCCCCGCCGCGCATACGCGCTCACCAGCGCCAGCCGCAGCGCCAGGAACAACTGCTCGCGCGTGCCCCGGCTGAGCAATTCGACGTTCAGGCTGTTGCCCTCCGCGTCGTCCACCACCAGCCGAT
>JBBDYK010000325.1:0-13053 GCA_040901665.1 Pirellulales bacterium | reverse complement strand
CCCGTGCCGATGGCCGGCTTTCCGCGCCATCAGCTTGAAAGTTACCTGGCCAAACTGATCGCGGCCGGCATGCGCGTCGCCATCTGCGACCAGGTGGAAGACGCCAAGCTGGCCAAAGGACTGGTGCGGCGCGAGGTCACGCGCGTCGTTTCCGCCGGCACGCTGACGGACGATGCCCTGCTGGATCCGCGCGCAAGCAATTATCTGGCGGCGCTGGTGGTCGAAGGCGACGTCGCGGGGCTGGCCTGGGTCGACGTTTCGACCGGACGCTTTCTGGCGGTGCGTTTGCCGGCAGCGCGCCTGGCCGACGAGCTGGCCAGGATCGGACCGTCCGAGTGCCTGATCAGCGAAGATGTCGAGCCGCCCACCGGACTGACGGGCGTCGAAACGTTGATCACGCGCCGCCCGCAATGGGCCTTTGCGGCCGATGCGGCGCGCGATGTTTTGGGCAAGCATTTCGCCGTGGCCAGTCTCGAGGGCTTCGGTTTCCAGGACGACGACGGCCCCGCCATTCGCTCAGCCGGCGCCGTGTTGAGCTATCTGATCGACACGCAAAAAGCCTCGTTACAGCACATCGACCGGCTGGTGCGCTATTCGCCGGGCGATACGTTGGAGATCGATGCCGCCACGCGCCGCAGTCTGGAAGTGACCTGCACGTTTCGCGACGGGCGCCGCGAAGGGTCGCTCTTGGACGTGATCGACCGCACGGTTACGGCCATGGGCTCGCGACTGCTGGCCGACTGGTTGAGCAATCCGCTGACGCAGATCGACCCCATCGAAGAGCGGCTGGGCGCCGTGGCCGAATTGGTGGCGGATGCGACTTTGGCCAATGCGCTGCAGGATCAGCTCCGCGGGATATACGACCTGGAACGGCTACTGACGCGAGTGACCACCGGCCGGGCCAGTCCGCGCGACCTGAGCTTCATCGGCCGCACGCTGCGCGGCCTGCCGCAGATCAAGGCCAAAATCACGGCCCGACAATCCGCGCTCTTGCAGCGGCTGGAGTCCCAACTTGATTTATGTTGCGAGGTGCGGGCGGCGCTCGAGCGCGCCCTGGCGGACGATTGTCCGCTCACCAGCCGGGAAGGTGGCTTCGTCCGCGATGGATTCTCCGCAGAGCTCGACGGATTGCGCGATCTGACCAGCGGCGGCAAGCAATGGATCGCCGCCTATCAGGCCGAAGAGTCGCAGCGCGCCGGCATTCCCAATCTGAAAGTCGGCTTCAACAAGGTCTTTGGCTACTATCTCGAAATCACGCATACGCACAGCGCGAAGATTCCCGAGCATTACATCCGCAAGCAAACGGTCAAGAACGCCGAGCGCTACATAACGCCCGAGCTCAAGGAATACGAGGAGCGGGTGCTATCGGCGGACGAAAAGGCCCAGGAGCTGGAGTACAAGCTGTTTTGCGAGCTGCGCGAAACCGTGGCCGAAAGCGCGCCGCGCATTCAGCGGACCGCGGCCGTGCTGGCACAACTGGACGTGCTGGTTTCGCTGGCCGATCTGGCGCGGCATCGTGGCTATTGTCGCCCGACGCTGGTGGAAGAGCCGGTGCTGCAGATCATCGATGGCCGACATCCGGTGCTCGACGCGCGGATTGCCGAGGGCTCGTTCGTGCCTAACGACACGGCGTGCGGGCCGGAGGAAGGCTTTTCGCTGTTGATCACCGGTCCGAACATGGCGGGCAAGAGCACGTTCATTCGCCAGGTGGCGCTGATCACGCTGTTGGCACAAATGGGCAGCTTCGTGCCGGCGCGGCGGGCGACGATCGGCGTGGCAGACCGCATTTTCGCCCGCGTGGGCGCCAGCGACGAGCTGGCTCGCGGCCAAAGCACCTTCATGGTCGAAATGATCGAAAGCGCGCGGATTCTCAACAACGCCACGCCGCGGAGCCTGGTCATACTGGACGAGATCGGACGCGGGACCAGCACCTATGACGGACTGTCGCTAGCGTGGGCCGTGGTCGAGTATCTACACGATGCCGTGGGCTGCCGCACGCTGTTTGCCACGCACTATCACGAGCTGACGACGCTGGCCGCTTCGTTGCCGGGCGTGCGCAACTACAACGTGGCGGTGCGCGAATGGCAGGACCAGGTGGTGTTCCTGCACAAAATCCTGCCCGGCGCCGCCGACAAGAGCTACGGCATCCACGTGGCGCGGCTGGCGGGCGTGCCATCGCAAGTGGTGGAACGCGCCAAGCAAATCCTGGCCCAGCTCGAGAACGAGCAACTCGATAGCCACGGCCAGAGCAAACTGACTCGCCGCGCGCGGCGCATCAAAAGCGGCGACTTGCAGTTGACGCTGTTTGCGGCGGAGGAGCATCCGCTGATGGGCGAACTGCGGGCGCTCGATCTCGACCAGACCACGCCACTGGCGGCGCTCGAGCGATTGCAAGCCTGGCAGAAGCGACTGGGCAGCGACGGCGACGGCAAATCGTAACCCGGTTTGTCGCGTAGTGGCAGCTACGTGGTTGGCACGCCGTTCTTCATCGAGTTCATCGGCTCGACGACGTCGTCCACCTTGTCGTCGAACAGGTCGCCGATCAGCAGATCGGTGATGTGTCCCTTGAGGTCGGGAAATCGCTTGACGAACTGGCCGAAGTTGAAGCCGTCGTAGTACTCGCAGACCAGCCGGCGCATGCGCTCCATGCCTTTGTTATAGCCGGAGGTCCAGTTGCCCAACTGCGCGGCCGATGTGTCGTCCTTGGCCAGGCCATCGGCGATTGCGTCGGCGGCAAACTGGCCCGATTTGAGCGCCAACAGCACGCCGGACGAATACAGCGGATCGAGAAACCCATACGCATCTCCGACCAGCACCCAACCATCGCCGGCGGCACGGCTGGCGCGATAGGAATAGTCCTTGGTGGCATAGAAGTCGGCGACGCGCTTGCCCAGCGAAACGCGTTGCTTGGCCGCGGGACAGCGATCGAGTTCTTCGTGATAGATCTGCTCGTGATTGCCGCGGCCGTCGAACAGATATTCAAACGACGAAACGACGCCCACGCTGACGATGTTGCGGTGCAACGGAATGTACCAGAACCATCCCTTGCGACCCTCGGTGGCCAACACCATGGTCGCGCCCTCGTCGCGGCCCGTGTCGCGATAAGCGCCCTCGAAGTAGGTCCACACGGCGCCTTTTTTGAGATCCGGGTCGGTCACGCGCAGCTTCAAGCGGCTGGAGATCATCGTGCTTTGTCCGCTGGCATCGACCACCACCTTGGCCAGCACGGTTCGCTCGGCGCCGTCCTCCTGCTTGATGCGCACGCCGACGGCCCGCTCGCCCTCGAACAGCACTTCCAGCACGCGCACACCCTCGTGGGCCCGCACGCCGTGCTCGCGGGCATTGTCGAGCATCATCGTGTCGAATTCGCTGCGCAGCACTTGCCATGTCTGCGAGCACTCGTGGGGCTTGTTGTCCCAGAAGTAAAACGGCTCGGACAGCCGGCCGCTGGAGCCCACGAACTGCACGCTGTGCTTCTTCACGAAGGGACTGTTACGCAGCTTGTCGAGCATGTTCAAACGCTCGAGCACCCAGTAGGTCTCGGGAATCAGCGACTCGCCGATGTGGAAGCGCGGAAAATGCTCGCGCTCGAACAGCTCGACCTGGTAACCGTGTTGCGCGATGAGAGTCGAGACCGTTGCCCCGGCGGGACCTCCGCCAATGACGACGACGTCTACGTGTGAGGCATCCGCCTTGGTCCCGTTTGAATGGCTCATTTCGTAACTGTCTTCCGAGGGAAGGTGGATCGGGTACCGCACTTACGTCGAGATGCAGTATATCGGTTCAGACAACACTTGTCCAGACAACTGTTATTCGGGTCGGGGGGCCCATGGGCCTTTCTTTGCCAGCTCACCGGCCGGTAGAAATGCTCGGCGGTGACCGAAGTGGCGGTTTCAGTTCGACCGCCTGGCTACCTGGGCCGGATCCCAGATCGTAGCGGCAATGTAGCGCGGCTCGGCGTGGTCGTGATAGAAGTAATATGCGGTCACGACCTTGCCGTCGGGACGCTGGACGCTGCGCGGGTAGCCGAGATCGCGTCCGCCGCCATCGTCGCGCAGCACGATCTCGTCGCCCCAGGTGCGGCCGTCATCGGCGCTGAGCCGCGCGCGCATGCCGAACGGCGCCGCCCGCACGCCGTAGGTGATGCAAATGCGCCCGTCTTGCAGCCGCAACATGGCGGCCGGGTTGCCTTCGCCGGTATCGGGAGCGGGCGTGCTGCGTTTTTCCCATTGCGCGCCCTGATCAGCCGAGAAATAGGCATCGATCCAACTGCGATCGCCGTCGCGCAGTCGAATGGCCGAGAGCAGCCCGCCATCGGACAGCCGCACGGTCGAAGGCATGATTGCATAGCCGGAGGGCTCGGGCCCGATCCAGCCGACAAACGACCACGACTTGCCGCCGTCGGTCGTGCGCGCGCAAAACGGCCGGCCCTCGCGACCACCGGTTTTCGAAGCGGTGGAGAAAACCGAGCAGTCGCTCGGACCATTGACCAGATAATCCGTGCGAAAGGCAACGCCAGCCAGCCCCAGCATGGGAAACTTGAAGGGCCCTTGCCACTGATGGCCTCGGTCGTACGAGTAATAGAACCGCGAAGCGCCGCCATGATTGTCGCTCATGCGCAGCGTCATGGCGAAATCGGGATGCATAAAGTCGATGCCGCCGGGACAGTCGGTCCACGGACGGTCGACGACGCGCGGAAGCTCGGTGCCGTGCAGCGTTTCGCCGCGCGGAATGAGCGCCCCCTGCTCTGCCGGATTCTCGATCTGCCAGGTCCGTCCTCCGTCGAGGCTGCGTGCCAGCAGGTGCTCCTCGGGCCGATCGTGGTCGATGGCGTGATAGTTGGGCCCATTGTCCTTGAAATAGCCGGCGCTAAAACCGACGAGCAACTCGTTGCCCCAGCTCCACATGCCGTGGTTGGCGGGCCAACCGCCGAAACGCCCTGGCTCGCGATAAACGACGACGTGTTCGACGTCGAGCGCCTGCAACGGGCAGGCGGAACCGATCAGGACGATCAACGACACGGTGAGTTGCAAAAGTGGGTAGTGCATGCCACGATAATGCGCGCTGCCAGGGCCGCCGTCAAACTTGGGTCAACAGCGTAGTTGCATTGCGGGTCGAGCTGCGGCAAAATCCTGATTCGAGCGGTACGATCTCACGGTTCTCGACCAAGGAGCCTCACGCCATGCCCAAGTATGTCATCGAGCGTCAGATGCCTGGCGCGGGTTCGCTGCCGCCGGACGCGCTGCGAGGTGCGTCGCAAACGTCGTGCAGCGTGCTCAACAAGCTGGGCCCCCAGATTCAATGGGTGCAGAGCTATGTGACCGACGACAAGATCTATTGCATCTACATCGCGCCCAACAAGCAATTGATCGAAGAGCACGCCCGCCAAGGCGGTTTCCCGGCCAATTGCATCTCGGAAGTGAAGGCGATCATCGATCCGACCACGGCGGAGAATTGAGCAAGGGCGACTGCAAGAGGCCGCACGATTGGCGACTGCGCAGATGCGCAAAAATAGAGCGGGCCGGGGATTGCCCGGCCCGCCGCCCATTCAATGTCTCTGGTTTTCCTGGGGGGTACTCCGCTAGGCGGGCACGACCGACGCAGCCCGCGGGCCTTTGCCCTTGCTCGGGGCGCCATCGTCCACGGTGTACTCGACCTGCTGACCCTCACTCAACATATCGAAGCCCGAGTCGGCCACGGTCGAGTGATGGAAAAACACGTCCTGTCCGCTATCGGTCTGAATGAAACCGAAGCCCTTGTCCTGTACCAGCTTCTTAATCTTACCGGCCGCCATACACACACACTCCTAAACGCATACACATAGAAAACAAGCCTGCAAGCGCCAGGGCCGGTGGCACCGTGACCCTTGCAATCCACTAGCGTGGATCCCCGTCATCTTAACCGACGGGGGCGGAAATACCAGACCAGTCGGGTAGAAAACGACCGACATCCAGGGGGGATACCTTCCTCCTAAGACGCCGCAAGTACCCGTCTCGGGACGATCAACAAGCCCTCATCTGGTCGCGGCCCGTGCTGCCAGCGGTCGTAGCGGGAGTGTAGACGCCGCCGTAGCCCGCGGCGCTGCCGTTGATGCCCGCGGCTGCGGCCATGGGCGAAAGCATGACCAGCACGTTCTTGAAGGCTGGCGTCCGCGACGCCGGGTCGAGATGCCGCGGCACCAACACGTTGGCCTCCGGGTAGTACATCATTACGTTCCCGGGACGAATCTTCTCATAAGATCTTGCAATGATGTTACTTAACGTCCCGATCTCGCTACGTACGGACACTTTCTCGCCGGACGAAATCCCCCGATTGGCCAGATCCGTGGGATGCACCAGGATGACGTCGCGGCGATCTTGTCCGCGGTAGAGGTCGTAGTCCTCGTAGACCACGGTATTGAATTGGCCTTCGCTGCGGACGGTCATCAATCGAAGCTGAGCGTTGTCGCCGGCCAGCGCGGGCAATTCTGGCACGGACAAGCTCGCCCGGCCGCTGGCCGTGGGAAATCGCGGCTCGCTGATCCGCCGGCCGGCGATTTCGAACTCCTGCTTCGTCTCATCGATTTGCCCGATTTTTTCCCAGCCGGGGATGATCTTGGCCATCGCCTGGCGAATCCGTCCGGTCTTGGCCATCTCGCTCCAGTCGATGGGGCCGGCTTGGCCGAGCAATCGCTTTCCCAGATCGGCGATGATTTGCACTTCGCTGCGCGGTCCCTCATGTCGCGCGGGGCCGCCGTCGCTATAGCGCACGAAGTTGAACATCGACTCCTGCGTAGTCGGCTGCGGTTCTTCGTCGCGGGCGAGCACCGGCAAAATGATCGTCTCGTGGCCCAGGCCGTGAGCGTGCCCGGTATTCAGCGTGGTATTGAGGTAGACCAGCAGATCGAGTTTCTCGAGCGCGCCGGCGGCGTAGCGCGCGTCGGGATTCGAGCCATACAGGTTGCCTCCCAAGCAACAGCCAAACTTGACCTGGCCGTTGGCCGCGGCATCCATGCATGCCATCGTGTCGAGCCCGACGTCGCTGGGAAGCTGCACTCCGAAATGGCTTTGCAGCCGTTCGAGGACGGCGTCCTTCAACTTGGGTGTGACGCCCACCGAGCCGATCCCTTGCACGTTCGAGTGGCCGCGGATCGGCATCAGTCCGGCGTGCGGTCGCCCGACCATGCCGCGCATGAGCGCCAAATTGGCGATCGCCCGCACGTTTTCCACGCCATGCACGTGATGCGTGATTCCCATCGTCCAGCCAAACACCACGCGCTGCGCCGCGGCATAGCGGCTGGCGATCTCGTCGATTTCGCGATGCGATACGCCAGACTTCTCGCAAATCTCGCTCCAGGTGAGTGCTGCCAGGTATGACTTGAGCTGTTCCCAGCCCGTGGTATGCCGCTCGAGGTAGGCCACGTCGCTGGCGCCCATTTCTTCGATGCGCTTGGCGATGCCGGTCAACAGCGCCAAATCGCCGCCGATATGGGGCTGCACGTACAGACTGGCAATCGGCGAACCGAACAGCAGACTACGCACATCGCTGGGCACCGCAAAATTGACCAGTCCGATCTCCACCACCGGGTTGACGACGATCACCTGGCCGCCGTTGCGGCGAACTTGCATCAGCGTGCGCAACAGGCGGGGATGATTGCTGGCTGGGTTGCCACCAATCAGAAACACCAGGTCGGCGCCCTCGACGTCGGCCAGCGAAACCGTGGCCGTGCCGGTGCCCAACGCCTGGCTCAACCCCACGCCGCTGGCCTGATGACAGTAGTAGCTGCAATTGTTGACGTTGTTGGTGCCATAGAGCCTCGCCAGCAACTGCAGCAGAAATCCGGCCTCGTTGGAACTACGGCCGCTGAAGTACCAGAAGCTCTCGCGCGGGACGATTTGCTTGAGCTTGGAGTCGATGCGCGCCAGCGCATCGTCCCACGTGATCGGACGATAGTTCTGAGAGCCGTTGGCCAGCAGCAGCGGCGTGGTGATTCGCCCGCAGCTCTCCAGCTCGCGCGGCGAAAAGGCCTGCAGTTGCGGAATCGAATACGTCGCGAAGAATTCGGGCCGGATGGCGCCCTGCATATCGGCGGCCATGGCCTGCAGCGACTTTTTGCAAACTTCCGGAAAGTGTCCGGCCTCATTCACCATGCCGCCGGACTGTCCACCCATGCCCAGGGCACAGGTCTTGCAGGCATTCTTCGAGCGCATCGCCTTCCAAAGCTTCAGAATGCCGCCGACTTCGCGTGCTTTGCGCAGCGTGTACCACACCGCCTGCCAGCCGCCACCACGCTTGACTTGCCGCATGTGCTTTGCGTCCGAAGGGTTTGGAAATCGAGGGTCCGGGCTAGTGCGTGTCGCTCTCACTGCATTGTAATGGTTGGGCTTGCGTGCGGCACGCCCCATCGATCGGTCCGTGCGCCTCTTCGCGGTTTGGCTCCGTTCCCTCGCTGCTCCCGATGCACTACAATGGGGCCAGCAGCGACCCCGCCCACGAGTCGCCCACCCATTCGCCGGCCCGCAACGCCTACGGCAATTCCCCCAACGGACCTCACGACATTTGACCGGAGACCGGTATGCGACGTTTTGTTCTCGCGGCATGCGGCATTTTGGCAACGTGCGGCATGGCCGCGCCGGCGCATGCGCAATCCGACAGCGTGGCGCAATGGTTGGCGACCATGCAGCAAGTGCAGCGCGAGGGCGCTGGCAATCGAGCTGCCCAACGGGCCTGGAGCGAGCTCGCATCGTCGGCCGATGCTTACCAGTTGCCCACGATTCTAGCGGCGCTCGATGACGCGGATCCGCTGGCCGCCAATTGGATTCGTGCGGCGGTCGATACGATCGCCGAGCGACACGTGCAGAGCGGCGACCCGCTGCCTACCGAAGGGCTCGAGAAATTCCTCCACGAAAAGCAACACAACCCGCGCGCTCGCCGGCTGGCCTATGAGTGGATCGCCCGCGTCGACCCGGCGGCGCCCGATCGCTTGATTCCGCGGATGCTCGACGATCCGTCGCTGGAGTTGCGTCGCGAAGCAGTGGAGCGGGTCATCGCAGACGCCACGGCCGCCGCTGACAAGCAACAAACCGGCGAAGCCATTTCGACGTATCGCGAAGCGCTCGTTGCGGCGCGCGACTTGGACCAGGTGAAGCTGATTGCCGAGGCGCTGGCCAAGCTCGAACAACCCGTCGATCTGGCCCATCATTTCGGCTTCGTCATGGACTGGCAATTGATCGGTCCGTTCGACAGCTCTAAGGGAGTTGGATTCGATGCCGTTTATCCGCCCGAAAAAGAGATCGACCTGGCGGCCGAATACGATGGCTCGGCAGGCAGAGTGAAGTGGGTGGCTCACCAGACTGAAGACGAATACGGCTCGGTCGACTTGAATAAAGCGATCGGCAAGCACATGGGCGCTGCCGGCTATGCGATGGCTGAATTCTTAAGCGACAAGCAACAGCACGCCGACGTGCGCGTGGGTTCGGGCAATGCCGTGAAGGTCTGGCTCAATGGCAAGTTGTTGGCATCGGCCGATACCTATCACACCAACGACGTGATCGATCAATACGTCGGTCATGGCGAATTGAAGAAGGGCATGAACGTCATCCTGGTCAAGATTTGCCAGAATGAGCAGACGGAAGACTGGGCCCAGGACTGGAAATATCAATTGCGCGTCTGCGACCCACTGGGCAAGGCCATTCATTCGACCGACCGCCCCGGGCCTAACCCCAAGCGCCCAGCAACGGCTCAAGCCTCTACGGAGTAACTGCACGTGTTCGTTTCATCTGCTGTGTACCGCGCGGTGCTAACACTGATCGTTTGCTCGTTGCCGCCGACGCTGTGGGCCGGCGACTGGCCCCAGTTCCGCGGCCCCGGCAGCAACAGCGTCAGCAGCGACGCACAGCCGCCGGCCAATTGGGGCGAAGGCGAAAACATCGCCTGGAAAGTCGATCTGCCGGGACGTGGCCCGTCGAGTCCGATCGTAGTGGGCAACCGCGTGATCGTGACGTGCTCCAGCGGCGTCAACCAGGATCGCTTGCACGTGCTGTGCTTCGACACCGCCAACGGCAAGCAACTTTGGGAGCGGCAGTTTTGGGCCACCGGTCGCACGCTGTCGCATCCCTCGAGCGCCAACGCAGCGCCCACGCCGGCAAGTGACGGCACGTCGATCTTCGCGTTCTTTTCTTCAAACGACCTGATTTGCCTGGACCTGGACGGCAACCTGAAATGGCTGCGCGGACTGTCCTATGACTTTCCGAAAGCGGGCAACGACGTGGGAATGTCGTCGTCGCCGCTGGTGATCGGCGACACTGTGGTCGCTCAAGTCGAATGCCAGGGCGATTCGTTCGTCACCGGAGTCAACAAGCAGACCGGCGAACCGTTGTGGCGCGTCGAGCGGCCGCGCGAGGCCAGTTGGGCTTCACCCGTGGCGGTGCGCGGCGGCAAGCCGGGCGAGGATCTGGTGCTCGTGCAATCCACCACGAAGCTCTCGGCGCACGATCCGGCGACGGGCCGCGAGGTGTGGGCATACGAAGGCGCCTGCGACGCAATTTCGTCGGCGCTGGTTGCCGATGGCGTCGTCTATGTTCCGTCCAAGGGAACCACCGCGATTCGGCCCGGCTCGACGGCCGCGCCGGAGGTGGTGTGGAACGAATCGCGATTGCAACCCGGCGCGGCCAGCATGCTGCTGTCCAACGGCCGGCTGCACATGGTTAATCGCGCCGGCGTGCTGACGAGCGCCGCTGCCTCCGATGGCGCCATCGTCGGTCGCGTCCGCCTGGAAGGTGCCTTCTGGGGCACGCCCGTCCTGGCCGGCAACCGACTCTATGCAATCAATCAGGACGGCGCAGGCCAGGTTGTCGAATTGCGCGAAGATGGCCAGGCAAAAATCATCGGCAAGGGCAAGTTGGAGGGGCCGATCCAGGCGTCGCCCGCGATCTCGGCGGGCGCCCTGTACGTGCGCAGCGACAAGCACCTATGGAAGATCGCCGAGCGCTAGCCGAGCGCCGCTTGCCGCTGGGCAAGGTTGCCAACTTACCTCGTCCGCCAAACAGGGCTCACGACTGTGACCCAGAGCATTGAAATCAAACCCTGGCGTGCGCCCCTCGATGCCGCGGTGCGTCCGCCCGGCTCGAAAAGCCTGACCAACCGCGCGCTGGTTTGCGCCGCACTGGCCCGGGGAACTTCAACGCTGAGGGGTGCGTTGGCCAGCGAAGACACTCAAGTGATGATCGATGCGCTGCGCGCGCTGGGCATTGCAATCGAGAAAGAGTGCGACGGCCAGACGCTGGTCGTTGCCGGACAAGCCGGCACGATTCCACAGAAATTCGCCGATTTGTATATCGCCAATAGCGGGACTACGGTGCGATTCCTGACGGCGCTCGTGGCGCTCGGGCACGGCATTTACCGATTGCACGGCACGCCGCGCATGCACGAGCGTCCCATTCAGGACTTGCTCGACGCACTGGCGTCCATCGGCGTGGATGCCGGCAGCGAGAACGGCACCGGCTGCCCGCCGGTGATGGTTCGCGCAGGCGGTATCGCACTCGATCGCGCACGCATCCGCGGCGACGTTTCGAGCCAGTTCCTGACGGCGCTGTTGCTCGTGGCGCCTTGCGCCGGCGGAAAGGCCGACGCGCCGGTGGAGATCGCCATTGAGGGGTCGCTGGTGTCGCAGCCGTATGCACGGATGACGGTCGCCGTGATGGCAGCTTTCGGCGCCAACGTTTCACACGGAGACGACCTGGCGCGATTCGAAATCTCGCGCACCGGATACACGGCGCGGACCTACGAGATCGAGCCGGATGCCTCGGCGGCCAGCTATTTCTGGGCAGCGGCCGCCATCGCCGGTGGGCGCGTGCGCGTCGAAGGGCTATCGCGCGGCAGCCTGCAAGGAGACGTGGCGTTTTGCGATTGCCTGGCCAAGATGGGTTGCCGCGTGACCTACGAGCCGGACGCCACCACGGTCGAAGGCGGGCCGCTCGTGGGCATCGACGTCGATATGAACGCGATCAGCGATACCGTGCAAACGTTGGCCGCGGTTGCCCTGTTCGCCGACGGACCAACGAGCATCCGCGGGGTAGCGCACATCCGCCATAAGGAGTCGGATCGTATCGGGGCGCTAGCCACAGAATTGCGCAAGTTCGGCGCCGTCGTTGTCGAGCAGCCCGATGGGCTGCGCATTCAGCCGCGCCCGCTCAAATCCGCGACGATCGACACGTATGACGACCACCGAATGGCGATGAGCCTGGCGCTGGTGGGACTGAGAGTACCGGGCGTAGTGATCAACGACCCCGGCTGCACCGCCAAGACCTATCCGCGGTTTTTCGACGACTTGGCGGCGCTCGGTGACTAGCAACGCACCTGTCAGCCGTGTCAGGATCTACTTGAGACCGTATGAGTCCTGATCGCCGGCTGATTCCAGCAGGCGGTCGGCGCGGCGCAGCAGATCGATGCCCGAGTCCGACAAGTGTCGATGGGGGGTGCTGGCCGGGTCGCACGCTTCAAAGCGTCCGTGGCAATGTTGGCACACGACCTGTCGGCCCAAATACTCGACGGAAACCTGCAATGTGCGACCGCACGTTGGGCATTCCTGGACGAAGTAGGTAGACATGATCCTGGTACCTCCCTTACCTTGTCCGGTCCTGTCGATGCCGGCTCATCATACCGAAACTCCACGATTTGTTCAATAAAAGTGCATGAACGTAAAGCCGTGTTGCAAGCTTGGTTGTGAAAGAAATCACAATGCGCCGCACCTCCTTGGGTCGACCTGCTATTGGTGTGAGAATGCGTATCGACGGCGAACTGGCGAAGCCGATCCGCTGCCGGGGGCGCGATTCCGCCTGGGTCCGTTTGTGCAACGGGGAGGACATCCCGGTGAGGTCGCAGGTTCGTCGGAAGGCCGAGGACCGCGCCGGGCGCTCCAGTTTGTGGGGAAGCGAGGACTGGCGACGTGATCGGATGCATATCGGTTGCGGATTGACTGGGAGGCGACTCGATTGGACGGCGACGTGGGCAGAGCCGCGTGTCATTCACCATTAGAAATGACCCCTATCGGCACCATTAGAGATGTCCCCATGC
>JBBDYK010000324.1:0-13061 GCA_040901665.1 Pirellulales bacterium | reverse complement strand
CCGTGTCGACCACCGTCGGGAACCACCGGCGCTCGGCGAGCGTGAGATACCGCGTAGCCGGTTTTGCGGCTACGCGGGGTCGCTAGCCGGGCCGATCGTGGGTGCCAATGATGTGCCCGGCAGTGCCTTCGTGCAGGTAAACGCAATTGCGGCCGGCGCCCTTGGCCTTGGATAGCGCGCTTTCGGCGCGATGAAACAGGGTACCGCACGTGTCGCCGTGGGCCGAGGCCGCCAGGCCGGCGCTGACCGTGATGGCCATTTTTTCCTGCACGGCACGGCGGATGGCTTCCAGCCGGTCGGCCGCGATCGATGCTTCGGTTTGCGGCATCACGATCACGAATTTTTCGCCCCCATAGCGGGCCAGCACGTCGCAAGGGCGGATCATCGCGCGCAACATTTCGACCAGCTCGACCAGCACGCGGTCGCCCTGCAGCACCGAACGTGCGTCGTTGAGCTGTTTGAAGAAATCGATGTCCACCACGGCCAGTGAAATCGGGATTGCGTGCCGCGATTGCGCGGCCAAAAGCGCACTTAGCGCTTCGTCGAGCGCTTGTCGATTCGCGGCGCCGGTGAGCGGATCGGTGCGCAACTCGGTAAAGGTCGACAAGTGCGACATTTGCTGCAGCAGATTGGCGTAGGCGTTGGAGATTTCACCCGTTAGCCGGTTGGCCTGCTTGAGCATTTCTTCCGAGCGATCGCAGAGGTCGTGGTGCGAGAAGATGGGCTCGCGCTCGTAGCGCGACAAGCGCGACGCATAGCGGCGCGTGGCGCCGCCGTGCTGGGAAATGGCTTTGCGTAGTCGCTGGGCCACGCCTTCCAGATCCTCGATCACCGACAGCGCGCGCTCGATCTCGGTACGCTGGTCTTGGCCGTGGGGCCGGGCGCGGCGCAGCCGCTTGCGACCAAACCAATATCCACCTACGGCCGCTGCGGTTACCAGCGTAATGCCGAAAATCAGCAGCCACCAAGTCTCTGGCAATAGCATCGTCGAGTTACATCCCGGATAAGCCCACGAATTGCGTTGAATTGCCCCTGGTCGCCTGAACTATAGGTCAAAAAAGCCTGGCTTCCGGCTGGTCAATGGAGGGCGAATTGCAGATCGTCGGCAGGTTTTCTCGATGCGATCACCTGGCCGGACGCGGGTTGAGCCTCGGTAGGCGCCCCTGGGTACGACGCATTGGATTCGCCCGCGCCGCAGCAGAAAATCCGCGTAATGCGCATAACCGGACCGAGATGGCTACGCACCAAGCAGGGATCGCATTTGCTTTGCTCGGTGAGAGCGAGCGCTACAGCAGCCCGTAGTGCCCCAGCGTCTTGCGCAGCTTGGCTTCGCTGGGGCCGTCGAGCGGGGTCATGGGCATGCGCAGCTCGCCCGTGTCGCGGCCGAGCATTTGCATGGCGGCTTTGACGGGAATCGGATTGGTGGCCAGCCCCAGCATGTCGCGGCACAGCGGGAACAACTTGCGATGCCAGCTGAGCGCAGAGGCCTGGTTGCCCGACTCGAAAGCCTTGACCAATTCGATCATGTCCTGCGGGACGATATTGCCCACCACCGAAATCACGCCGCGAGCGCCGATGGCCATCAGCGGTAACGTCAGACTGTCGTCGCCCGATAGCACGGTCAGGTTCGAGAGTGCCATCACTTGCGAGGCCTGGTCCATCGAGCCGGTGGCTTCCTTGACCATGGTGATGTTGGGGTGCTCGCCCATGCGGGCAATGGTCTCGGGCTCGATGTTCTTGCCCGTGCGGCCGGGGATGTTGTAGACGCAGATGGGAAGGTCCACGGCCTCGGCCAGGGCGAGAAAGTGCCGGTAGAAGCCTTCCTGCGTGGGCTTGTTGTAATAGGGGGCGACGACCAACGCCGCGTCGGCGCCGGATTGTTTGGCGAATTTCGTCAGCCGCAGGGCTTCGGCCGTGCTGTTGGAGCCGGTGCCGGGCATGACCTTGATGCGTCCGGCGGCGAACTCGACCACCGAAGCGATGACCCGCTCGTGCTCATCGTGCGAAAGCGTGGGGGACTCGCCCGTCGTGCCGACCGGGCAGAGGCAGACCGTGCCGGCGGCGATTTGGAAATCGACCTGCTTGCGCAGCGCGTCGTAGTCGACGGCGCCATCGCGAAACGGCGTGACCAGCGCAACGCTGAGGCCGGAGAATTCTTCGCCTTTGGTGGTCATGGGAGAGAATCCGATGGAATGGCGGATGTCAGTAGCGCAGGTCGCATCATAGCGGAGGGTGCGGCGGAAGGGCAATTACTCCGTTTCGTTGGGCGATGTTCAGTGACGTTAGGGGTTGGACCTTCAGTCGACAGCAACTTGGGCGTGGGGATCGTGGTGACGCTGGGGGGCGTGATGGAGGTTTGTCGTGATGCTGCTGAATTCTTGCGGATTCAGCTACAAACGTTACGACACCAGGCGTTTCATTTCGCGCACGGCTTGCTCGAAGCCGACCATCAGGGCGCGGGCGACGATGCTGTGGCCGATGTTGAGCTCGCTCATGGCGGGGATGGCCGCCACGGGCTTGACGTTGCGATAGGTGAGACCGTGGCCGGCGTGGAGGATGAGGCCGGCGTCGCGGACGTGCTTTGCCGCGGTGGTGAGCTTGGCCAGCTCGGCGGTTTGTTTTTCTTCGCCGATTGCCAGGGCGTACTCGCCGGTGTGCAGCTCGACGGCTTGGGCGCCGAGCCTGGCGGCGGCTGCGATCTGACGTTCGTCGGGATCGAGAAACAGGCTGATCGAGATGCCGGCGTCGCGCAGTTGCTGCATGGCCTCGCTAACGCGCTTTTGATTGGCCACCACGTCGAGTCCGCCCTCGGTGGTGACTTCCTCGCGCTTCTCGGGCACGAGCGTGGCCTGCTGCGGCTGGTACTGGCAGGCGATGGCGACGATTTCCGGCGCGGAGGCGAGCTCGAGGTTCAGCTTGACGGTGACCGTTTCGCGGAGCACGCGCAAGTCGCGGTCCTGAATGTGGCGACGATCCTCGCGGAGGTGGATCGTGATGCCGTCGGCGCCGCCCAGCTCCGCGAGCGTGGCGGCCCAAACCGGATCAGGCTCGTTCGTGCGGCGCGCCTGGCGCACGGTGGCCACGTGATCGATATTGACGCCGAGGAGTGTCATGGTTCAGCCCCCGGCCTTGCCGGCGGATTCTTGGTACGCAGATTAGTCGAACTCGCAATAAAAACTACTGTGGTCGATCGATCGCGTACGTCGTTCGATGGATCGGCAAATCGATCCCCTGGCGGAGCCAGGGGCTGGACGAAGAAGCACGGACGATGGAGCATGGACGACTGGATCAGTATGCCAATCGCCGTGCTGGCCCGCTAGCGGTGGCTTTTTCACGCCAACGCCTGCGGACACTTAGAGCCCGCCGCGGCATGTGAGGTTCGCGGCGGGGGGCGGCAGGTGATGGGGCTCGAAGAAGCGATCGAGCAAATCCTGCCGGGCGGCGAAGTCGACGTACATCCGGCTGCCGATGGCCTGGTGGCAGTGCACTACGTCGAGCTCGTGTCCGCCTTCGGCCACCGAGCGCTCGGTGGTGGTGTGTGGAGCAATGGTCCAGTGCGGGTTCAAGTAGCCGCGCCAGTGCTGTGGCGACTCGCCCAACCAGGTGTCGGCCAGCAGGGTCAGCTCTGTTGCCTCGGGAGCCGTGGGCGTGTCGTTGTAGCGCGCCGTGACGCTCAGAGCGCCTACCATCGGCCAGCGCGTGCCGTCGGGCATCTCGATTTCGTGGGCCAGATAGGCCAAACCGCCGCACTCGGCATAGATTCGCCGGCCGGAGCAGAGATGACTCTTCAGCGAGAGCGTCATGCAATCGTTGCCTGCCAGTGCCTGGGCGAACAGCTCGGGATGGCCACAGCCGACGTACACCACGTCCGTTCCCGGCGGCAAGCGGTCGTCGCGCAACGGCGAGAAGTCGCACAGCGCCGCGCCGCGGGCTTCGAGCAGGTCGAGCGTATCGGGGAAATAACCGCCGAAGCACTCGTCGCAGGCCACGGCGACTTGCAACGGCCGATCGCGTTGCGGCGCGCAACGTTTGGGCAGCGGACAGTCGGAGGCCGTGACGGATGGCATGGGCCGATTCTCCCAGAGTTGGCAGAGTCGGTCGGTCTGCAGGTGGGCGGCGAGCTGCTGACCCAGCGCGTGGTAAAGATCCATGTGCGGACGCGCACCCGACGGTAGGCGATCGATCTGATCTCGCAGGCCCGACAGCGCGGGCAACCAACCGAGGACCGGCACGTTCCAATGCGCCCCGAAATGAGTCTGCCAGCGGCAAGCTTCGCGGACGTCGCCGACGCCATCGAGCAGCAGCGCTGCCACGCCCGTGGGACGCACCGGCATGCAGCAGCCGGTCAGCAGTCGAACGTCGACGATGGCCAGCCGCGGCAAATCGAGCCACTGGCAGAGCGTTTCCAGGCTGCCACCGGTTGGCGTGCCGCCGGATTGCGCGACGAAGGTTCCTTCAACCAGCGCCAGATCGCTGGCGCGCATGCCACGCTGAAAAATGCCGCGACAAACGTCGGGACACATCAGCCAGCTATCGAGATGGCGGGGGGACTGGCCGGTAATGGCCGTGGCGGCTTCGTGCGGCGGAAAATACGCGCGCGATTGAAACTGCTGCACGCGGACGCCGGCCGTCTCGAAGACGTCCATCAGGGCCCACAGCATGGCCGTGCCGTCGGACTTGGCTTGCGTCGTCCCCACAGCGATGCGCGGTTGGTCCGGCATGGGTGCTTCACCGGTTGGCTGCTTCCATCGAGATCTGACGTCGGCGCTGTATTCTCGGATGGCGATGTACGCGATTGAGCTATCCCCTGGCAGAGCCAGGGGCTGGACGAACGTCGTCGACAGCCGATGTAAAAGGAACTTCCATTGCGAGGTCGACGAGGGTGGGAGGTCGGCCCGTGGACAATTCTTCGCCTGCCGCCGGGGGCGGTCAAGCGGGGCGGCGGCCCGCAGAGGTCCGCCCGGTGGGCGATGCGCAAAAAAAGGGGCGTCCGGACTGAACCGGACGCCCCTGGCCTTGCTACCAGACGCCGAGCATGCAACGGACTCGGGCGTTTTTGGCAACTCCTTGGGTGGCGGATCGTGCAGGCCGCTGTGCGAGGCCGACGGCCCTGCGGAGGTTACTCCTTCAGCAACACGAAGTCGTTTCCGTTGCGAGCGTGGACATAGAGCAGGATGCCCTTTTCCAGCGAGTGGTCCTTGAGGGCGGCCTTGAACTCGTCGACGTTCTTGACGGATTGTTTGCCGACCTTGAGAACGACCATGCCTTCGTGGAGGCCTTTCTCGGAAGCTGGGGAGTTCGGCGTTACCGCGGTAATCAGCACGCCATCGTTGGGCTGCAGGCCCACCGCGGCCGCTTTCTCGGCGTTCAGGTCGGACACTTCCAAGCCCAAATCGCCCGCTTCGAAAACCTCCTCGTCGCGAGAGATGCCTTGCTCGGACAACGGTCCGCCTTGCGAGGCGAAGACCACATCCTCGGGCAATGGCTTGGGAGCGACGCTCAGGGTCAGCGTCTTGCCGTCGCGCAGCACCTCGACGTTTTGCTTGTCGCCGACGTTGACGCGCTCGACCAGTTGCTGCAACTCGGCGGGGCCGTTGATGGCGACGCCGTCGAACTTGGTGACGATGTCACCGGCGGCGAAGCCCGCCTCAGCGGCCGGCGTATTCGCGTGCACCTGGGTTACCAGGGCGCCTACGCCCGGTCGCGTGCCAAAGGCTTGCGCCATTTCCGGGGTGATCGGCTTGATGCCCACGCCGAGATAAGCGCGTTCGACCTTGCCCTTGTTGATCAACTGGTTGGTGACCCACTTGGCGACGTTGACCGGCACGGCGAAACCGATGCCGGAGTAGGTGCCGGTGTTGGTGGCGATGGCCGTGTTGATGCCGATGACGTGTCCGTGCAAGTCGACCAGCGGTCCGCCCGAGTTACCGGGATTGATCGCGGCGTCGGTTTGCAGGAATTGCGTGCGCACGGGGCGGGTGCGCGACGGCAGGTCGCGTCCCTTGCCGCTGATGATGCCGGCGCTGACGGTCTGCTCGAGTTGGAACGGGTTGCCGATGGCCATCACCCAATCGCCGATCTTGAGCTTGTCGGAATCGCCCAGCGTGGCGGCGGGCAGCGTGCCGGCGCCTTTGATTTGCAACACGGCCAGGTCGGTCTGCTTGTCGGTCTTGATGTTCTCGGCCTCGAAGTCGCGGCCGTCGGCCAGATGAACGGTAACTTCATCGGCGCCTTCGACCACGTGGTTGTTGGTGAGCACGATGCCGGAGCGATCGATGATGACGCCGGAGCCCATGCCCTCTCGCGGCATTTGTTGGCCGAACTGCTCGGGATCGCGTCCTTCGAAGAACTCTTCGAAGGGCGTGCCCTTGAAGGGATTCTGTCCCGGGGCGCGCGACGGGTTCGAGACGGCCTTCGACTTGGCCTTGCTGTAGATGGTGACGACGCTGGGCATGGCCACCTCGGCGGCGTGGTTGAACGCCTCGGAGAGCATATTGGCATGCTCGAGAGCCGCGGGATTGGGCGCCGCGGGATTGGGCGCTGTCTCGGATTCCTGGCCAACGGCGCTGGTGCGCTGCCAGGCGGCCAATGAAGCGACGCCCACGAGCAGGGCCGTGGCGACTGCAAGGCGAGGATGCTTTCGTAAGGGAGCTACGGACATGGGAGTCCTCCTTGGCTGTAGTAAGTAGTAAGCGGATGAGTGCTTTATGGGAAACGACCGGCAAGTGGATTGCAACTCATAAGTCCCTACGCAAACCATACAATTCAGGTTCACGCCGGGAGTTTTTCGTCGGGGCGGGCACGATCTTGCCGGAAAGGCTCGGGTATATTCTTAGCGGTGGCGGCCAGCGCGGCCAGCGCGGCAACGGCACTGGAGGCGTCGGGGTCGATGGCTGGGAACGGTCGAGCGAGATTGACAAAAGCTGGTGTCTTGGTTAGGGTTACGATCAGATGACCGGCTGCCGCCACCGCCAGAGTCTCGAGGATTTGACGCATGTCGAACACGCTCCGTTTTGCCCCGCCGCCGGACGAACTACTGCCGGAATTGGCCCGGTGCGAGCGACGTATTGGCTATACGTTCCGCGACAAGACGCTGCTCAGTGCGGCTTTGACTCATGCCTCGGGGGCCCAGCATCGGCTGGCCTCGAATGAGCGGCTGGAGTTCCTGGGGGATGCCATTCTGGGGGCGGTGGTCTGCGAGCTTCTGTACACGCTGTACCCCGAGTATTTGGAAGGCGACCTGACGAAAATCAAGAGCGTGGTCGTGAGCCGGCAAACCTGCGCCAAGATCAGCGAAGCGCTGGGCATGCAGGAGTTCCTGATCCTGGGCAAGGGCATGACCATGCACCCGACGGTGCCGCCCTCGGTGCTGGCCGACGTGTTCGAGTCGCTGGCCGCGGCCATTTATCTGGACGGCGGCGATCCGGCGGCGCGCGAATTCATCCAGCGATTCATGGAGCCGGAGATCGAATTGGCCGCGGCGGGCGAGCTGGGCGGCAACTACAAGTCGCTGTTGCAGCAGATGTCGCAACGCGAGAACGGCTCGACGCCGGCCTACCTGCTCTTGGACGAAAAGGGACCGGACCACAGCAAATGCTTCAAGATCGCCGCGCAGATCGGGGACTCGCGCTTTCAGGCGGCCTGGGGTCGCAACAAGAAGGAAGCGGAGCAACGGGCCGCCCGCAATGCCTTGGCCCAAATGAATCACGAGGCCGTGCCGTTTCCGAGCGACTGAAGCAGAGCGGATGAGGGGGGCATCGGTCAGGGCAGTGAGATGATTTAAGCGAACGACTTGATTCAATCGAACGACGCCCAGCTGTAGCGCAAGACAATAGGGGCATCCAAACGTTTTGGATGCCCCTTTCTCGTCGGTATTCGTGAATCGATTCGCCCCGAGTAAACCTAAGTAAACCCAGGTAAACTCGCGGCGAAATTCGACCTGCTGCGAGGCAGCTCGCCGGGGCGAGCTACTTCTTCTTCTTGGCCTTCTTCTTGGGGGCCTTGGCAGCAGCCTTCTTCGCAGCTTTCTTCTTCTTGGCCATCGTACGTCCTCCTAACATCGTGTTACCGGCACGGTCTCTCTCGCAGCCGAGCTGGGGACGGCCAGCGCGAGCAACCACTGCCATGAAACCAAACCAACTCGTTTGGTTGAAGTATCAATGTACGAAGTGCGCAAGAATTGACAAGTACAGTTCGTCGTTTTTCTTTGCAGAAGTTTCACGGTGCGATCAAGCGCGCGTGCGTATGATCGATCGCGCGCGAACGAAGCGCATCGCATGCGCCGCGCGCTCAATGCAGCTTGCGCACGCGCAGCAACAAGCTGTTGGCGACGACGGACACGCTGGAGAGCGCCATCGCCGCGGCCGCCGCCACGCCCGGCAGACGGAAGCCCCAGATCGGCATCAACACTCCGGCGGCGACGGGAATCAACAACACATTGTAGAGAAAGGCCCACACCAGGTTTTGCTTGATGGTGCGTAACGTGGCCCGGGCGAGCCCGACGGTGCGCGCCGCGCCGCGCAGATCGTTGCCGGCGATGACGATCTCGGCCGTTTCCATGGCGATGTCCGAACCGGAGCCGATGGCGATGCCCAAGTCGGCCGCGGCCAAGGCCGGCGCGTCGTTGATGCCGTCGCCGACCATGGCCACGATCTGGCCTTGTGCGCGAAGTTGCTCGATGAGAGTCTGCTTTTCGCCCGGCAGCACTTCAGCGGTGACCGCGTCGATGCCCACCTCGCGCGCCACGCGCTCGGCAATGGCGCGGTGGTCGCCCGAAAGCATCTGCACCTTGATCCCCAGCGCATGGAGTTGATCGATCGCCTCTCGGCTGTGAGGCGCCACGGGATCGGAGACGGCAATCAGACCCAGATAGCGCCCGCGATTTGCCACCAAGAGCGGCGCCTGTCCGTCGCTGCGAAGCTTGTCGATTGCGGCTTGGTGGACGTGGAAATCGACGTTGCGCGCGGCCAGCAGCCGCTCGTTGCCCACCAGCACGTCGCCATCGGCGCCGTTGGCCGCAACACCTTGGCCGGCAATTACTTCCAGCGCGTCTGTCGGCGGCAGCGCGAGCCCGCGATCCGCGGCCGCCCGCACGATCGATGCGGCCAGCGGGTGCTGGCTGTGCTGCTCGACGGCGGCGGCCGTGGCCAGCAGTTCGTCGGCTGAGACGCCTTCGGCCGGCAAGATGGTGGTGACCTGTGGTTTGCCCAACGTCACGGTGCCGGTCTTGTCCAAAACCACGGTGGTGACGCGGCCGGCGATTTCCAGCGCGTGGGCTTCCTTGATGAGAATGCCCTGCTCTGCACCGCGACCGCTGGCGACAAGAATGGCCGTGGGCGTGGCCAGGCCCAGCGCGCAGGGACAAGCGACTACCAGCACCGCAACGGTGGCGGCCAATCCTGTGACCCACGCGCCCGCCACGAGTCCCCAAACCAAGAACGTGGCGGCGGCGATGACCAGCACGATGGGCACGAACCAGGCCACCACCTGATCGGCCAGACGTTGCACTTCGGTTTTCGATTCCTGCGCGCGGCGCACCAGCTCGACGACTTGGGCCAGTGCCGTCTTGCCCGCCGGCTGCGTGACGCGCGCCGTGAGCGATCCTTGCCCATTGATGGTGCCGGCCAGAATCTTGTCGCCCAGTGCCTTGTCGACGGGAATCGACTCGCCGGTCAGCCACGATTCGTCCATGCTGGAGTTGCCCGCGAGCACCTCGGCGTCGAGCGGCACTTTTTCGCCGGGGCGCACGACCAGCGTTTCGCCGACCGCGACTTCGGCGGGAGGCACGCTGACGACGCGGCCGTCGCGTTGCACGTTGGCCACGGGCGGCGCCAGGTCGAGCAACTTGCGGATTGCGGCCGAGGCGCGCCCCTTGGCCCGGGCTTCGAGGTATTTGCCCAGCGTGATGAAGGTCAGGATCAATCCGGCGTCCATCAGGCTCATGGAGTGATCGGCCGTGCCGGCCGCGGCGTGGTGTACGGGCGCAAACAATCCATAAACGCCCGCGCCGTAGGCAGCCAGCGTGCCAATGGCGACCAGCGTGTCCATGTTAGTGGAGTAGTAAATGGCGCGTCGCCAGGCGCCGATGTAGAACGGCCAGCCGACGTAGACCTGCAACACGGTGGCGCAGGCGAATTGCGTCCAGCCGAGCCACGCACCCCGGAAAGCTTCCACGCCGACCAGGCCGAGCAGATGCGGAGCGACCAGCGGCACCAAGAGGACGGCCCCGACGATCAACCGGCGGCGCCACAGCATCAACTCGTGCTGGCCGACCATGGCGGAATGGTGGGCGTGCTCGTCGTCGGACGGCAAGACGGCCTTGTAGCCGGCGCGCTTGACGGCAGTGACCAGGTCGTCGACGTGCACGTGGTCCGCGCCCATGTCGATGGCGGCCTGATTGGTGGCCAGGTTGGCCCGGGCGGCTTTCACGCCGGGCACGCGCGCAAGCGCCGTCTCGACGCGCGATACGCAACTGGCGCAGGTCATGCCCTCGATGTCGAGCAGCAGCGTTTCGTCGTGCGCGGCCGCGTGCTCGGCTTGATGATGGCCGTCGTGCGGCGAGTGCGCTGCGGATGCCGCGATTGGGACGGGTTCGGGCACGCGATAGCCGGCTTTTTGAACGGCGGCGGCAAGTTGCTCGCGCCCGGCCGCGCCGTCATCGACGTCGACCACGGCGCGTTTGTTCTCGAGACTGACCTCGGCGTGCGTGACGCCGGGCACGGCTTCGAGCGCCTCGGTCACGTGGCGGACGCAGTTGTTGCAGGTCATGCCCTCGACGGGCAGTTCAACGCGTGTCATGGTTGGGCCCCCTGTGTGGAAAGTATAGCAGGCGCAGGCAAGGTTTCCGTCCGATGGTCGGATTCGCCGCAACGCGATCCTGAAGAGGAGCCAATTGGCCTGCTGGTCGCTGCATGGCACAATAGTGCCCGAGGTAATCCGTATTCTTTGGAAGCCCGACATGATTGCCGAAGTGATTTCGATTGGCGACGAATTGACCAGCGGCCAGCGTTTGGACACCAACTGCCAGTGGCTGAGCGAGCGGCTGGGCGAATTGGGCGTGCGCGTGATGTACCACACGACCGTGGCCGACGACTTGCATGCGAATGTGGCCGTGTTCCGCGCGGCGATCGATCGCGCCGACGTGGTGGTGGCTACCGGCGGATTGGGTCCCACGGCCGACGATTTGACGCGCGAGGCGCTGGCGGCGGTGGCGGGCGTGGCATTGCTGCTCGATCAGGCGTCGCTCGACTATATCGCTGGACTGTTTGCCCGCTTCAAGCGCGACATGCCCGAATCGAACCGCGTGCAGGCCCTGTTTCCCGACGGGAGCCGGATCATTCACAACAAGAACGGCACCGCGCCGGGCATCTGGATGGAGATCGCTCGCAGCGGTGGCGGCGTGTGTCACGTGTTTGCCTTGCCGGGCGTGCCGGCCGAGATGTTCGAGATGTTTTCACATACGGTCGTGCCGGCGGTAACCTCGCTGACCGGCGCGGCGCGGGTGATCCGTCATCGGCGGATCAAGTGCTTCGGCGCCGGCGAGAGCCACGTGGAGCAGATGTTGCCGGACTTGATTCGCCGTGGCCGGCAGCCTTCGGTCGGCATCACGGTTCACGCGGCCACGATCACGCTTCGAATCACGGCGATGGGCGCCACGCCCGAGGAGTGCCGGATGTCCATGGAGCCGACGGCCGCCACGATTCGCGAGTGCCTGGGGTCGCTGGTCTTTGGGGAAGAGGACGACGAGTTGGAGGACGCCGTTGTGCGGCTGTTGGAGCAGACCGGGCGTACGCTGGTGACGGTGGAAGTGGGCACGGCCGGCGCGGTGGCCAAGTGGCTGAGCCGGGCCGCGGCCGGCAAGCATCACTATTTGGGCGGGCAGGTACTGCACAGTCCGGCGATGCTGGTGCAATCGTTGGGCGAATCGCGCGACCTGGTCGGGCAGTTTGGTCCGGCATCGCGCGAAGTGGCCGAAGCGCTGGCTGCGCAAGTGCGGCGACAGTGCGACGCCGACTATGCGCTGGTGGTTGGTGCATTTCCGGACGAAGGCGCTAGCAACCCGGACGTGCCGTTTCACTTTGCGCTGGCCGGACCGGACAAGGTGACGGTCAAAGCGGCGTCGCTATTAGGGCATCCGTCGATCTGGGTGGCCCGTGCGGGGAAAGCGGCGCTGAATCTGTTGCGGCTGACGCTGCTGGGGGAAGTGTAAGATTCGAGGGCGCATGAACCCCTCTCCGCATGCGGGAGAGGGAGCGCTTGCGCAGCAAGCAGGGTGAGGGGACAGTGGCGCCGGAAGCAGCAGCGACTCGTGCGCCGCTCGCCCCTCACCCGGCTCGCGTCGCTCGCCCGCATGGCGCGAGGGACGACGCGCAACGGCTGACTCGTCAATTGGCATCCTTTCCCGCTTCGCCCAGTTCGTGCTCGAGCGTTTGGCTGGATTTCCTCATCGCCTCAAGTCGTGCCTCATGCTCTGGGATGATCGCTTTGAGCGCGGCTAGCTGCGCTGCCTTGAGCGCGAGTTCGGCGGGAACGGCGACGTCGGGCGTAACGCCGGTGCCTTCCCAATTCGTTTTCGTGATCGGATTGATTGCGCGTCCAGAAGGCAGAAACATCGTGAAGTGATCGTCGAGCCGTTTTCGTCCGCCGGGATTCGCTCCACCGCCCGTGGTTTCACCTACGATCGTGGCGCGCTTCAGATTCTTCAGATTGTAGGCAAACTCCTCAGCTGCGGAAAAAGTGCGCTCGCTGGTTAATACGTACACCGGCTTGCCGACATAACGATCGCCGGGCAGGTAGGGCAGCGTCCACCACTGGTGAGTTCTATCGTCGGGGCGAAAGTAGAGATCGTTGAGATGTACGGGCTCTGGTCCGAACAAATAGCTGCACACGAGCGCCACCATGCTGGGAGCGCCGCCACCGTTGGTGCACAGATCGATGATGAGCGCATCCGTATCCGCGACGGCCTGCATGGCTTCGGCGGCGGCTTTGCCACCTAGCTCGGCCGGATGAAATCCGCGTAGTTGGATGTAGCCGATATTGCCTTCCAGGCGTTCCACCTTTTC
>JBBDYK010000323.1:0-13068 GCA_040901665.1 Pirellulales bacterium | reverse complement strand
TTGCTACCGCCGCTCCAGCGGTGCGAACCGCCGGATAATGGCCTTGGCGGCGCGAAATCCGTCGAGCGCCGCGCTGACGATGCCACCGGCATAGCCCGCGCCTTCGCCCACCGGGTATAGACCTTGCACTTCGCTGCTTTCGAGAGTCACCGCGTCGCGCGGAAAGCGCACCGGCGCGCTGCCGCGGGCCTCGGGGCCCACAAGCGTGGCGTCTCGCAGGAATTCACCCCGCCAACGACGGTCCAAAAGCGGCAGCGCCCGATCGAGCGCTGCGACTACCGGGGGCGGAACCAACTCCGCCAGGTTGGCGCCGACAAGCTCGCGCGGATAGCTGGAATGTAGCTTGCCCGCGCTCACGCGGCGTTCCAGAAAGTCGCGCGGTGTCTGGATCGGGCAGCGATAGTCTCCCCCACCCAACTCGAAAGCACGCTGTTCGTACCGACGCTGCAGCATCATGCCGGCCAGCGCATGGTTGGAGCCGAAGTGCTCGGGCTCCAGCGTGATCATCAGTCCGCTGTTGGCATACTCCGAATCGCGCCGCGAAAGGCTCATGCCGTTGGTGCAGAACGAACCGGGCTCCGATACGCTGGGCATGATGTAGCCGCCGGCGCACATGCAAAACGTGAACACGTTGGTTGGGCCGCGGGCGACCATCGTATAGTCGGCCGCGCCCAGCTTCTCTTCCAGTCGCGTGGCGCCGTATTGAACGCGGTTCACCTGCTCCTGCGACTGCTCGACACGCACGCCGATTTGAAACGGCTTGGGCTCGATCGGCACGCCCCGGCGATGCAACATCTCGTACGTGTCGCGGGCGCTGTGCCCAATCGCCAACACCAGCACCGACGTCGACATGCTTCCCGACGACGTGACGGCGCCGCGCACGCGGCCATCGGCCAGCTCGAGATCCTCCAACCGGCAATCGAAGTGGAATTCTCCGCCCAATTCGATGATGCGGCGCCGCAGTTCCTTCACGATTCCCGGCAGCCGGTTGCTGCCCAAATGGGGCCGATGATCATAGAGGATCGACGGATGCCCCTTGCAGTCGGCAAACAATTGCAGCACGCGGCGCACGTCGGGACCCGAGTTTCGGCAGGTGAGCTTGCCGTCGCTGAACGTGCCCGCGCCCCCTTCGCCAAACAAGTAGTTGCTCTCGGGGTTGTGCGGTCCGCCGGCGTCAAAGGCGCGCATGTCGGCAATCCGCTCGCGCACTGCCCGGCCACGTTCGAGCACCAACGGCCGATAGCCTTGCTCGGCCAGAAAGTAGGCCGCAAACGCGCCGGCCGGACCGGAACCGACCACGAGCGGACGCTGGCGTAGCGGTTCGTCGCCGGGCGGCGGCATTTCAAACGGCGGCTCGTGAAACAACTCAGCCGTCACGGGCGCGGATCGCCGAGACGCATGTTTCACCAGCTTTGCCTCGCTCTCGGGCAAGGTCACTTCCAGAGAATACACGTACGACACATCCGACTTGTCGCGCAGATCGAGACTTTTGCGCAAGATGCGCCAGCGCTCGATGTCCGCCGGCAGCACATTCAGGGCCCGCGCAGCACGCTCGGCCAGCGCCGTTTCCGGCTCGTCGATGTTGGTGCGCACGTTCGAGAGACGTATGGCCATGCCCTTAGCGTTTCCGATTCGGGCTGCGGCCGCAAGGCGCCTTGCACATGCTACAGCACCGCGGTCATACGGTGCGTCGGCACGGGTCGTCCGGGGCGAAAGCTCTGCACGACGTTCCAGGCGGCCTGCGCGCCGCATGCGCCGCAGGCGGCTTCAACCGCGCTGCGCACTTCCGCCGCCAACTCGTCCGGATCGAGAGCCACGCGGGCGTTTACGATCACGTTCGCTTCGCGCACCTGGCAATTCGATGGTAGCGACAGTTCGGCTTGCGACTGGCTGCTCACCAGGTTGGCCACGCCGAAGAAGCCTTCCCAAAGTCCGATCACCTTGAGATGGGCCGTTTCGGCGTCGCGCTTGGCCAGCCCGCCGGCGAGCCGGCGAATGACGTTCAACAGCAGATCGTCGAGCACGAGCGGCGCCGGGGACGAGACTTTCAGACTGGCGTTGAGCCAGCCGAGCTCCGCCTCGCCCTCGGCATACGTGTCGTAATCCATTTCGAGGATGCGGCGGCCGAACGATCCGCGCTGCTGGAGGAACTCGGCCAGCGCGTCGAAGCCTTCCTCTGTCCGGGCCGAGACACGCAATTGCGGCGTGGCCGGAAATTCAGCGGTAAGCAGCGCGCCCAGCTCGTCGGCCTGTTCGGGCGATAATTCGTCGATCCGGTTGATCAGGATGCAATCGGCCTCTTCGAGTTGCTTCCGAAAGATGTAGGCCGCCTTGGGCGAGAAGCCGGAGCGCTCGTTGGGCTTGAGGATCCGCAGTCCGTGGCTCGGCTTGAGGATCACGCCGTAGGGCGCGATGTCGAACTGCCCTTGGTGTAGTTGCACAAGCGGCTGCACCACCGTGGCCACCAGGTCCGTGCAACTGCCGACCGGTTCGGCCAGCACGACGTCGGGCTGGGCCTCCGCTTGCAAGCCGTCGACCGTGCTGAGCAACTCGTTGAAGTTGCAGCAGAAACAGGCCCCCGCCACTTCGCCAACCAGATGGCCCTGCGAGCGCAATGCGTGGGTATCGACCAGGTCCGCCGCCTGATCGTTGGTGACGATACCCACTTTCAGTCCTTGTTGCTGATAGCGACGCGCCAGGGCGGCGATGGTCGTTGTTTTTCCCGCCCCCAAAAATCCGCCCACCATTACGAATTGCATGCGTTTCATCGAGGAGCATCCGAAGGTGATTGCGAACAAGCGGCGCGAGTGCGCGGAAAACTAAACCGCGCCGAGAGCATTATCCCCGATGGCGCGTCCGCAGTTCAACAACCAAAACCGGATCGTGCGGGATTGGCGGCCGAGCGGGACTACGTTTCCGTGCGCCAGGCGGCCTTATAGCTGCGGCCCAGCGTGATGATGCGATGGAGCAGGCTGTCGTAGCCGATGCCCACCGCTTCGGCGCTTTCGGCGAGATCCTCGCCGTACGACAGGTTCGGGTTCGGGTTCGCTTCCAGCACGTAGGCCCGGCCGTCTCCGGCCAAGCGCAGATCGATGCGGGCATAACCGGTCAGAAACAGCGCGCGATAGGTGCGGGCGCACTGCTTGAGAACGGCCGATTCCACGCCGTCGGGCAGGGCATCGGCGAGGGCGGTTTGCACGCCGAGCTTTTGCTGATACTCGTAGTCCCATTTCACTTTGGCCGTGGCGATCAGCGGCACGCGATCTCCCGACTTGGTGAACTGCATCTCCCAGATTGGCAAGGTTTGCAATCGCTGGTTACCCAGCACGCCCACGTACAGCTCGCGTCCTTCGATGTACTCCTCGACCAGCGCGTCGGACTGCACGTGCTGGTGCACGAACTCGACGCGGTCCTTGAGCTTGTCGTCGCTCGTGACGATCGACGCCTGGGAGATGCCGAGCGAGGCCTCTTCGCTGACGCTCTTGACCACCAAGGGATAGCTGAGCCGCTTGACCGGCTTGACCGTCCGCTTCATCGGATAGACGACGAACTTGGGCGTGAGAATGCGATGATAGGCCAGGATTTGCTTGCACAGCGCCTTGTCGTGGGCCAGCATCAGGCCGCGCGGGTTGCAGCCGGTATACGGCTGCCGCAGCAGTTCCAAGTAGCTGACGACGTGCTGATCGTACAGGGCGATGCCGTGGAACTCTTCGAGCATGTTGAAGGCGATATGCGGCTTCCACTGCTCGATTTCCTTGCGGATCTTACCGAGGTCGTCCGAGACGCCCAGCGGACGAACTTCGTGCCCCATTTCCCGCAACGTGGTGATGACGTCGAACTCGCTCTTCCACTCGAGGATTTCTTTCTCGGTGTAGCCATCAAGCGTGGCCGGAGGCACGAGATCCTCGTGGACCAGCACGATGATGCGCATTTTCTTGTACGAGCGCCGCCGTCGCTTGGACTTGGTCACAGGGCTACCCGATGATGTCCGCCATGAATGTAATTCATCGTTTGCACCGTTACTAACGCCAGGGCGTCGCGCTGGGCCTGTTCGACGGGTCGGTCGAGCCGCAGGTTCAATTCGCGGCAGCGCTCGATCATCTCGACGAGCACCTGGTCGATAATATACTGATACTCGCCGGTCCAATGGGCGACCGTTTTGCGCAGCTCGCTGCGGTTCTTGCGCAAAAATGACGCGGCCGATGGTTGTCCCGCCGCCAGATCACCATCGGAGAACAACTTGCGCAAGTGCTGATCGTACAGATTCGGCAACGCAAAACCATACAACTCGCGACGTTGGGCGTAGTGCTCGCCCAACGTCTTGCGCAGTTTGCGCAGCGGGTCAACGTGCTCGCGCGAGTTCACCAGTGCCCGCGCGCCGTGGATCTCTTCCATCAACTCGGCGACGTATTCGAGCTTCTTGATCACCGGCCAACCGTCGTAAGTGGCGCGCCACGTGGAACGGGGCTTCAGCCACACTGCAAAGGTCTCCGCAAAGTCCTCGGCCGGATGCGCCTGGGCATACGACGGCTCCAAGTGTAACACGTAATTCTTGCTGTACGGCTTGGGATGATAGTACTCGGGATACGGCTGCGTGAACTTGCCGAACAGCTTGCGATAGCGCTCGCGACGATGCAGCCGGTAGGCGCTGTCGACGGCGTGCCCCGTCTCGTGACGCAAGATGCGCAGGCACCAGTCCTCGCTGCCGCCTTCCACTTCGAGCAACTGCTTGCGCTCCAGCGCCGCCAGCCGCGGATGCGCCAGATAAAACGGAATCGCCACGCCGGGTACGCCGTCGGGCGAAAACCATTCGTCGGAGAGCCAGAAGTGCGGCCGGAACCTTAAACCGCGATATTCGAGCTCCTCGTACAGGCGCTCGATACGTTCTTCCAGCACGGTGCCTTCGATCTCAAGACCGAGATCGCACACGCGGCATTTGAGCAACTCTTCGTCGGACAGGCTGACCCAGGCCGGTTCCTTGCCGCGATGGCCGTTGCTTCGGCTGCGCGGTGCGTGCTTGCGATGTTTTCTCTTCACGTTCTCTCAGAAACGCTTTCGGCAACAAGGGTCCGATGGCTGGCTGTCGGCGCTGACGGCAGGCAACGATCGGACCTGAGCGGGCCGGCTTTGGCGTACCCTTGGAGTTATGCAGTGCGGAAAACGAGGACGCGAGCCGTCGCCGTCCTGGCTGCCACGAGTGCGGCGCGTTCCCGTCGGGGGAGCAGGCCGATGCAAGGCACAAAAAGCCTAGCACAAACCCATTGCCCGCCGGGACAAAAACCTGCCTGCGGGCCAATGGTCGGTCCATTCTAACAGCATTCGATTCCCGGTGAAGGGACGATCGGCATCGCACCGTTGCCGGGGTGGATCCCGGCGTCGGTTGTGCGCCGGTGGCCCGCTAATCGGCCTGCCCGCCGCTCGGCGATTCCAGCGTCACGGCCATGATGACCGGCGCCGTAGGATCGGGACCCTTGACGAATTCCAGGCGATCCAGCGATTCGTCGCGGCGGGGTCGGATGACCAGGTAGCGGATCTGCTGCTGGCGCAACAGGAACGCCAGTTCGGAGCCGGGCACGTCCACATGGCGGATATAATCGGCAAAATGCTCACCATTGACGAGGGGGTGGTCTTCGCTCGTCCCGTCCGCATAGTGCAACCGCACGATTAGCGACACGGTACGCTCGTCGGTCGCCGGATAGCCCCAGCCGCTGACGCCGCTGAGCAGGTGAATGGCGCCCACCGGGCCATGGCAGGGCAGTTCGGCCCCGCGAGGCATGGTGCGGCATACGGCGCCTCGCGAGCCCTCCAGCAGGATCACGTTAGGCGTCTGGCCTCCGCGGGGATCGATTAGCTGAAACGGCACTCCCCGGACCGTCCGCGGCGACCAGTCGTCGAGCACCAGCCGCTCGACCCCGCTACGCTTGTCGTTGAACATCCCCAGGGCGCTGGAAATCGTGGCCGCTTTCGACAGATCGAGCGGCAGGAACCGTCCCCGCTCGGTGAGAAACTCGAGCAAATCGCGCAGTTCTTCGCGCGTGGCCTGCTTCTCCAATCCATCGGGCATCAGCGACTTCGTCGAGCGGACCAGTTCCTCGACGTCCTCGCGCAGCACTGTGGTGCGCTTGGCTTCGGCATCCAGGATTTCCAGCGACGTCTTGGATTCGCTGGCCAGCAAGCCGTTAACCAAACGCCCGTCCACAGTGACTACCGTGTAGGTTTGAAAATTGCCCTCGACACTGCGGCTGGGGTCGAGGATGTGCCCGAGCAATTCCTCCTTGGGATGGACGGCCATGCCGGTGAGTTCCGGGCCGATACGCTCACCCTCGCCAGAGTGCACGTGGCACTTGGAGCAATGCTTCTTGAACACCAACTTGCCGGCGGCCGCGTCGCCCGTCTCGCGCGCGACCGGCAATAGCTCTTCGAGCACCTGTTTGCGGTCGGCGCTGGGCAACGTTCCGCTGGCAGCCAGAACGGCGCGCGCCCGCTCGCGAATACTCTTGTCCGGATGGTCGGCGAGCATCTGCTTCTGGTCGAGCGAGAGTTCTCCGAGCTGCACTTGCTGCACACTCAGACCATCGAGCAGGGCCTTGGTCGATTGTGGCCGGCCCAAGAGCACCGAGATCGCCACGGTGCGGTTGGCCGGCGACAGTCGGCCAAAGCGGGCAACCGCTAACGAACCAAGCTGCGACGACTCGCTACGGTCGAGCGCACGCAACAGTCCAACGGCTAGTGAAGGCGGCGTCCGCGGCGTTACACGGTCCAAAACCGTCTCGACCGTTCGGTCGTCGGCCGGCGACAGGTCAACCAGATCGCGCGCCGCGGACAATCGCTCGTCATCGTCGCGCGACGCGTCGTCCAACTGCGCGAGCAGTTCGCTCCGCACGCGGTTGAGTTCAACGTCGACGCCGGCGATGCCCAGCCGTTGTGCGAAGCGCAGCAGGAGCGCTCGTTCGCCCAGTTTCATGCCCGGCAACAGGCGCTCGACGGCAGACGCCAGTGCAACGGAGTCCGGCACAGTTTTGTCCGCCGGCCAGCCCTGGGCCAGACCCCTCAGCACGGCGCTGGTCATCGAAGGTGGCGTGCCAGGCAGCGCCGCGAGCAACGGCGGCAATGCCTCGACGCGAGCTTCGCGGGCGACATGCTCTGCCACGATCGTAACCGTCTGAGTGAACTTCTCCGGCGGTTGTGGGACGCGGATCGCGGCCAGCAGAAATGCGTCAACCTGCTTCGCCGCGGCGCAAATGGCTGCCTCGGGTATCCAGCGATCCGTTGTGTTCTCGGGGCGCAGCATCGCCGCGACCAACTGCTCGCCGGCGGCAGCGGTGGGCGGCAAGTCGGCCAGCGCCAACATCGCCGCCAGCCGCACTTGAGCGTCGGAGTCTTGCAGCACGCCTGCGGCCAAGAGCGCATCGGTTGAAACAGCGTTGGGCGGCAGCAGCGCCGCGGCGTTGCGGCGGACGCCCGCCGATCGATGCTTAAGCGCGGCGATCGCAGCCGCCGTTACGTCCGGGTGCGAGCCATCGAGCAGGTTCAAGCCGGCCATTGTCGCCAGTGCGTGAATAGCGCCCACGTTCAACCCAACGGGGTCGACGCTCGTATCGGCCGCCAATGTTACCAGCGCTGGCAGCATTTCCACGCGCTGTTGTTCGACCAACAAGCGCTGAGCCTGCAAACGCCAAAGCATGGTGGGGTGCGCAAGTGCGGCGACGAGTTGCTCGGGCGAGGCATCGGCCAGCGACACGAGAGCGGCCGGCTTGGCCAGGTCGTAAACGACTCGGTAGATGCGGCCGTGCTTCTTGTCGCGCAGATCCGTCTCATAGGCCGCTCCTTTGCCGGTCTCGAAACCGCGCGGCGTGGGATTGTGCTGCACGATGTAGTTGTACCAGTCGATCACCCAAACGTTGCCGTCGGGGCCGACCTCGGCCATGATCGGCGCGGTCCACTCGTCGTCGCTCGCCAGCAAATTGAATGGGCTGGTCGAGCGAAAGTCGCTGCCGTCGGGCGTGAGCACGAACGTGCCCACCAGGTGCCCCGTCGGTCCGTTGACGAACGCCGTGCGATTCCAGTATTGCTGGGGATACTGGCGCGCCGTGTACAGCGCGTGCCCGGCGCCGGCCGTGTATCCGCCGAAGTGATCGACTTGGCGCACCTTGTCGGTGATGGGCTTGAACAAGTGCGTATCGGCGATCGTGCCCAGCTCGAGCGACGGAGTCCAACCGCGCACGCGCTCGTAATAGCGGTTGGGAATGGGCAGGTACACGCTGGGATTGTGGTTGGCCGTGGAGCCGAACGCCAACCCCTCTTCGCTCAGACCCAACCCCCAGGTGTTGTTGTTCGTGGAGCGCAGGAATTCCAGTTCGGTGACCTTCGGCGGATCGCTGTTGTCGAGGCGAAAGCGAAAGAAGCCGTTGCGGAATTCTTGCAGCGGCTTGCCGTTGACGACCGGCTGCGAGCGGTTGTAACCCTGCATGGCCCAGATCCAGTTGTCCAGGCCATAGCGAAAGTTGCTCACTCCGCCGTGCGTGTCTTTGATGCCCCAACCGGTGATCAGCACGTGGCGCTGGTCGGCGCGGTCGTCGCCATCGGTATCCTGGAGAAAGACGGTCTCGGCGCCGTCCTGCACGAGCACACCGCCACGACAGGCCAACACGGCCGTGGGGATGCTGAGCTTCTCCGCGAAGACGGTAAACTTGTCGGCGCGGCCGTCGCCATCGGTGTCTTCGCAAATGCGCAGCCGGTCGCGTCCCTGGCCGGACGGTTGCAGCTCGTTCGGATAGTCGTACGTCTCGGCCACCAGCAGCCGCCCACGCTCGTCCCAATTCATGGCGATCGGCTTGCCGCCCAAGTCAGGTTCGGCGGCAAACAGTTCCACGTGAAATCCCTCGGGCACGACCAGATGCTTGATCGATTCCGCCGCCGGCAGCGGCTTTTGCATCCTGGTGTGCGGTTCGGCTTGCTCGCCCCATTTCTTCGCGGGGACATAGTTGGGAATCTTCGCGCCCACGTCGACATATTCGAAGGGCGCGACGTCCTGGCGCAGCGGCGTCATCCGCGGGATAGTGAAGGGGCTCTGGGACATGAAATCGGGCACGACGGCGGGATCCTTGCCGGCTGCCCAGCGGATGCCGCGCTCGACGAGATTCTGAAAACCGGCATTGCCCCAGGTGCGCTCGTCGTGGCCCCAGGCCGTGTAGAACACGCGCCCCTTACCGTGCGTGCGAACCCAGGTCCAGGGCTCGCGTCCTTCGGCGTCGACCCGGTACTCGAGCACGGTGCGCTCTTTTTCGTTGTGCAAGCGATGGACATAGGTCTCGTCCCAACTCTCGAAGCCGCCAAAGCCCTTCATCAGCGGATGATCAGCCCCGGCAATCTCGGTGCGAAACACGCCCGTTCCATGCCGCTCGAACTGCGCGCCCATCAACTGCACCAACTCCGCCGAATTGCGAAAGCAATACGAGGCGCAGTGCAACGGCACGAAGCCGCCGCCGCCGGCCACGTAGTCGAGCAAGGCCTGCGCCGGCGCCGGCTCGATCCGGTCGATGTTCGCGTACAGCAGCACGGCGTCGAACTTGGCCAGTTTCTCGGCGTTCAGATCAGACAACTTATCGGTGTAGACCAGATCAATGCCGCGCGCCGCCATTACCGGCTGCAACTGCTCGAAACGCGGCCGAGGCTGGTGGTGACCCGCATCGCCGAGAAACAACACGCGCACGTCGGCCGCGCGAGCCGTTGGCATGGTGCTGATTGCGAGCAGTAGCGCCACCAGCAGCAACCGCCAACTGTTCCACGTCACACGCATCATGTCCGAGCTCGCCTGGAATTGGACCAATCAATCGAGCCCCAGCGCGGATTCGAGCCGGGCAGTGGTCATGATAGTCGGCCGGCGGCGAAAGATCACGCGGTTTTCGCACACCTGCGAGCAGCGCGTGGGAACTCAGCGACAGTAGTTGCACGGCGGGCAATGACGCACGGCCGGCAGGTAGCCGGGTCGCATCGTATCGACCGGCTCGACTTCGCCCGGCGGGGTTTGACAGGCCAGGATTTGCGAGGGAAATCCCAGCGAGTAATACAAACGAAACTGGGCCCGATTGGTGTCGGCGATCGAGCGATAGTAATTCAGATACGCTTGCTGCAACTGCGTGAGCGCGGCAACGACTTCCTGGGGCCGATTGACCAGCGTGAGCAGATCGCCGAAGCGCGTGGTCTGGCCGAGTCCGCGCAGATTGCCCTTGTAGGTTGCCAGGCTTTCCTTCAGTCCGCGCTCGGCTTGTACGGCGCGAAAGGCTGCGGATTCGAGCTCGGCCTTGGCCTGGGTCACTTCGGCCGCCACGCGATCTTGCACTTCGAACAGCTCGACCATGGCCAGTTGCATTTGTCCGCGGCGCTGGCGAATGAGTGCTCGATTGCCAAAGCCCAGGTTTTCGGCCTGCCAAACCACTTGCACGCCGACGTCGGAGCGGCCCGCCCATTGGTCGAGCGAGCCGCTGCCGGTGCCGAACACGCCGCCTTGAAACAGAAAATCCGGCGTGCCGTTGCCCGTCACCAGCACGCTGGGAATCAGCGGACGCATGCGCTCCTGCTTGAGTCGCGCCAGCGTCGCCTCGACCACGGCCCGGTGCGAAGCCAACTCGGGCCGGTTGCGCAGTCCCAGCGGAATCAATTCGTCGAGCGCCGCGGACTGCGAAACCAGGCTCACCTGCAAGTGGTCGGGCTCGAGCGGAACGACGACCGCCTCGGGGTTCAAGCGCAGCACGCGGGTCAGTTGCGCGCTGGCCACGCGCCACTCCTGCTGGGCCGTGGCGGCCGCCTGTTCGAGCTCGGCCAGCAGCGTCCGCGCGCGATAGATCTCGTCGCGCGGCGTCAGGCCCTTGGAAAGGTGCTCGATGTGGTTGACCAGGTGTATGCCCTTCTGCACGGCGTCGCTCATCGCAGCGTACGAGCCGCGCGCCTGATGGACGGTGAAGTAGGCCTCGGCCGTTGCCAATAGCGCGTCGTTGCGCGCCGTTTGCAAACCAACATCACGAGCGCGCAGCTCCTGGCGCGCGGCCAACGGCGAGTAGATCGCGTCCGTCGTGGCCACGCGCAGCACCAGGCTGCCGCCCGCATAAAGGAAACTCGTATTGGTGTCGACCAGCCCACCGGTGACGGATTGCTGGCCTCCGGTGTGCGTGATGTAGGCGTTGCCGGCGTTGATATCGGGCAGCCACAGCACACGCGCTTTCTCGAGCTGGGCCGCAGCGATCTGAATCTGGGCTTGCGCGGCAGCCACGACCAGCGGTCTGGCGTCCGACAGCCGCAGGGCCGTCGCCAGATTGATCGGCAAGGGCAGGTCGGTGACGGCCAGTCGCGCCGGCTCCAAAGTGGGTTGCATCGCAGGTTCGCTTAGCTCGGGCCCGGTGAGCACGGGTCCCAGTCGCCTCACGGGCATCTCCAGTGCCGAGGGAGCAAAGTCGAACGACTTCGGTTCGGGCGTGGGCACCGCCTCGGCTTGGTACGAAGCGGGCACGACCGCGCTGGCCACCGGCGGCAAGCGGCGCACGCGGCGCGAGCTAGCGCCGCGGCTTGCATCCTCAGCGTCCGCGCCTCGCAGCGTCAGGACCACCAGCAACGACACCAGCGCGCTGCGCAACACGCAGCGCAACCGAGCCGGCCGATTGCCGGCGTGCGGCGCCGTTGCCGGTTCGCTTCGCATTGAGAGTTTCCGCGTTCGCCGCGCCATGCCAGGCCTTCCGAACCGCGCATATCGATCCACCAGAGGCGCGCAGGTGCCCCCTATCGAGATGTATCGGACCCATCGGCGAGTCGCTTGCAAAATTCCTACAACCGGTGCAATCGGAGCAGATTACCGCGTCGAGATTCTTCGGCAAATTACCCTACCCCGGCAAATTGACACGGGGCATTTCGGCTCGTACGGTTTTTCACCCGCATTGCTAGCAGTCCGCCCGCCCGCTCCCGCCCCGGTTTTCGCGCCATGAATCCCACCGCATTTGCCATGCGACACCCCATCACCACCTTGATGGCGGTGTTGGCGCTCGTCGGCGGCGGAATGCTGGCGCTATCGCGCATGAAGGTGGAGATCTTTCCGTCGCTCAACGAGCCGCGGATCTACGTCTTCTTGCAATATGGCGGCATGAGTCCCGCGCAGATGGAAGGACTCATCGTCAACCAGTTCGAGCTGCTGTTTCAGTACGTAGACGGCATCAGCGAGATCGAGTCGCGCAGCATCCAGCAGGTGGCGCTGGTCAAGCTGTCGTTCTTCCCGGGCACCGACATGGGCGTGGCCGAAGCGGCCGTGGTGGCCATGGCCAATCGCGCCATGTCGCGCATGCCGCCGGGCACCTTGCCGCCAATGATCATGCGCCTGGACGAGGGGAGCGTGCCGGTCGGCTACCTGGTATTGGAGAGCAAGAAAACGCCGCTGGGAATGGTGGCGGACTACGCGCAAAACATCATTCGTCCGCTGGTCCAACAGAACGTGCCCGGCACGGTGGCCGTCTCGCCGTTCGGCCCGAACGCGCGCACCATCGTCGTGCGCGTCGATCCGCAGAAGCTGCAATCCTACAACCTCACGCCGCAGGACGTCGTCAATTGTCTGATGACCGGCAACGTCATCATTCCGGCAGGCAATGTTTACATCCGCGACCAGATGCCGATGGTGCCGTCGAATGCGCTGGTGAACGACATCCAGGAGATGGCCAAGATTCCGTTGCGGATGGGACGCAACGTCTATATGCGCGACGTAGCCACGATCGCCGACAGCACCGACGTGACCTATGGCTATGCGCTGGTCAACGGCAAGAAGTCGGTCTACCTGCCCATCATCAAGAAGGACACCGCGTCCACGCTCGCCGTCGTGGCCGACATCCGCAATTCGTTGCCGGTTTTTCGCGATGCCGTGCCGGAAGACATTTCCATCGAATACGCCTTCGACGAGTCGCCAACGGTGCTCGACTCGATCCATAGCGTGGCGACCGAGGGGTTGATCGGCGCCGTGCTGACCGGCTTGATGATCTTGATCTTCCTGCAGGATCTGCGCAGCGTGGTGGTGGTGGTGCTCAACATTCCCTT
>JBBDYK010000322.1:0-13092 GCA_040901665.1 Pirellulales bacterium | reverse complement strand
TCACGCGGCATCGGTGAACGTATAGCGCTCGGCAAACGTTTCGATTTCGATCTGCACGAGGCGTTGGATCACATCCTGCGGCAGTGGGCGGCGGAGTGGCTCTTTGGCCAGCATCTGGTGCACCAGCCGCGCGGCGCGGGTGGGAACGTGCGGCGCCAATCTGCGAACGTCGCTGGGTAGTTCTTGGCGATGCTGCGCGGCCAGCTCGGCCACGTCGTCGGAATCGAACGGCAAATGGCCGGTGAGCATTTCGAACAGCGTCACGCCCAGACTGTAAACATCGCTGCGGATGTCGCCGCCCACGGACGAGTAGAGCACTTCGGGGGCCATGTAGTTGAGCGTGCCCAGCACCGGCCGGTCGGCGATCGAGCCGCGCTCGCTGGTGGAGCGGGCAAATCCCAAGTCGATCAGAGTGACGTGCCCGGTGCGCGAGACAAACAAATTCGATGGCTTGACGTCCGCGTGCATCCAACCGGCCGCGTGCAATGTATCGAGCGCTTCGGCCACCTGCCGGCCGATCCACGCTACCTCGGGCAAGTCCAGCGGCGGCGGCAACTGCATGCGGTCGCACAATGTGACGCCATCCAGCAAGGGCATCGCCAGGAAATACGGCGGCTGGCTCAATTCGGCAGCCAAGATCGGCACCAAATGCGGGCCGGCGACTTTGCGGCTTGCGTGGACTTCGCGGGCCAGGATGGCCAGGCCGCGCGGGTCGTGCTGCCAGTCGGGGCGCAGCACTTTGACCGCATAACAAGCGGCACCGGCAGCGCCGGCGGGTCGGGCGGCATAGACGCTGGCGAGCTGCCCTTCGCCCACTAACTGCACGAGCTCCCACGAGCCCAAGCGGCCCGCGGCGCAGTCGATGGGGCGCGCAGCACGATCAGATTTGTGAGTTACGGACGTGGTCGACGGCATGCGAGGAGGGGACGCAAAGAAGAGCGCGAGGAGGGAACCGTGCGCACGAAGGGAGGGATACCGAATGCATCGGTCGGCAGGGCATGCGGAGTTGAATGGTGCTGAATCACGAATTCCGGCGAGAAACCTTCAAGTTCGCAATCGCCCGTACTGCGGGCAACCGCAGCCCGCCGCCGCTGGCGGCACTTGCGAGCGGCCAACGGGCGTTTTAGAATTTGACTTTTCGAGCGGTCAAAATGGATCGCGTTACTTGCGAACGAGTAAATGGAAGGGACGGACATGAGTTTGAAGACGAGCGTCGCCTGGTTGATGTTGGCCGTAATTTGCTGTGGCACGTTGGCGGGTTGCAAGCCTGTCGACAAAAAGGCGCCGGAAGAACCTGCTGCTAACACAACCGACTCGTAGTCCGCCGCACTCGCGCCGTCGTTGGACTGCTCTGCTCTGGTACTAGGCGTGACGCTGGAGTTGTCGATGCGCAGACTCGTGTCGTACGGTTGGGTGGTTTGCACTTTTGCAGCGCTGGCGCTGGTCGGCTGCGATGCCGGCAGCAGCGGTCCGGCCACCAAGCGCATTATCCTGCTGACCAACGGCGCCGATCCGTTTTGGGACGCGATGCGCGCCGGCATGCAGGATGCCGAACGCGACTTCAAGCTGGCTGACGTCGGCTTGCAGACCGTAATGGACGTGAACGACGGCACGCCCAAAGGGCAAGTCGATCGACTGCGCCAATACGCCAATCAGTCGGACATCGCGGCGGTGGCAGTGAGCGTCACCGATTCGCAGAACGTGGCCATCGCGAACGCCATGAAAGCCTGTCGACAGGCCGGCATCGAGGTGATCGCCATCGATTCCGACGTGGCGCGCGACGCGAATCGCGCGGCGCGGTTTGCCTATTTGGGCACCGACAATGTCGTGGGCGGGCAGGAGTTGGGAAAGGCGGCTGCCGGCATTCGCCCGCAGGGTGGCAAGTACGCCACCTTCGTCGGCCTCAAGGGGGCCGCCAACGCGATCGAACGCATCGACGGCTTTGCCACCGGCGCCGGCGAGAAGTTCACACAAATGGAAAACCTCGGCGACGACATGGACCTGAGCGTGGCGCTAAAGAATGTGAAAGACGCGCTTGACCGGAATCCCGACCTGAACGTACTGGTGGGCATCTGGGCGTACAACGCCCACGCGATCGTCGAGGTGGTCGACCAACGCAATCTGCGCGATAAGACTACCGTGGTCGTGTTCGACGCGGCGCCCAAGGCTGTGGCCGACATGACCGAGGGCAAGATCGACGCCATGGTCGTGCAGAACCCCTATGAAATGGGATACCAAGGCACGCGGCTCTTGAAAGCGCTCGTTACCGACGATCACCAGACCATTCACGAGATGTTGCCGGCCTATGACCCCGAGACGAAGGACTTCGCCACGGCCGACGGCGACAATCTGACAACGGGATTGCGCGTAGTGCACCCTGACTCCGGCTCGCCGCTGGCGAAGGAGATGTTTGCTCCCGAAACGGAATTCATTTCCTTGAGCGACTTCAAAAAGTGGTTATCCGAGCATAACCTCACCGGGTCATGAGCGACGCTGGGGACGGCCAGAGCAATGGGTTGGGTCGCCTGGCGCGCCAACATTCGAGCGAATTAGGACTGCTGTTGGCCGTGGTGGCAGTCGTGCTTGCCACGACCGTTTTCAGCGATGCCTATCGAGACAAACCGCTGCAAAACGCCCAGGAGATCTTGCGGCAAACGTCGCTGTTGGGCGTGTTCGCGCTGGGCGCTGCCATCGTCATCATCTCCGGCGGCATCGATCTTTCCAGTGGCGCGGTGATCGCCTTTAGCGGCGCAATGTGCGCGGCGATCATGCTGGCGTTGGCGCCGTTGGACGCCAACGGCGCGCCCGACACGAGTCGCCTGAGCGGCGGCATCTTCGCCGCGGCCATTGCCGGCACACTGGCCGTGGGCTTCTTGATCGGCACGCTGCACGCCTGGCTGATCACCGTGATTGGCCTTCCGCCATTCGTAGCCACGCTAGCCTCGCTGGTCGGGCTGCGTAGCTTGGCGCGGGTGTTCGTGCAGGAGGTGACCGCCACGCTCACGCCCACAGGAAAGACCACGCAGATTTATATCTTCGATCCCTCGTTCAGCAAGCTCGGCAGCACGTGGTGGATTCCGCTCTGCATATTCCTCGCACTCAGCGCGCTGGCTTGGGTGCTGATGAGCCGCACGGTGGTCGGCCGGCATTTGTATGCCATGGGGGGCAACGAGGCGGCGGCGCGACTCAGCGGCATTCGCACCGACCAGCTCAAATGGTTGGCGTATTGCGCCGGCGCCATGACGGCCTCGATCGCCGGCATTCTCTATACCGCCGAAGTCGGCACCGCGGCGCCGCAAGTGCAGGGCCTCGGTTATGAGCTCAACGCCATCGCCGCGGCCGTGGTCGGGGGATGCAGCTTGCAAGGCGGCGTCGGTTTGATTCCCGGCACGATGCTGGGTGTGCTCTTCCTGCGGGTAGTGATTGACGCAGTGGCCAAGATCGTCAAGGTCGGCGCCGACGACTACCAGGGCATGATCGTGGGATTCCTGGTCGTGCTGGCCGTGGCGTTCAACGAATTGCGCCAGGCCGGCCGCGGCGCGGGCAAGCAGTTCTTTCCCGGCGCACTGGGCGTCATGGCGATTGGCATCCTGGCGCTCCTGGCCGGCACGATCGCCACGATCATGGTGGGGCGCAATGCCGGCGGCGTGGTGTCGATGACCACGCTGCTGGGTTTGGGACTCATCGCGCTGGTGCAGCGCCGTGCCGCCCGGCCCGGCGCGGGGTCCGGCTCGTGACAACGAGTGTGGAATGGCCATGATCGACGCACCGCTCATCTCGGTTCGCCAAGTTTCGAAGCAATATCCCGGCGTGCGCGCGCTGGCCGGCGTGTCGCTCGACATTCGCCGCGGCGAATGCCTGGCGATCGTCGGCGAAAACGGCGCCGGCAAGAGCACGCTGATGAAAATCCTCTCCGGCGTAATCGCGGACTACGATGGCGAAGTCCTGCTACGCGGCCAGCGTGTGCAATTCGCCGGCACACGCGACGCCGAACGCGCCGGCGTGAGCATCATTCACCAGGAGCTGAACCTGGTCGAGGAGCTCTCCGCCGCGGCCAATATTTTTCTGGGCCGCGAACTGCGCACCCGCTGGCGCTTGCTGGATCAGCGTGCCATGGATCGCCGCGCGGCCGAACTGCTCGAGCAGCTCGAATGCCAGATCGCGCCGGACAGCCCGGCGGGCGTGCTGCGGGTCGGAGATCAGCAGTTGATCGAGATCGCCAAAGCGTTGTCGCACGAGACCGATATTTTGATCATGGACGAACCGACGAGCGCGCTGACCGAGTCGGAGGTGGCGCGGCTGTTTCGCGTTATCCAACGATTGCGATCTCGCGGCGTCACGGTGCTCTATATTTCGCACAAACTGGACGAGGTATTTCGGCTGGCCGACCGCATCGCCGTGCTGCGCGACGGCCGCCTGGTCGAAGTGCTGCCGACCCTAGACACCAATCCGCGCCAAGTGACGCATCTGATGGTCGGGCGCGAAATCGAAGAGACGGATCTATCGCGGCCGCGGCAGCCGGGCAACGTGGTGCTGGCCGTCGAGAATCTGTGGCTCCGCTGGCCGGGGCACGCGCGTCAGTGGCGCTTGGAAAACGTATCCTTCGAGCTGCGCCGCGGAGAGATCCTCGGCATCGCGGGCTTGATGGGCGCGGGCCGCACCGAATTGCTGGAATGTCTGTTCGGCGCCGCCAGCGAAGCTCCCTCGGGCCGCGTGGTGCTGGATGACCAGCTCGTGGCGTTCGCCCATCCGGCCGACGCGTGTCGCGCGGGTATGGCGCTAGTGACCGAAGATCGAAAGCGACTGGGACTCTTCGATCAAATGAGCCTGGGGCACAACATCACGCTCTGCACGTTGCGGCAGTGCCTGAGCCATGGATTGCTCAACCGCCGCCGCGAATCCGAGCAGGCGACTCGCACCGTGGCGCAACTTGGCGTGAAAACAGCTGGCATCGATGCCGCGATCACGAGCTTAAGCGGCGGCAACCAGCAGAAAGCGATCATCGGTCGCTGGCTGCGCACCGAACCCAAAGTGCTCTTGCTCGACGATCCTACCCGCGGCATCGACGTGGGCGCAAAGGCGGAGCTCTATCGCCTGATGGATCAGCTCTGCCGCGCCGGCCTGGGCATCATCGTCACGTCGAGCGAGCTGCCCGAGCTCTTAACGCTGTGCGACCGCATTCTGGTGCTGTGCGAAGGTCGCCAAACCGGCGAATTCACGCGTGCCGACGCCAGCGAACAGTGCATCATGGAAGCCGCGACCATGCGCCGCGCCGGGGCGGTGAGTTGATCGAAGTCAGGCATTCGAACAAGACTGCTCCAAAAACGACCGCAGCATTGCAATCGTGCAAGGTTTGAGCTATCACCAAGGGGGATTCATCAACCCCCATTTGAGCGATACCAATGAGCTGCCAAGCATTCGCATTTCGCGGCCAACTCGCGCAATTCGCTGCGCTGATCGCTTTCACCGGATGGATCAACGGCGGCACGCCGAGCCGCCTGAATGCCGACGAACCGCCGGAAGCGGCCGCAGGCGCAGCAGGCAATAGTGATTGGAAGCCGCCGGACGAGCCGTGGTTCGCCCAGTTTCTACCGGATGATTGTTCGCTTGTCGTGCAAGTTTCGTTCGAGAAACTCGCGCGCAATCCTCCAACAAGACCGATTTACGAGGCAATCAAGTCAAACCCCGGTTATCGCGAGTGGTATGGTATACCCGCGCATCGCGTCCGCGACATGACCGTGATGCTCACGGTCCGCTCGATCGCAGACCGACGCGCGCGAGTCGTGTTTCGGACCCGCGATACGATTACGGATGAGACGATAAAGTGGGGAGGACTTGCGGGCTCGGACACTCGTAAGTTTGCCGGTGGGATGTACCAATTATCTCGCAAAGGAATTGCGTGGTGGCCTGTCGACCGCGATGCAATTGTCATGGATGACGAGGCCGGCCTGCGCAAATACCTGGAGAATCAGGACCGGCGACGTAAGCCACCCGCCTGGTTGGTAAACACCTCGGAGTTGTCGACCAAGGCCGCGTGGCTCGCGGCGGACCCTTCCGCCCTTGCGACGATGGCAACAGGGGCACTGCCTATCGGCGGCGATCCGGCCGTCCTGAGGTCCTGGAACGCGACCCGATCCTTGGTCGCCAGCATCGACTTTAATGATCGGCTGTTGTTGCGGGTTACCGTCGAAGCGGCGGATGCGACCGCGGCACAGGATCTCGAGACCGCCGCCATCAGCACGCTCAATTCATTGCGAAATGGAATCGAGTCACCGATCAAGTCTCGAACGGATCCGTTTCAATTGGCGCTGGCGCTACTCACGACAGACCCTGTCGTTCCGTTCTCCAATGAGCTTCTGGCGAACGCAAAAGTCGATCGGCACGCACGCCAGATTGAAATCGCCACGCAAGCGCGATTCGACGTGGAGACTTGCCGAAAACTGGTTGCGCTGCCAACGCACTTCTTCGAGACGACTCTACGAATTGATGAAAAAAGCCGAGCCGAGCTTCTGTTTATCGCAACGGCGCACAAGCTGAACGCTATCGCACTGGGAATGTACGGCTATCTCGGCGTCAATGGACAGCTTCCTCCGGCGGTCATCATCGGGCCCGATGGAAAGACGCCCCATAGCTGGCGCGTCGCGCTGTTGCCGTTCCTCGACGAATCGGACCTTTACCGTCAGTATCGACTCAACGAGCCGTGGGACAGTCCGCACAATTCCAAGCTCTTGGAGCAAGCGCCTGATGTCTTTCGCGCACCCGAAGAAGCGCCTGACAGCGTCGACACTTGTTATTTCGTGCTCAGGGGTGCCGACACCCTGTTCGCCGGCGACCGTGGCATGGTGATCGACGATCCGAACGGCACCGAGGCGCAGTCCATTTTGGTCGTCGAGAGTCGCCGCGGCGTTCCTTGGACGAAGCCCGATGACGTGCCGTTCGACATCGCAAAGCCATTCCCAAAGCTCGGCGGCATCCACAAGAATCTCTTCTTCGTCATAACCGCCAATGGCAGAATCCTGGGCTATTCACCTCATCACGAGGAATCCAAATTAAAAATGTTGGCGGCGCGGCACGCCGGCAAGCCTGAGGACGAACCAGAGGCTCGCAAAGACTGAAACGGGCACTACCGCTCAAGCCCCGATGTACTTCGCGTACACGGTGCGGGCAGTGGCGATGTCGTCGGTGCCGCCGATGATGGCGCGGCCGTCGGGGAAGACGGTCAGCAGAAACTCGTCGACCGCCAGCCGCAACAGGTATTTGTTGTGCGTCACGCGGCCGACGCCTTGAAGCTTGTCGGCCAGCGCCGCCAGCCCTACGCCCGAGCGGTCCGGCGGGCTGAGCTGCACGGCGTTTCGCCCACAAAGCACGGCGGTGTGGCCGGCTCGTTGGCCATCAAGCCATGGGTACTCGCCCCGCTTGCAAGCCGCACAGTCGTTGCCTGCCGCCAGGCTGTCGAGATTCACCTGCCGAATGCGATTGTCCCACAGGTCGACGACCAGCAGCGCGCGATTGATGGCCTGGCGATTGCCGCTCAATAGCTTGATGACTTCGGCGGCTTGCAGCGAGGCAATCACGTTGACAATCGGAGCCAGAATGCCGGCCGTGTCGCAAGTAGGCATCGTGCCCGGGGGCGGCGTGTCACTCATCAGGCAGCGCAGGCAGGCGGTCTCGCCGGGCACGATCGTCATGGTCTGCCCTTCGCCGCCCAGGCAGCCGCCGTACACCCAGGGAATGCCGCGCGACAGCGCCACGTCGTTCAGCAGCATGCGCGTTTCGAAATTGTCGGTGCCGTCGACGATGACGTCGATCGTGTCGGTCAGTGCGCGGATGTTCGTGGGATCGACGTCCGTCACCAGTGGCTCGATGGTGATCTGCGAATTGATCTTGGCCAGCTTGGCCGCGGCGGCCACGGCCTTGGGCAATTCGGCGGCCACGTCCGCTTCGTCGTAGAGCACCTGCCGTTGCAGGTTGTTCAATTCCAGAAAATCGCGATCCACCAGCCGCAGATAGCCCACGCCGCTACGGGCCAGCGTATTGGCGATCACCGATCCCAGCGCCCCACAGCCACACACGAGCACCCTGCCGGCCAGCAATCGCCGCTGCCCCTCTTCGCCAATCGGAGCATATCGCATCTGACGCACGTAGCGGTCCAACTCAGACGACTGTTGGGATGTAGACGACATGACTAGCAGCTAACCGAGTCGGTTTATTAAATGATGTTCTGTGAAATGGCTCGATGCTCATTTCACACGGTATTCAGTTTACACGATATAGCCGGACCAATCGCCTCGGCCGGCCAGGTCGCGCTGCAGCGCGTCGCAGGCCCCGCGGCCCTGGGCGACACCGGCGAACGGACCGCCCGCACGCACAGCAATAAGCGCCACCTGGCAACTTGCGATGCGCGACGCCAGACCGTTGGTAGAGTCGACTTCGACTAATGCCACGCTGATTCCGTTGCTGAGAGATATCGGCTCAGCCACAGAAAACCGCTCGGCCAGCAGCAAATTGTGCCCCAACGCGCAGGCGTTGGCGACCAACTGCTCGTCGCGCGGCAGTAGGGCAATGCCCACGGCCGGCCAGCGACTCAGCCGCCGCACCTCACCGACGTCGGCGGTCGCGATCTCGGCAACCAGCAGCACTCCCACTCGACTGGCCTCCTCGCAAAGCGCGTCGGTGAGGCTGCTGACAACCATTGCGGCGCTTGCGTCGCGCCAGTCGATCAATGCGGCTGGTGGCACTTCCTCGGCCATCACGGCACGCAGCACCCAGCGTTTGCCATCGTATAGCAGTTTTCCGCCGGCGGCGCCCAGGTTGCGAAAGCCAAAGACTCGCCGCGCATTTGCTACCGCCTTGTTGCCTCGCAACAGTTCGACCTCGACGTCGTACAGGTGCGGCATCTCGGGCGTCCAATAGCACGGCTCGGGAACTGTCGCGGCCGCCAGCAACGACGGGCCCGCTCCACGGTCGACCAGCGGCAAGTGCGCCGGCAACGTCTCGGCGTAGCGGCACAGCGGCCCGGTGAGTTGGCCGCGCAATTGCCAACTTCCGTCGGCCGCCACGCCCGGCAGTCGCGCATAGACATAGGCGACGGCGTCGGACGTTCGACCGAAGAAGACTTCCAGTTGCTGATCGAAATCGGCCGGATCGTATGGCACGCTGCTCAACCTTCTTCGGGCGTGGTTACCAGGCGCTCGCGCATCGCCCGCTCGTCGTTGGCAAGCGCTTTTGCCAGGAATCGGCCGGTGAAGGATTCCTTCACGCGGGAGACGGCCTCGGGCGTGCCTTTGGCCACCACGCGTCCGCCCTCATCGGCCGCGCCGGGTCCCAGGTCGACGATATAGTCGGCTGCCTTCATCAATTGCAAGTTGTGCTCGACCACGATCAGCGAATGGCCGACGTTGATCAACGCTTCCAGGCAATCGAGCAATTGCACGACATCTTGAAAGTGCAGGCCCGTGGTTGGCTCGTCGAGCAGGAACAACGAACGACCGCGGCGCGTGGACGACATGTAGGCCGCCAGCTTGAGCCGCTGCGCCTCGCCGCCCGACAGCGTATTGGCCGGCTGGCCCAGGCGCAAGTAATCGAGCCCCACGTCGATCAACCGCTTGAGTCGCCCCTGCACCTTCATCTGCCCGCGAAAGAACGTGAATGCCTCGCGGACGGTCATGTCCAGCACGTCGGCGATGCTTCGTCCGCGATAGGTGATGTCCAGGATCTCCTTGCGATAGCGTCGGCCGCCGCACAGCGGACACTTCATGTACACGTCGGCCAGGAATTGCATGTCGATGGCCAGGTAACCGTCCCCATGGCATTTAGTGCAGCGACCGCCATCGACGTTGAAGCTGAATTTTGCCGCGTCGTAGTTTCGCGTGCGGGCCTCGACCGTCTCGGCAAAGACGGCGCGGATCTCGTCGAAGGCCTTGATGTACGTGACGGGGTTCGAGCGCGGCGAGCGGCCGATCGGGTTCTGGTCCACCAGCACCACTTCGTCGAGTTGTCCGTCGCCATAAACGTCGTCGTAGGCGAGCGGCTTGGGCCCGTCGATGCGCATCCGCCGGCAGAGGGCCGGGTAGAGCGTGTCCTGCACCAGCGTGCTCTTGCCCGAGCCGCTGACACCGGTCACCAGGCACAATACGCCCAAGGGAAACTCAACGGTCACGTTCTGCAGATTGTTGCCACGAGCGCCGGCCAGGCGAATCCAACCGTGGTCCGGCTGCCGCCGCTTGACCACCGGCGCAATGCCGCGGCGACCCGACAAGTAGTCGCCCGTCAAGCTGCGGTCGTGGACCAGCATCTCGTCGAGCGTGCCTTGAAAGACAACTTCTCCGCCGCGCTCTCCGGCGCCCGGACCAATCTCGATTAATTGATCGGCGGCGCGAATCATCGACTCCTCATGCTCCACGACGATCACGGAGTTGCCCCGGTCGCGCAGCGACGCGACAGCGCCGCTCAGTCGCTCGACGTCGCGTGGGTGCAAGCCGACCGAGGGCTCGTCGAGCACGTAGAGCATGTTGACCAATCCCGAACCTAAGGCCGTGGTCAGTGCCACTCGCTGCGATTCTCCGCCGCTCAGTGTACGCAACGTCCGGTCGAGCGTGAGATAACCCAGCCCGACTTGGACCAGGTATTTGAGCCGCGCCTCGACCGTGTCGAGCATGATGCGCCCCACTTGGCGCTCCCAGGGCGACAGTTCCAGGCTGCGGAGGAAATCCAGCGCGTCGGCGATCTTCAGACCCGAGACCTCTGCGATCGATCGTCCGCCAACGCGAGTGGCCAGCGCCTCGGGACGCAGCCGCTTGCCACCGCAGGCACGGCAGGGGTGATAGCTGCGCCAACGGCTCAGAAATACCCGCAGGTGCATCTTGTACTTGCGGCGTTCTAGCCAGGCGAAAAAGCCGTTCAAGCCGCCAAACTTGCGCTCCGGCACACCCTCGATCAAGATGCGGCGCTCGCGCTCGTCCAAGTCGCGATATGGCACGTCAACGCGCAGTTCGAAGTCCTCTGCCAAAGCCAGCAGCTCCTCCAATTCGTGGGCATATGCCGGGGTGTTCCAGGGTGCAATCGCGCCATCCTTGAGCGATTTGTTCGCATCCGGGACGACCAGTTCCATGTCCACGTCGATCGTGTTGCCAAAGCCCTCACACTCGGGGCAAGCGCCCAGTGGACTGTTAAAGCTGAACAACCGTGGCTCGGGCTCCGGATAGGTAAGTCCACACGTTTCACAGGCCCACTCGCTGCCGAAGATCGAGTGCTGCCAGGTGGCGCCGTCCAGTTCAATCGGCGTCGCGCCGGGCAAGCTTTCGTTGGCATCGCCATTTTGCGGTTCGACGAACAGATGCGCGCGGCCACCCCCTTTGGAAAACGCGGTTTCGAGAGAGTCTCGCAGCCGTTGGTCACTGGCCCCGCCTGCCGTGAGACGATCGATGACGGCGAATACCTGCCCGCCCGCGTCGGCGGCCAATGCATCCGACCAGGGCTCGCTTGTCAGGTTCACCATCCGATGGCCGACGACAACGCGCACGAAGCCTTCGTCGAGAAAGGCGGGCCAGCGCGATCCCGTCGCGCTCGACGTCGGCGTGACCGCGAAGGCGACCAGATAGCGCGCGCCGGGCGGAAGTTGCTCGACGGCCGCCACCACGGTTTGCGGCGTGTGGCGGCGAACCTCCTGGCCGCAGACATGACAAAACACCCGACCGATTTTGGCAAACAACAGCCGCAGGTAATCCGCCGTTTCGGTAGCCGTTCCGACCGTGGAGCGGGCCGAGCGGCTGGTGTTCTTGTGCGTGACGGCGATGGCCGGGGGAATGCCGTCGATCCGGTCGGCCGCCGGCTTTTCCAGCCGATCGAGGAATTGCCGCGTGTAGGCCGAAAAGCTGTCGACGTAGCGCCGCTGGCCCTCGGCGTATAGGGTATCCAGCGCCAAGCTCGTCTTCCCGCTGCCGCTCAGGCCGCACAGCACGACCAACCGGCCGCGGGGAATGTCGAGATCGATCTGCTTCAGGTTGTGCACCGCGACGCCGCGGAGGGAAATCGAATGAGCCGTCACACGGACCTCGATCTGGGGGAGGTCGAAAACTTGTATCATAGGTCGCTTTCGCCCCGCGGGCCATCGCGACGCCCCAGGTACCCTTTCCTGCGCGGCTGACCGTGGCGACCCTTGTCGGGAAACCCGAGGGCGAAATAGTACTTCCCGTCCTCGACGAATTGCATTTGAGCGTGCCGATTGCCGGGAACTGGAAAGTCACCTTCCGCCGACCTAAGGAATCCTCCGGACGCGAAGTCTGGTGCATCGAGCCGGCTTTGACCAGGGGCCCGTCGAGCGTCGCCAAAACAGGACGTCCGTGTCGCCGGGTTGCGACGCCAAGGGGGCGGGATTAATCGAGTCGACGGGCGCGTGCCGGGCACCAGCGCTATCGTCTCGCGCCAATCGATACAACCGGACAGCGGGGCGACGTTACTGCCAACAGGCACTCCGTTTGCAACCCGTCGGATCGTCACCCAAAATGCCGGACTCACACCATTTTCACGGTCGGCTTGGCAGACCAGCGGCAAGCGATCTGGTAAGCTAAAAGCTTCGGTAGTTTGGCCGTTTGCCGCCTGAGGCGACGAAGTTTCCCCTCCACAGGAAGCCCCGTCGAGGCTGTCTGATTGGGCGGAAGAAATCGCGTTTTTTCAGGGGACGACTGTCACCCACGGGAACGGAGTGCGCGCCATCGGCTCGATCAAGAAGCTGGCCGGAGCAATGAACGCCTTGACCTCGATCACATCGTGAAACCTGCCACCGATGCCCATCCTGCCCCGCGAGCCCGATATCCATCCGAGCCAGTTGCTCGACGAGGCAATCATCGCCAGTGCGCCGCAACAGCCGTGGTGGGTGATGTATACGCTGCCGCGGCGCGAGAAGGAGTTGATGCGGCGGTTACGCGCGTTGGACATCGCTTACTACTCGCCGCTGGTGCACAAGCGGGCGCGATCCCCCAGCGGCCGGATGCGCGAAAGCTATGTCCCGTTGTTTCCCAGCTATGTGTTCGTGTGCGGCAGCGAGCCCGCACGTCAACAGTCGCTGACCACGCAGTGCGTCTCGCGTACTTT
>JBBDYK010000321.1:0-13134 GCA_040901665.1 Pirellulales bacterium | reverse complement strand
TTCTCGAACGCGCGGCGGATCTGAAAGAAGCCCGCGAACAAATGTGGCAACGGCTCGGCCAGCGGTAGCCGGCGATCACCAAAGCACAAGTAGCGGTTGGCGTCGGCGGCCAGCGCCTGATAGACCTTGGCGGGCCGGCTGCCGCCACGGTTGCGCTGCGGCGTGTGAATCAATTCATCAAGGGCGTGCCGATGGCGGTGATAGACCGTCGTCAGCAACAAGCCTTCGTAGAGCGGAAACTCTGCGCCGAGATCGCCGGGGCGCCGCTCGATAGTCGCCCGCGCGCGTTCCAGCAGAGCGTCGGACCGCTGAAGCACGCGCACCAGGTTCGGATGGGCTCGTTCGTCCTCGAAGCGTACGTTCCAGTCGGCCTTGGTTTCGTCGAACTCGCGGCCCAACGCCAATCGCTCGCAGGCGATCCGTTCGGCAGTGAATGGATTGCAATGGCCCAGCCGGCCGACGGCCTCGACAAACTGACGCTCGGCGGCAGTGAACAGCGGCATGGCAGACCTGACGAGATAGCGACGCTATGCATTAAATGTACCTTGTGCGGACATCCAATGCATGGCGGTGCCTTTACCAATGTTGCGGTCCGACATGGCTGGAAACCCGTAAATCGTGTGCTGAAAGCCGCTTGCGACGGATTCGTCGTCGTGGCACGGGAAATGGATTACCAGGCTCCCAACGTTCTGGTTTCGATGCTTCGTTTCCCAAGTGTGCAAGGAGTCAGGTCATGAAGTTTTTCCGCAAGCGGGCGCAAGCAATCGCCCTGGTGCTGGTGGCGATTGCCGGGATGGCCGGCGTGGGCAGTGCGCGGCCGGTGCAGGCGGCAGGGTTATTGGTCGCCGATGGAGGATTCGGCGGCGTGCTGGAGATCAAGGAGCAGGAAGTGCACGTCACGATCAACAATGGCGTGGCCGTGACCGAAGTCGAGCAGATCTTCGTCAACACCGAGAACCGCGTCGTCGAGGCGCTCTATACGTTCCCGGTGCCGAAGGGCGCCTCGGTCTCGAACTTCAGCATGTGGATCAACGGCAAGGAGATGGTCGGCGAGGTCGTGGAAAAGCAGCGCGCGAGAGAGATTTACGACAGCTACAAGCGCCAGCGTCGCGATCCGGGGCTGCTGGAGCAAGTGGACTACAAGCGGTTCGAGATGCGGATCTTTCCGATCGCCGCCGGCGCCGAGCAGCGCGTGCGCATCGCCTACTATCAGGAGCTCGACTTCGATCACGATCGGGCAAATTACACCTACCCATTGGCCACTGTCACGCAGACCGGCGCCCAGGAGCGAACCACCGGACGGTTTGCCTTTTCACTGGATGTGAAGAGCGAAGTGCCCATCACCGAGGTGCAGAGCCCTTCACATCCGGACCAATTCGTGATCGTCAAGCACGCAGATGCCCACTATTGGCAGGCCAGCTTGGAGACGACCGGGGCCGATCTGAGCCGCGACCTGATGATCGACTATGGCGTCGAACGGCCGCACACCGGCATTGACGTGGTCACATCGAAATCCGGCCAGGAGGACGGCTACTTTCAGCTAACACTGACGGCCGGCAAGGAGTTGGAGGACAAAGTCCAAGGCAGCGATTATGTGTTCGTGATCGACGTGTCGGGCAGCATGATGAACGACGGCAAGTTAGCGCTCTCGCGCGAGGCAGTGCGAGCGTTCGTCCAATCGCTGGGCGACGACGACCGCTTCGAGTTGATTACGTTCAACATCGCGGCCACGCCATTGTTTAGCGCCGTCACGCCCGTGAACGCCGAGAGTCAGCAGCGCGCCGGCGAGTTTCTCAACTCGCAGAAGGCGATGGGCGGCACGATCTTGAACCCGGCGATTCAGGCGGCTTATCGCTATAAGGACAGCGACCGACAACCGAACGTCGTCGTGCTTTCGGACGGCATGACCGAGCAGCGCGAACAGCGCGAGCTATTGCAACTGATCGCGCAGCGGCCCAGCGGCGTCAGTGTGTTCTGCCTCGGCGTCGGCAACGAAGTAAACCGGCCGCTGTTGGGGCAACTGGCCGAAGAGACCGGAGGCTTGGCGGCGTTCATGTCGTCCAGCGACAACTTCGAGCAGCAGGCGCAGGCGTTTCGCCGCAAGTTGACGCACCCGGCCGCGACCAACATGAAGTTCACGCTGGATGGCGCTGACGTTTATGACCTGGAACCGCAGACGCTGGCGAACCTCTACTACGGCTAGCCGCTGCGGATGTATGGCCGGTACAAAACGAGCGGATCGGCCAAGGTGCAGGTCAGCGCGGAAGTGTTGGGCAGTCCGCTGGCGCAGACGATCGACGTGACCTTGCCCGAGCGGAACGAGGCCAATCCCGAGATCGAGCGGATGTGGGCCCAGCATCGCGTGGAACGGCTGATGCGTGAGGATCGGCGCGAGGGATCACAAGGTCGCCAGGCCGAGATCGTGCGCCTTTGCGAAGGCTATTCGATCACCAGCGAGTACGCGTCGTTCATCGTGTTGGAGAATGACGCCGAGTATCAGCGTTGGAAGATCGAACGGCGCAACGCAGCCCGGGTCAGTCGCGATCGCAACGCGCAGCTTGCCGTGCGACAGCGACTGGAAGAACTGCGCCGGCAGACGGCCGAGAGCATCGGACCGCAAGCTGGGGACAAGAAGGTGGCCGCCAACGACGTGCCAGGTCAGGCGAGCGGCCGCGAGCAAGCAAGCGCGAGCCCGACGCCCGGCGATCTGGCGCTGCGGCCGAGCAGTGACGGGCAGGGTGGCGATGGCGGCGGTGCATTCGATCCGTTGAGCGCTTTGGCCGCGGCTTCACTTGCCGGCCTCGGTTGGGCGGCTCGGCGGCGGAAAGGAGGCCAGGGCAATCGCCCCGCCGCGTAGCGTTCCGTGTGTGTGGGACCGCGCCGCGCGGGTTGTCCCTCGCTGGGCAGCCCGCGCGGTTGTCGGCGAATCGTTGCGTCCGCCGGCGTCGCGACCGGGTCGGAAGGAAGATCTCAAACATACGGGAGCTATGAAATGGATGGCGCTGTTGGGCAAGTGGCTTCGGTTGGTCGAGAGCGAGATGCTTTGCACGCCGCTATGAGAGGATGGGGCGGCGTGCCGATCCTCACCATCCTGTGCGCGGCCATTGCCGTGGCGGCATCGACCGTGCCGCAGTGGAGCGGTTGGTTCACCTATGATCGCGGCGCCATTCTGGCCGGCGAGACCTGGCGTTTTCTGACCGGCCACGTCACGCATTGGAACGTGGATCACCTGGTCTGGGACGTCGCGATTTTTGGAATCTTGGGTGCCATGGTCGAACGACACGACCGGCCAACGCTGTTGGGCCTGATCCTGCTGTCGGCGGCGGCAATTTCCGCAGCCACCTGGTTGTTTCATCCGCAGGTAGAGCAGTACCGCGGATTGAGCGGCCTGGATTCTGCGCTGTTTGGCTTCGCCGTGCCGATGGTGTTCGTCGCAGCACGAAGCCGGCGAGAATCCGGAGTGATGTTGTTCGTCGCCGCACTAGCGGCAGGCTTCGTGGCGAAAGTCGGTTGGGAATTCGCTACCGGAAAAACGTTGTTCGTCGATTCGTCGGCAGCCGGGTTCGTGCCGCTGCCGTTGGTGCACGCGGTAGGTGCGTTGGTGGGATTTGCGCTCTGGGCATCCAGACGCACGCGGGGCAGCATTCCATTGTCAATCGACGATGGGGAGTTGTTCCACGACCGTTGAAGACCTTCGGTACGGGCCTGTTGGAACATCAATTCAGGGAGTGATGACATGAGACTTTTTCAGATTGCAATCGCCTCTGCCACGATTCTTGCCGCTTGTCCTGCGTATGGCGAGCAGTCCGCCGCTCCGCCACCCGGGAAGAGCAAGGCCGATGGCCCCGCGATACGAGGCCTCTCCGAGGCCGCGCTACGCGAGGAGCGCGCGAGAAGGCGATTTGCCCCGATGTGGTATCCGGTTTCCAAGTATAGGCCGTCGGCCGATGCCAATGGCACGCCGCAAATCCCCTCGGCCGCCTACGAACCAATCTGGCACGAGCCGTGGCAGCAGGAGCTTGGCGTTTCGCACGGGCAGAAGGATGCGCTATTGGCCTTGCGCGCCAAGGCCCTGGCCGAAAGCGATGATCGTGCCGAAGAGTTCCAGAAACTGTCGCCGGAAGCGCGAGACGCAGAAATAAAGACATGGGCGGGCAAGTCGGCGCCCTGGCGAAAAGAACTGGACAACCAGGTTGCCCGCCAGATCGAAGCGGTCCTGAAGCCCCAACAGTTGCAAACGCTGAGAGAGTTCCTATTTCCCACCTATATCGTAGGCCTATTGTACGACGCCGAGACGCGCCGAGAGATTGGGTTCACGGCCGATCAGGCAGACCGGTTTCGGCGCGTTGCCAACGAGAGGCTGTCGCGGTTTCAAGCGATCGACCTGGAGCGCGCCGAGAAAGTATGGAACATGTTGACGCCCGAGCAGCAGGGCGCGTTGCCGGAAATGGTCAAGCATCAAGGGCCGACGTCGGCCGCGTTGTCGATCGCCTGGGACCTTGGTTTCGATATTGATAGCTATGTACCCGGCTATCCCATGCTCGCTGAAGCTCCGGTGCGCAAACGCGTGGGCTTAAGCTCCGAGCAAGAGAAGCGGATGCAAGCCGTCACGTCGGACTCCGCGGCCAGAAAGGAGCGAGCCTGGAATGACCGGTTCGCGGGGAAAGCTCAATCGGACCGGGTGACCGCGGAATTGGAAGCCAAGGAGCAGCAGCAAGTCGAGGCCATGCTCACTCCACGACAGTTGGCAATGCTGAACGAAATCGATTTTCGCAGGCGGGTGGTCTTGGCGCTAGGCTATCCCGAAAAGAGAGCAAAGGTCGGCCTCAGCGCGCAGCAGGCCACCACCTTGGACCAGCTTGACCAGGTAACCCATGAACGACGCTATCGCGTCGATCGTGACATGCTGGCGCGAGCGGTAGAGATCACCACGCCCGCTCAGCGGGAGCAATTGCAGACCAAAATCGAACGGCAAGGCTACGGAAAGCAGTGAGCGCGGCCTTCCGCATGTCTTCGTCGTTCTCGCCAACTCTTTCGGTAGCGGCGCGCAAAAAAGCCCCGGGCGGTTGAATGCCCGGGGCTTCGTTGCAGCTATCGGGTCCGCAAGAGCGGCACGCGCCGCTGCGTTAGCAGCAGCAGCAAACCGGGGCGCCGCCGAGGCAAACACAGCACAGGCATCCGGCTTTCATGCAGGCGACTGGGCGAACGGCCGGAACGGTTGGGCTGGAAACGGCGGGCGCCGTGCGGAAATATCCGTTGCCAAACGGCGTGGGGGTGGTTCAAATAGCAGCTTGGGGAACGGGCCGGGTTCATTCGACCTTCGTCCGGCGTTGGGGTTCGATTCAGGCGTGCCTTCTTGGGGAACGAACAATGATCAGGCGGTCTCTGCTCGTCGTTGTGGTCGCGGTGCCATGCCTTTTGGGGTTGCCGGCTCAGGGAGCTAAGATCGGCAGCGAAGCGCCGAATCTTACCTTCAAGGACATTCGCTACCTGAATCGCAGCCTGAGCGACTTGGGCGAGTCGAAAGGCTATGCCCTGGTGTTTCTCAATACTTCCTGCCCGATCGCGAAACGTTATTTGCCGCGGTTGCAGGAGCTGCACCAGAAATATGCTGCACAGGGCATTCAATTCGTCGCCGTCTATAACTCGCAGGACGAAACTCCCAAGGAAATCGCCGCGCATGGGCTGGACGCTGGGCTGTCGTTTCCCTTGGTGTGGGATGAAGAGCAAAAGTGTACGCAGGAATTAGGCGTCGAGCGCGTGCCGCAGGCAGTGCTGCTCGATGGCGCCAAGCGCGTCGTATATTCGGGCCGCATCGACGATCAGTATCGCACCGGCGGCGTGCAGCCGCAGGTCGGTCGCCACGACCTGGTCGAAGCCATTGACGAGTTGCTGGCCGGCAAGCCCATCTCCGTGCCCGAAACGACGGTCGATGGTTGTAAGGTTACCGCCTGGCAAGCGCCCAGTTTCGACCACACGGTCACCTTCCACGAGCACGTCGAATCGATTCTGCAAAACCGCTGCCAGAATTGTCATCACGAGGGAACGGCGGCGCCGTTCGAACTGGTGACCTATGACGACGCAAAGTCGCAAGGCGAGATGCTGGCCGAAGTGGTGCGCGACGGGCGGATGCCTCCCTGGTATGCGCATGGGGAGCACGGCCATTTTGCGAACGATCCCACGCTCTCACGCAAGGAGCGCGATCTGGTCGAGGCCTGGGTGCGGGATGGCATGCCCGAGGGCGATGCGTCCAAGGCGCCGGCGCCACTCGAGTTCGCCAAGTCCGAGTGGCGGATCGGCGAGCCGGACCTGGTGCTGACGATGGACAAGCCGCACCAGATTCCGGCCACGGGCTTCATCCCGTATAAGTACGTCTTCTTGCAGCCGATGTTCGCCGAAGACACGTACGTCGAGTCGATCGAGATTCGTCCGCACAATCGCGCGGTCGTGCACCATTGCAACGCCTTCTACGTCGACGCGGTGACGAAGAAGGGGGGCGCCAATTCGTTCATCACCGGCTACGTGCCGGGCGGCGTGCCGTTCATCATGCGGCCCGGCATCGCCCAGCGCATTCCCAAAAACGCGGTGATCGGCCTGCAGGTTCACTGCGTCACGACGGGCAAGGAAGAGGAAAGCACGATCTCCATCGGCTTCCGCTACGCCAAGGGCACCGTGCAGAAGACCACCCACTTCATTCTGCTCGATCCGCGTAGTATCGCCATTCCACCGGGCGACGCCTTCTATGAAATGAAGGCCAAGCGGAAGCTGGAAAAAGACGCCACGCTGCTGGGCCTGTTCACGCACATGCACCTGCGCGGTCGCGACATGACGTTCCTGGCGCACTATCCCGACGGCAAGCAGGAAACGCTGCTGCAGATTCCCAACTACAACTTCGCCTGGCAGATCGGCTACGTCAGTCCCGAGCCGCCGCACGAAACGAAGATTCCCGCCGGCACCGAGTTGGCGGCCATCGCGCACTTCGACAATTCGAAGTTCAATCCCTACAACCCGGACCCGAACTACAAGGTGCCCTACGGCGATCAATCGTTCGACGAGATGTTCAATGGCTTCATCTTCTACGTGCACGACGAGGACCAGTTGAATCTGAAGATCGATCCCGCCACCGGCCACGTGCAAAAGGAAGTAGCCAGCGCGACGACGGAATAGCCGCGGCCAGCGGGATGTCGTGGCAGATTTGCGGTCACGCCGAACGTTCGCTCGAATTAGTCGAACTTCAGCCTGCGGCGATAGCTCTTGAACAAAAGAGCCGAGACCGCGATACTATCGGTTTACGTGCGCACCCCTAGCTCAATTGGATAGAGCATCGGTCTACGGAACCGAAGGTTAGAGGTTCGAGCCCTCTGGGGTGTATTTGAAGATCGGATTGCCCGGGTGCGCTTGATTTGCGAGCGCTTCCGGGCTTTTTTTGCGCGCATCGTGGGGGGCATGGGACTTTATTGCCTCGATTAGCCCGCCGGCTGCGCGGTCGTTGTTGGACCTGATTGGCTGTTTCGCGAGCGGTGTGGCGGACTTATTCCGTCGATTGCCGCGGATGACGGGCTGGTTGGTGCGTGGCACGTGACGTGCTGCGCTGTGGATGGGGCGCTCCCCTTGGGGAGGAACCTGGCCATGCTTGACGTCATTCGCTCTGAACTCGAACGCGTGGCGGCGTGTGAAATCCGCATTCGCCTGGACGACGAATTCGAGCCGCAGGTGGGCACTTTGTTGCGGGTCGAGTTGGGCTCGGCCTATTGGCACCTTTTGCCCGAGCACTTTTTGGATTTGCTCAAAGACCTGGAGGCGCAGAGCGGGTCGGAAACCGTCCGTCGCGCCATCGAGATGCACGCGGTAAGCGTCTGGCACGGTCCCTCGCCGCAGGGCTCTCGCGACGCTTAGCCCCTAGGACGTGCCTAGACGCTCGAGCTTCTGCGCGTGGCCGTAGCTGCCCGCCGATGCGAAATCAACTCAGGGCTTTTCCGCCCAGGACCGCCATGGCCAGCAGCACGACAAACAGGATCACGAATACGCCGAACAGGACTCGGGCAATCGTGGCAGCTCCTGCCGCAACGCCGCCAAAGCCCAACGCGCCCGCGACGATCGCCACCACCAGTGCTACCAATGCCCAATAGAGCAAGTTCATTTTCGTTCTCCCTTTTGACGCCGCGCTTGGAGAGAGGGGGGACAGTCCCCGCTGTTCCCCCCACGCTTAGCCGTTGCCACGCATGAGGTGGTGTGTTTCACAAACCGGCCGCCCTGCTATTCAAGCGGAGCACAGGTGATCAGGGCGGTCGGTGTTGTCTGACAACGCTGACGACGCGGATTCATCGATCGCCGATGGCGCCGCCGATGGCTCCTCCGATTCCGGCCCCACGCGGACCGCCGATAGCGCCGCCGATCTCCGCGCCAGCAGCGGCTTCAGGACTGTAATAGCCGCCGTAGCCCGGGCCATAGGCGCCACGATTGTAATAGCCGGGCCCATAACCGGGCCTGTAGTAGCCGGGTCCATAGTAGTCGCCGCGCCGGTATCCGCGGTCGTAGGAGCCGGGATAGCGGTAATAGCCTCCGCGATAGCCGGTGCGGTATTCACCGGGCCGATAGGGGCTCCAAGCGTAGCCGTCCCAAATCACCCAGCTATTGTTCGGCTGCCAAAACCACCAGCGACCGCTGTGGTACTTGTAGCGCCAATCGTCGGATCGCGAGCGATCAAATTGGCGCTGTGCGACGCCCTTAAACTCGACGTCGCGCGCTCGATTTGTTTCACCTCTCTGCTGCGCAATGGCACTCGACACCAGCAGCAGGAGTGCCGCAATGATGGATAAGGTTCGCATCGTTATTACCTCCCTCCGTTGAAGACTCAGCCGGTTCGCACTGCCGTGGCCAACGCGAATGGCCGCGGCAGTGCACCTGGACGAACGTCTTGCAAAGGGCATGCCGGCGCTACCAGGTCGAGGGCCGGGATGGCAGAGATGCACTGGAATTTACCGCGAAATTGCTCGGGAGAATTCGAACACAAACGCAACCCGAGCGGCATGCCGGATCCGTCCGATTCGCTGGCGCGCGGCGCCAGGCGCGCGCACACCCAGGAGCCGCGCTGGTGAATCGGCGGCCACCCGGGTCGGCGCCGAGCGATGGACTCGCTTTACGCCAAATCGAACAACAACAGCTCCGCGGGTCGCTCCGCCGTGACTTGCAGTTGCGACAAGTTGCTCACCGCTGCGCCATCGCCGGCGACCAACTGCTCGTCGTCGAGCCGCACTTCGCCGCGCAACACTTGCAGCCAGGCCAGTCGCCCGGCGGCGATGTCGTACGCAAGCGTCGCACCGGTTGTCAATTCGGCGAGATAAAGTCGGGCGTCCTGATGGATCGTGAGCGAACCGTCTGCCGCGTCGGGCGACGCCACCAGTTGCCACCGGTCTTGGCGGCCTGCTTGTGGAAATGCCTTCTGCTCATAACCGGGAGCGAGTCCCGGCCGCTCGGGCACCAGCCAAATCTGGTACAGGTGGACCGGCTCGCTGGGCGAGGGGTTGAACTCGCTGTGGCGAATGCCGGTGCCGGCGGTCATGCGCTGCAGCTCGCCGGGCTTGAGCACGGAGCCATTGCCGAGGTTGTCGCGGTGCTCCAAGGCGCCCGCGAGCACATAGGTGACGATCTCCATGTCGCGATGGCCGTGCATGCCGAAGCCCTGGCCGGGCGCGACGCGGTCTTCGTTCATCACGCGCAAGCTGCGCACCTGGACGTAGGCCGGGTCGTAATAGTCGGCGAACGAGAAGGTGTGAAAGGTGTCGAGCCAGCCGTGGTTGAAATGTCCGCGGTCTTGCGAGCGTCGAATGGCGATCATGATGCGTCTCCCTTGCGTTGATCCTACAAGATGGATAGTTGATATGTAAAGTATCTGGCAAAAAAAGGGTTATCCGGCGTCTTCGCCGGGCAGCGCCGCGCGCACCTTTTCGAGCGTGACGTTGAGCGTTTTGAGCTCGGCCTGCGACAGCTTGCTCATCACGCGCCGGTGCATGGCGAGCAGCGGTCGATCGATCTTCGCCAACGCCTTGGTTCCCCGATCGGAGAGCGCCACGAAGACCACGCGGCGGTCGTTGGCACAACGTTGCCTGCGGACGAAGCCGGCTTGCTCGAGCCGATCGATCAGTCCAGTAATGCCGGGCACGACGGTCACGGTGCGGCTGGCGATTTCCAGGATCGGCAGCGGCTGGCCTTCGCCGCGCAGGATCCGCAGCACGTTGTACTGCGAGGGAGTGAGGCCGAACTCGCGAAACAGCCGTGCGAAGCGGATCTGCAACTGATCGTTGGTGCGCAGCAGGTTCAAGGTGGCCTCCTGTTCGAGCGATTCGAAGGGGCGCTTCTTCTTGAGTTCGTGTTGCAGCTTGGGGCCGCTCATGGGATTGCCTTCGCAAGTGGTTTCTATGTCAATAGTTTATACATAAAGTATATGCTTGTCAAGAGCCGGGAAGAAGTTGGGCGCGGGGCACTTGGCCCGCTGGGGAGCGTCCTTCGGGGGGACCGCCTAGTTTCCCAACGGGTTGTTCGGCAGCGGCGGGGCGGGGGCGGCGACGCGGCGCGTCGTGCCGCCGCCGCCCACGTTCAGCGGCGAATTGTTGGTCACCACGCGCAGCAAGGGCGTCAGGCGGCCTAACTCGGCGGCGCTCGTCGCCAGCACGTCGTGGGCGGACGGCTCGACATAGTAGATGATGTTCGCACTGCCTTGATCGACCACATAGGCGCCATAGTCTTGCAACGCTTGGGCGACCGCTTGTCCTTGCGGCGATAGCTTCAATCGCCGCAGGTCGACTTCCGGTGGAATGGCCAACAGCGAGCCCATGTAGAGATTGCCGGAGGTGCCATAGTCGTCGCCATCACCGCCGTCGGCCCAACTGGCCGGCCAGACGAACGGGTTGCCGCCCGGCGCGTTTCGGTTCATGGCGCTGCCGTCGACGGCGACGGCCAGGACGTGGGGAATCTTGCGGCGGATCAGCTCCTCGCGGCGAATCAGTCCGCCCAGCGCCGACATGCCGCCGGCGCGAATGCCCTGATAGTCCTCGTAGAAGCCGGCGCCGCGCAAGTTGTGCCGCACGGTGACCGAGGCGTCCCAATCTCCGTTGGGACGGCGCCGGGCCTGCCACATTTCCACATCAGTATCGTGCGCGTCGTTGATGATGATCAGCGAGCCGTCGCTCTGGCGGTCGGCGCGCGCCTGGTCGGGAGCGCGCATGCGAGCGATCAACTCGTTGCTGTCGCGCCAGTAGAAACCTCGAATCGGGTCCGTTTCGCTGGCGATGAACACCGGGTAGGACCAGTTCGTCACGTTCAGATTAGCGCCGCCGTTTGCGGAGAAGCCGGGCGACTCGATTTTCACGTAGCTCGCGTTGGCCCCCAGCGAAGTGTTCCACGGACTGCTGGCGGAGAACGGCCAGTACGCGGCATCGCGCAGAGCCGGCGCGGACGACTCCGGTGCATGCGGAGGTGATTCGCACTGCGCCAGCCGTGGCATACCTATCGCGACGACGGCAATCAGGCCAGCGGCCTGCGAACGCAAGAACTTCCGCGTGGTCATGAGAACTCACTCCATGCCCGGCATGTGCCGTGAATCGAGGCCTACAAAAATGACTACAGGGTCGCGGCCGGGCGCCCTCGCCAGTCTAGCTTGCGTTCGCGGGCTGGTGCGCTAGCCAATGCGCTAATCGGGAAAGTTCTCCGCCGATTTTGAAACGGCTTCTAGCGCTCGAATACGACCTTTCCGTCCACGATGGTCAGATCGACCTTGATCTCGCGCAGATCCTCCGGCGCGGTGGCGAACAAATCGCGGTCGAGCAGAATGATGTCGGCCAGCTTGCCGACTGCCAGCGAGCCTTTCTGTTGGTCCTGAAACTCGGCGTACGCCGAGCCCAGCGTATACGCTTCGATGGCCTCGGCAGCGGAGATCTTCTGTTCGGGCACCCAGCCTTCGTTGCGTCGACCATTGAGCGTGGCCCGGGTCACCGCGGCATAGATGGTGACCAGCGGATTCAGCGGCGCCACCGGCCAATCGGTGCCCAGTGCCAGCCGGACGCTGTTGTCGAGGAACGTGCGAAAAGCGTACGTGCTTTGCGCTCGCACGGGTCCAATGCGGGCGTCGGCCCAGCGGCCGTCATCGATGGCATGATAGGGCTGCACGGAGGCGATGACGGCAAGCTCGGCGAAGCGGGTGAAATCCTTGGGGGCGACGTGCTGGGCGTGCTCGATGCGAAAGCGGCGGTCGCGCTTGCCATTGGCTTGCTGCACTTGTTGGAAGAGGTCGAGCACCTCGGAGATGGCGCGATCGCCGATGCCATGGATGCACAACTGCAGTCCGGCGGCGTCGGCGCGCGTCATGCGGTCGAGCATGCCGGCGAGCGGTTGCATCTCGTCCGACAACAGGCCACGATTCGCCGCGTCGTCGCTATACGGTTCGAAGAAATAGGCCGTTGAAGAACCGAGCGAACCGTCGGCATAACCCTTGAGAGCGCCCAGCCGCAGATGAGATGACCCGAAAGCGCGGCGTACGCCCAGCTTGGCCTGGTCCTGCCAGGCGGTCTCCGACGGCGCGGCGTAGATGCGCGTGATCAATTCGTCAGTCTCGGCAAGCTCAGCATAGGTGGCGAACTCGGCGCCGGTGCAATTCATGTGTTGCACGCTGGTCACGCCCAGGCTGGCGGCGTGCTGCATAGCGCGTCGCGCGAGCCGTTTCAATTGCTCCGGCGTATGCGGCGGAATGATGCGCTGCACGAGTGGCATGGCGGCGTCTTTCAAGATGCCGGTGGGGACGCCCTGTTTGTCGCGCACGATCAGTCCGCCGGGCGGATCGGGCGTGTCGGCGGTGATGCCGGCAAGTTGCAACGCCCGCGAGTTCGCCAGGCCCATGTGGCCGTCATAACGCACCACGAAGACGGGCACGTCGATGGTGAACGGATCGATCAGGTGCTTGCCGGGCAGCCTGGCATCCGGCCAGCGCTGGTCGTCCCAACTGCCGCCGGTCAACCATTCGCCCGCGGGTAGTTTCTTGGCATGCGCGGCAATGCGCGCGGCGAACTCTTGCGGCGAAGGGGCATCCTTCAAGTCGACGTTGTCGAGTTGCTGGCCTCCCCAGATGAAATGTACGTGCGA
>JBBDYK010000320.1:0-13134 GCA_040901665.1 Pirellulales bacterium | reverse complement strand
GCGAGTCGTCGGACAACTGAACCAACGCCGTGCCGCGCCCGACGTGACGACCTACCTGGGCAAGGGCAAGGTCGATGAACTGGCCCGGATGGTCGCGGCCACCGACGCCGACGTGATCCTGTTCGACAACGATCTGTCGCCGGCCCAGACGCGCAACCTCGAGGAAGCCACCCGAGTCAAGGTGCTCGATCGCAGCGAGTTGATCCTCGACATCTTCGCCAGCCGCGCGCAAACCTTCCAGGCCCGACTCGCCGTCGAATTGGCCCAACTGCAATACTCGCTGCCGCGACTGAAGCAATTGTGGTCGCATTTGTCGCGGCTCAAGATGGGCATCGGCATGCGCGGCCCTGGCGAAAAACAGTTGGAAGTCGACCGACGACTGGTCGAAAAGCGCATCGCCGACCTGCGCAGCGAATTAAAGGACATCGAGCGCCGTAAGGAGCGCGAAGTGGCCGGGCGCAGCGATCGCATGACCGTCTCGCTGGTCGGCTATACCAATGCCGGCAAGAGCACGCTGCTCAACGTGCTGACCGGCTCGGATGTGCTCACGGAGAATCGCCTGTTTGCCACGCTCGACACGCGCACCCGCCGCTGGCAACTGCCCGGCTGGGGTCCGGTGCTGTTGAGCGACACGGTCGGGTTCATTCGCGATCTGCCGCATCACTTGATCGCCAGCTTCAAAGCCACGCTGGAAGAGTCGCGCCAGGCCGATCTACTGTTGCACGTTGCCGATGCCAGCAACCCGGCCGCGGTGGATCAGGTTGCGATTGTATATCAGGTACTGGAGGAGCTGGGCATCCAGGCCAAAGACACCATCCTGGTGCTCAACAAGATCGACGCGGCCGGGCGCGGGCAATTGGCCGCATTGATGGGGCGATATCCGCGGGCGGTGGCCATTAGCGCCAAAAGCCGGCAAGGCATCGACGAACTGGCGCTAGCCGTGAGTCGCGCGCTGAGCCACAGCTTCCTCGACATCGACGTAGAAACCGGCGTGGACAATGGAAGGTTGTTGGCGCAATTGTCCAGCTATGGCGAAATCCTTTCCAAGCGCTACACTGACAGTCGAGTGATCGTGCACTGCCGCATTCCCGAGCGCGCCATGGGCCACTTGCGATCGGCCGATACTTATATCCGGCCGCACGGCAGCGGCAAGGGCCCGATCCTCGGCGGCAACGGCCACGCGGCCGACGACGCGACCGACCTGCCCGGCACGTCGGCCAACGGCAAGCTCGTTTAGACCGCGCATCCGCGCGCTACTAAGAAGCGTCGCCGCGTGCCAGCCGCTGCTTTGCGGTATACTGCCGCCATGGCACGTCGACAAATCGCAGGGTTACGCGGTATTCTCACCGGCGCCTCCAGCGGCATCGGCCGCGCACTGGCCGAACAGTTGGTCCGCGCAGGAGCGCGGTTGCTGGTGGTCAGTCGCCGCGCCGATCGGCTGGTCGAACTGGCTACCTCGCTGGCCGATGCTCGCGGCCAGATCGCTGTGCTGGCCGGCGACGTCACCGAGCCGCAACTGCGGCAAGCGGTCATCGACGAGGCCCAAGCGCAATTCGGCGGGCTCGACTTGCTGGTCAACAACGCCGGCAGCGGCGCGATGGGCCGATTCGACGAGGCTGGGCCCGACCGCTTGCGGCATATCATGGAGGTGAACTTCTTCGCCGCCGCGGAGCTGACGCGCCTCGCGCTGCCGCTGTTGAAGCTCGGACAGCGGCCGATCGTGGTCAACGTCGATTCGGTGTTGGCGCATCGTGCGGTGCCCGGCTGCTCGGAGTATTGCGCCAGCAAGTTCGCGCTGCGCGGGCTGAGCGAATCGCTGCGCGCCGAACTGGCACCGTCGGGCGTTGAGGTCTTGTGCGCCAGCCCCGCGCGTACCGATACCGAGTTCTTCCAGAGCGTCATCAATCCGCACCAGACGGGCTGGCCAGGCATCCGCGGTATGCCGGCCGATCAAGTTGCCCGCAAGATTGTTCGCGCCGTCCGCAGCGGCCGACACGAAGTCGTCATCAGCGCGTCGGGCAAGCTGTTCGTATGGGGCAATCGGCTCATGCCCCGGCTGTACGACTACGTGTTGGGCCGGTCGAAATGAGCGAAGCCGGTTGGCGATCACGACCGGGGGTTGGAGTCCGTGCTTTGGCCTGCCTTGGCAGCGGAGACGATTGTCGGACAGCCGAACGGCCGGACTCCAACAGGCTTCTGTGCCGCAGTTGACCCGGCTGACAAGGGCCCTGGTTTCCAGTATCCTAAAAGCTTAGCGAGGTTCCCTCCCCCCAAGCCAGCCTCGGCCCAATCAACTGATCGATAAGGAGTTTCTCCATGTCCGGACGTACCCGACGACAATTCCTCGAAGACTCGATGTTCGCGGCCGCGGCTGCGGTGGCCGCCAATTCGGGCGTGCGGGCGTTTGCCGCCGATGAGAAGCCCCAGATCCAAAGCCCCAACGAGAAGTTGGGCGTGGCGGTCGTCGGCTGCGGCGGACGTGGCGGCGACCATTTGCAAGCTATGACCAAGCGCTCGGACACCGAAGTGCTGTATGTCGTCGACGTCGATGCCAACATTGGCGGCCGGCGCGCCAAGCAAGTGGCCGAACTGCAAGGGCGCGAGCCGAAAGTCGTTCCCGACATGCGCGAGGCGTTCGACGACAAATCGGTCGACATCGTCACCACGGCTACGCCCAATCACTGGCACGCCTTGGTGAGCATCTGGGCCATGCAGGCCGGCAAGGATGTGTACGTCGAGAAGCCGGTGAGTCACAACGTCAGCGAAGGCCGGCGGATCGTGGAAGTGGCACGCAAGTACAACAAAATCTGTCAGACGGGCACGCAGAGCCGCTCGATGAAGGGCATGCAGGACGCAATGCAGTATGCCCACGACGGCAAGCTCGGCAAGATCACGGTTTCGCGCGGGCTGTGCTACAAGCGCCGCCCGTCGATCGGACCGCTGGGCAACTATCCGATTCCCGATGGCGTGAACTACGATCTCTGGCTGGGCCCCGCGCAATACGCGCCGCTCACGCGGCAGAAGTTCCACTACGACTGGCACATGCAAACGCCCTACGGCAATGGCGACTTGGGCAATCAGGGCATCCATCAGATGGATCTCTGTCGCTGGGCGCTGGGCGTCGACAAGGTGAGCAACTCCGTGTTCAGCTACGGCGGCCGCTTGGGCTATGAAGACGCCGGCGACGCGGCCAACACGCAAATAATCGTCCACGATTACGGCGACCGGGCGCTCGTCTTCGAAGTGCGCGGCCTGGAAACCGAAGGCTACAAAGACGCCAAAGTCGGCATCATCCTGGAAGGCACCGACGGCTATCTGGTGATGACCAGCTATTCCAGCGGCGCCGCATTCGACAAGGACGGCAACCAGGTGCAGGCATTCGACGGCGGCGGCGATCACTACGGCAACTTCCTCGACGCCGTGCGCAGTCGCAAGCCCGAAGATCTCAACGCCGATATCGAGGAAGGACATCTCTCCAGCGCGCTGTGCCACCTGGGCAACATCTCGTATCGCCTGGGCAAGCAAATGACGGTGGCCGAGGTGAAAGATCGCCTGCAAGGCGTGAAGAGCCCCGAGCACCTGGTCGACACCTACGACCGCTTTACCAAGCACCTAAGCGACAACAAGCTGGATCTGGCTGCCACCAAATTGGCTTACGGACCGACATTGGCCATCGACGTCGACAACGAAGTGTTCGTCGACAGCTCGGAGGCCGACCGGTTGCTCACGCGCGACTATCGCCCGCCGTTCGTCGTGCCGCCGAAGGGTCAAATCTGAGCCAGTAAGTCACATCCTCGTGCCAAGTCCCACGAGGGCATCCGCCGAAATTGCGGATGCCCTCGTCGTATTCATGCAGTGCTCCATTGGCCATGTCGCAGCCCGGGTTCGACATTCTGTTCGAAGATGACGCGCTGTTGGTGGTGGTCAAGCCGGCGGGCATCGCCACGCAAGCTCCGCCCGACATCGAAAGCCTGGAATCGCGGATCAAGCGGTATCTTGCCCCCGACGCGGGTAGCACGGTTGACGTCTACCTGGGCATCCCCCATCGTCTCGATCGTCCGGTTTCCGGCGTGATGGTCTTTGCGAAGACGCATCGCGTGGCGCGCAACCTGGCGCGGCAGTTCGAACGCCGCCGCGTGCGAAAGCAGTATTGGGCCTGCGTGCAAGGCACCGTCGAGCCGGCCGCCGGCACTTGGACCGACTATCTTTGCAAGGTGTACGGCAAGCCCAAGACGATGGTGGTCGAATGCACCCACGCTGGCGCGCAATATGCTGTGCTGCACTATCGCGCGATCGGCCGGCACAGTCAGGGCTCTTGGTTGGAAATCGAGCTGGAGACCGGCCGCACGCACCAGGTGCGCGTGCAAGCCGCCACGCGCGGGTATCCTGTGCTGGGCGATACCCACTATGGGTGCGAGCTGCCGTTTGGTCCTCACTACGAGGACGAGCGGTTGCGCCCCATTGCCCTGCACGCCCGCTCGCTCACCGTGATGCACACGCTCACGCGCGAAGAGATGACCTTCGAGTCGCCCGTTGGCGACGCCTGGCAAGAGCTGGAACTGGAACGATCGCCCTGACCAACAATCGAAGCCGAGCGGATCGCCGAATAGCTTTCGACTCGGCCGAATGCCTGCTCGCCGGCCCTACGGCGTCCAGCCCAAGTACGCCACCCAGTTCCACAGCGACGGATGCGTCCAGGGATTCCACGTCGGATAGCTGGCTGAAAGCACCGACAACGCCAACAACACTAGCGCGATCCCGCGACCAATGCGCGAGCGACTCAGGCGATCGACAGCAGGCAACATGGCCACCAACCACAGCGGCGCAAACCAGAACATCCAGCGAAAGCCGCTGGTCATGCCGCCATAATTCCGATCGGCCTGGGGCCGCAGAATGTAGAACGTCAGGCAAACCAGCGACAGTAGCGAAATCATCACCGCCAGTTCGCGAAACCGCCGCTCGCGCCCGAGCAACACCACGCCCCACGCGCTCAACAGCCAAACCGGTGTGAGCGAAAACACGCCGTGATGGCCGATCGTGGCGTGCAGCGCATACTTTGCCAACGACGGCTCGCCGCGGTCGACGCCCACCGGATTGTTCCAATAGCTTTCGCGCACGCGGCCGTCGCGCATGTAGGTGTAGTCGTACCAGTTGTCGGCCGGATCGCTGCGTCCGCGGTGCATGTACGGCGGCCGCAGGTCATTGTGGGCGATGTAGTTGGTCGCCAGCGCCGCCACGGCCACCAGCAGGGCCGCCGGCACGTAGCCCAACAGCGTTTCGCGTGGCGCTTTCCACAACAGCGCCGCGCCCAATAGCGCGCAGAACGAAAGCGCGGGCAATTCGCACGCCACGCTCATCGCCGCAAAGAATCCCGCTAGCAGGAAGTAACGCGTCCGCCGCTCTTCGTCGTACCAGATGCGCACGCCGGCAAATACTGCGATGGCAATGCATGTCGCCGCGGGTGTGTGGTTGTTGATGGTCACGGCGAAGGTTGTCAGAAACGTGCCCAGCGTGGCTGCGGCCATCACGAAGATGCGGCCCCAGTCGCTCGTGCCCACGCGCTCGCAGAGTTGCGCCAGCACGAGAAAGTAGATCACCATCGGCACGACGTTGAGCAGTACCAGCAGCGTGCGGCCCACCTCGTAGGGATAGTCGCCCAAAGTGGCGCCGGTCGTGCGTTCGATGAGAAAGTACGGCCCAGCCATCAACGTGGTCAGCAACGGCGGCTTGCTCGAATAAAAATGCTCCTGGCCGTCGCGCCCGCGATGCTTGACCATGTCGATCGTGTCCCAGCCCGGTTGGGCCACGATCAAGTCGATCTCGTAGGTGCCATGCTCCACCAGCGAGCGGAGGGTCGCCAGCCGGCTGCGGTCGTTGGCGCTCAAGAAGGGTCGTTGCCGCTGCCAGTCTTTGCGGCCTTGCCGGTGCAAATGCGATTCGAGTTGGATCGCGTCCACCGAGTTTACGGCCAGGATGTGGCCCAGCATCGTGCCCACCGCCAGCGCGATCAGGATGCCGTAAACGGATCGGCGTAGCAGCGAATTGGTGTCGCCCGAATCGCTCATTGCTTCGGGATCGTCTGGTCGGCGTGGTCGGGCGTGCGTTTGGCGATGGAATAGGCGTCGCTGTCGCGCTGTTGATAGGCCGTGATCAGTTCGGCCAAAAAGCCGATCGACATCAATTGACCGCCCAAGAGCAGCGCGCCGACGGAATAAACCACGGCGGGCCGCTGATGCAGTGGCGTCAAGTTCCACTCGGGAAACAGTTGCGCCGTCATCCAATACACGGCCAGGTACAGCATTCCCAGCCCCCCCAGCGCGAACGAAATCAGCCCGACCGTGCCCAGCACATGCTGCGGTCGCTGGCCAAAGCCGGTGAGGAATTTGACCGTCAGCAGATCGAGAAACCCGCGCATCATGCGCCAGGCGCCGTATTTCGAGCGGCCGAATTCTCGCGGGCGGTGCTGAATGACGATCTCTCCGACGGCGAAGCCCCGGGCGGCCGCCAGCACCGGCACGAAACGGTGCAATTCCCCGTACAGCCGCACTTCGGCCAGCACCTCGCGCCGATAGCATTTCATGCCGCAGTTATGATCGTGCAGCCGGACGCCTGTCAGCCAACTCACCAATCGATTGAACACCCTCGAAGGAAGGACCTTGTGCCAGGGATCGTGGCGCACTTTCTTCCAGCCACTGACCAGGTCGAACCCACCGGCCAGCGCGTGCAGGAAACGCGGGATTTCGTCGGGAACGTCCTGCAAATCGGCGTCCAGCGTCACGACCACGTCGCCCGTCGAAGCTTGAAAGCCGGCCGAAAGCGCCGCGGCCTTGCCGAAGTTGCGGCGAAACTTGATGCCCTGCACGCGCGGGTCGCGCTCGGCCAAGCGCTCGATCTCCTGCCACGAGCCGTCGGTCGAGCCATCGTCGACGAAAATGATCTCCATCTCGTAGCGATTGCCGCGGGCCACGTCGCCCAGCTCGGCGTGCAATCGCTCCAGGCTCTCGCGCTCGTTGTACAGTGGTATGACGATCGACAGCATTGCACGCTTTCGTGGTTGCGAATGTTGGCTTGGCCAGGCGCGGCGAGACGCCATGGCATGCACGCTCGACGGCTTGGATCGCAGCTTGGAGGCGTGGCTTCAGCCGGCGGCGGGCGTGTCGCACGGCGCCTGGATCGGAGCGACCCTCACGTTCGATCGTCGCCAACCCGCTAAGTATACAATAATCGAAATCGCCACCTCGGACACCAGCAGCACGAGCCGCAGGATTATCGTCGCAACCAGGGCCACCGACGGCCCGTAGACGGGCTCGAGCAATTCGCCTGCCACCCACTCGCGCACCAGCAATCCGCCGGGAATCTGCGACACGAACCCCGCCACGATGCCCAGCGACACCGCGGTGGTGTGCAGCGACAATTCGTGAAAGACTCCGCCGGTGGTCGCGTCCATGGCGCGCAGCACGGCCCACAGGCTGGCGCCCTGCAACAACCACCCCAACGCGATCATGATCCAACCGACCAGCATCGTTCGCCAGCCAATGTGGGCGAAGCGGGCCGCGGCGGTCGGATTCAGCTTGCCCACGCGCAGCACGCCCATGATCCATTGAAAGCACGCCGGCACGGTGGGAATTCCCAGCATCAGCGTTGCGCCAATTGCCGCGGCGATCAACAGTAGTTGATGCGGATGCCAGATGATGAGCACCACTGCCGCGACCGCAGAGCCGACGGAGAGGAACGTGAACGTCTCGAAAAAGACAGTGGCCGCTACGACAGTCGTCTCGGTCGAACCTTTGTGGAGCAGCACCCGCCGCAGCAAAATGACCATCCACTTGCCCGGCACGTACTTGCCAAGCTGCGAGATGTAGTAGGCCCTCAGCGCCGACGCCAGGCTCACATTCTGACCGACGCGCAACAGCACCTGGTGCCAAAAGATCGCCGGCGGCAGGATGCCCAGCAGATAGAGTACGCCGGAGAGCAACAGCCACGGCGTGTCGGCGTGCCAGCTATGGGCCCCCAGCGTCTCGTTGCCATCGATGAAGGCCCGATAAATGCCCCAGCAAAGCACGATCGCCAGGGCGAGCTTCGCCGACGGGATGAGCCAGCGGGTCCACTTTCGGGGTTGATCTGTCACGCGGTTGCTCGTGCAAACTGCTACTTGGGTGGGGCCGGTATTTTCACCATCGCGAGCAAGCCGCACAAGGCGAATCCGGCGCGACGAACCGGCGTCTCGGCCGAATTCATGTAAGTTAGGCAGCGTGCGACGAGCGAGATGCGGCTAGCAGTCTGTTGAGGAATGCAACAGACGGCGACATCGCACGGATGCGGTGACAGTATAACGACGTAAGTTGTTATTCTGCGAGCCGTGCGGAGCTTTGCTCCGCACTTGGCGAGGTTGAAAAGTGCCACGACGGCATTTTTCAACAGGCGGCTAGACCGTCCGCAGCGTGGTCAGCGGTCGGGACCGTGGTTCACTTTACCGCAACCGCCCGCCAGCGATAGGATAGCTTTGGGGCGGCGACTCGGCCCCGAATTGCAACCTGCTTCCGCAATCGATCCTTCAAAAGGCACTTCGCCATGACACCGATCCTTGTCCTAATGGCAGCCTCGACCCTGGGGGTGGAAGCCGGCTGGCAGCCCCTGCCCGAAGGCGGCCACGAGTACACCATTCAGATCGAGCCCTCACTGGTACGCTTGCTTGAAAGCGGCAATGACGTGGTCAGCGAAGTGCCGTCGCAGATCGACGTGCGGCGCTTCCGCATCAAGCTGGGCACGGGCGAGTTGAGCCGCATCGACGGTCCGCCCCGAGCGGCTGCCGACGATTCACTGGCGGCCCCAGCGATGCCACCAACCGACGCGGCAACACACACGCCGGCCGAAGACGATCTGGCGGCACCTTGGCCCGGCGCGCAGCCAGCGGAGGAACCGGCAGGCCGATCGCCGACGGCCACAGCTCCGGCCGATGAATCGTTCGCGCTGCCGGCGGCTGAGATACCACCGGGCGATGACGCTTTGGACTTGCCCGCCCCCGAGACGTCGCCAAGTGCAGCAAAGGGCGAGCCGGCCGTGCCGGCGAGGTTCGAACAACCCGCGGCCGATGCCCAGCCCTTGGACGGCCAGGGCGCGACTACCGGTGCGGTACCACGGAATCACGACACGCAAAGGCCGAGTCTCGACTCAGGCGCCGGCGAGCCCCAGCGTCCCTGGCTGCCGCTTTTGCTGGTGGTCGTCTTCCTGGCGTGCTCGCTGGGAGCGAATTTCTACTTGGGCTGGATGTTCTGGGACGCGCGCCAACGATTGCGCGGCGCGCTTGCCCGCGTTCGCCCGGCAACCTAACGAACGCGTACTGCTCATCCGTTGGCAGTCGTTCTTGGCACGTTGCGGTCACGCGGCTAAAACTCCAGCGCCCGAAACGCCGAGAGGCCCATGCGCATCGGGACGATGGTAGCAATGGCGCCCACCAGGCACGCGCTGAGCGTGCCGGCGATCAGCCAGGCCTGCACCCAAATGGGTTGGATGTCCAACTGCATCGTGGCGACATAGAAGTGCGACGGCAGGGCCGTCAGCAGCACCACCACGATGATGTAGAAGGCACTGACCACCAGGCTCAGCGTCCCGCCGAAGCCGGCGGCGATCTTCGAGGGAGACTCTTCGCGCAAGTCGGGCATCTTGGCGCCCAGTCCCACGGCGATGCCCGCCAGGCCCACGCACAGCAACACGCAAGTCAATTGGTGAATGACCAATACCAAGGCCGAAATGCCCAGCATCAGGTCGCTCAACAGAATCAATCCGCAGCACGGCAACGTGGCGCCGGCGGCGGCGAAGAGAAACTTGCTCCACAAGATCGCCTCGCGTCGCACGGGCAACATGCACAGGATCCAGAATCGCCGCCCTTCCAGGCTGAGCATCGGAAAGATGAACCGCGTGGTGAACGTCGAGAGGATCAATCCCACCACGGCCAGGTTCAAAAAGCTGATCATGTTGACCCAAGCCGTATAGTTGACGTCGTAACTGAAACGCCGAATGTTGGCGAAGTACAAGGTCAGCAGGCCGAAGAAGATCAGGAACTGCGACCATTGCACCGGATCGCGGCGAAACAGCCGCAAGTCCTTGACGATCAGTAGCCGCATCGGCGCCGCCAACAACGGCAGGTTCATCACCAGCCGGTCGAGCCAGAACGACGGGCGCGGCTGTCGCCGAGTGCGATCGGTGCGCAGTTCGCTGTAACTCGCGCGATAGATGCGCGCCCCCACGGCCACGGCCAACACGCGAAAGAACAATGCGTTGGAAATCAGCAACGACAAAAAGAGCAAGCTCTCGGCCCACGACGCCCGGCCCGCGGGCGTGGTTCGATTGTGCGCCGCCTCCAACAGCCCCGCGCTGAGCCACCAACTGGGCAAGAGGCGGTGCTCGCTGAATTGCAATCGCGACAACATCTCCTGAAACCAGAGCGGCGTGAGCAGATCGCCCTCGGTGCGTCCCAACAGCGACCAGCCGAGGAGCACCAGCGCCACCGCGACCGATACCGACATCACCAGCACGAAATGCCGCTTCATCCGCGCCAGTTGGTGCACGAACACCATGCAAATGATGGCGCCGGCACCGCCGGGAATGTAAACAAACGCACCCATGAACACCGGCAACAACGCGAAGTAATACCACGGCGCATCGGCTTGCAGGCCGTATGCCACCAGCATCGGGCTGCCCAGCAGCAGAAACCCCCAACTCGAGAAGACGATCGCTTCTTGAAACTTATGCAGCACGATTCGCTCGGGCCGAATCGGCGTAGTCAGCAGGAATTCCGCCTCGTCGGAACAATACAGCCCGCCGTAAAGAATGATGCCTGAGGAGAGCAGCAGCATCATCATCAGCGAGGCGAAGAAAACGTTGTAAATCGCCTGCACCGTCAGATCGTAGGTCGCGTCGTGGCCGATCGCCAGATTCAGAAACTCGAAACCGCCGACGAACAGGCGAAACAATCCGTACCAGAACAACACGCTTAGCACGACCACCAGCGACACGCGCAACCGGGCCGTGGCCAGCGCCTGGCGCAGCGAGGCGGCCACGGTCCGTCCGCGCACCCACCACAGCAAGCGCCCTTCGGCGCTATAGCTCAGCTCGGGCGGCCCTTCGGGCGCCTCGTGCCGTAGCGCGACCGGCAGGGCAGGGGCGGCGTCGCTCATGCCGTCGGCTCCTGGTGCGTGGCGGTCGGCAGCACCACGGCGGCCGGCGCCTTGGCGTCGGGCACCGACTTCGGGGCCGTAAAGTTCAGATAGAGTTGCTCCAACGATCGCTCGTGCGTGGACAACTCGTCGCGCAATTGGTCGATCGTGCCCAGGAATTTCAGTTGACCCTGATCGACGATACCCACGCGGTCGGCGATTTCCTCGGCAATCGCCAGCAGGTGCGTCGACATGAATGTAGTCTGGCCGCCGGCCGACTTCGCCCGCAACAGGTCCTTGATCATGCGCACGCTGCGCGGATCGAGGCCCACCATCGGCTCGTCGATCACGAGCACCTTGGGATCGTGCAACAGCGCGGCGGCGAAGGCCAATCGCTGCTTCATACCGTGCGAATAGCTTTCGGTCAGGTCGTCGACGAAATCGTGCAAGCCGAAGGTGTCCACCTGTTCGGCGATCTTCTCGGTGGTGGCGCGGCGATCGAGCCCGTACATCTCGGCGATGAATTGCAGAAACTCCCGGCCCGAAAGCTTGTCGTACAAGTAGGGCACATCGGGAACATATCCCAGCAAGCGGTTGGCGGCGCGGCCGCTGCCGGTGACGTCGTGCCCACACAGTCGAATCGTGCCCGAGCTGGGCCGCAGCAGGCCGACGATCATCTTGATGGTGGTGGTCTTGCCTGCGCCATTCGGGCCCAGGAACGCGAATAGCTCACCGCGCGGAATCTCGAGCGTGAGCTCGGAGACGGCGACTTTGTCGCCATAGCGGCGGGTGACGTGGTCGAATTCAATCATGCCGAGTGCCCTGCCGGTTCGCGGCCTGCTCGTGAGTCGGTTGCCGCGCTCGGCTACGGTTTCGCGTTGTCGGTCGGCTTCAGCAACCAGCTTTGCAATTCGGCCGTCAATTTACCCGACAAGTTCTCGCCCAGCGCCTCGATGAGGCGTTCGGCCGGATCCGTCGACAGTCTTGCAAACACCAGACGCGACCGCAGCACGGTTACTTCTTGACGCACCACCAGTCCATCGTCGCGGACCCACATTCGGCCGCGCACCTCGTCGCCCGAGGGGCCCGAGCCAGGATCGCTACGAAACACGATCAACTTTCCGCTGTCTTGTCGACCGTCCCAGGTGATGCTCTCGGCGCGCTCGACCTGCGCTTGCAAGATTTCGATCGGGCTGTTCGGCGGACGAAATGGACTGTACAGCGGCACGGTCCAGCGTTGCCCGACGCGTAAGGCGGGCAGGACGGCCTGCGGCGAAAGTTCGTCGGTAATCAATGCATTCGGCGGCAGGTAGCTCTCGACCGTCGTAGGGATGTCGCCCGAGCGCACCGTGATGCGCAGCGTCGAACCTTCCACCTGGCCACTGACTTTGATCGCGTCGCGAATCTCGGCAATGCGCACGCGCGATTCGAAACCAACCAGCCGACCTAGTGGATCGACTACGATCTGGCTTTGCTTGTCGACGTCGAGCCGTCCCAGATCGCCCAGGACGGGCTTGAGCACCTTTGCCAACCATCCTGGCGCCAGTTCGTCGAGCGGCAAGCGGGCCAGGTAGACGCGGCTGTGCAGCTCTGTGATGCGGTCCTTGCGGCGCACCAACTTACTGGCCGCCCAGCCAATCGGCTGGCCGTCGACGTGAATGCTCCAGCACGCGGTCGGTTGCCGTTGGCTTTCGTCGAGGATCGCCTGGTAGCTCGGCGGCTCACCCACCCGCAATGGTGGCAATACCTTGGCCACCACCAGCCAGGTCATGGTGGCCAACCAGAACAGCACCACAATGACGTTGAACGGATGATTCCCCATACGCGACGACTGGCCTGCTTGGCTGGCTGCCCCGGAATCTCGGCGAACATCCCCAGTTTAGTCCATCGGTCCCAGCTTGACGAGGCGCGGCTCTGCCCACGTTGTTGTCCACCATTAGAAATGTCCCCTTGGAAGGCACCATTAGAAATGACCCCT
>JBBDYK010000319.1:0-13165 GCA_040901665.1 Pirellulales bacterium | reverse complement strand
ATGGCGGCGGCGGTGGCCTGATGACCGGTCGCGCTAAAGTGCTCGGCGTGGCGCTCATAAGGAGACTCGCGGCAGAGCCGCAGTGTCGGCAGCAGGTCGACCAGCGGCAGTCGGCGCTCGGCGGCATAGCCGGCCAGCTTGCGCTGCGGCAGCTCGACGTCGAGTCGATCGGCCGCATAGCCGGCCCGGCGGGCCAACGTGTCGCGCAGCGCACGGTTCAATTGAAACTCACCCGGCACCAGCACGATCGCCAGCGACAGGCGATTCGCGCGACAGGCGTCGGCCAATGCATCGACGCTCGCAAACGTCTGCTGCCAGCGCTGGCGCATGCGGTCGTCGATGGGCGTGCGGCAGGCGGCCAACTGGGGCGACACGATGCCGCAGAACGACTCGAAATCGGCGGCGGTCGTCGATGACGCAGGCGCATCGGCCGGAACTTCGGCCTGCGCTCCGACCATGCGTGCCAGCTCCAGTTGTCGCCAATCGAACCAGCTTGGCGCCGGTCGTTCGCGCGTCAGCTCGTCGCAGACAGTGAGCATGGCCAGCACGAGGTCGACGCGTTGGTCGGCAAGTTGCTCGGCCACGGCGCCGGCCGGCAGGCTCGCCCAGAACCCGTCGAAGGCCGCGGGCACGATCTTCACGCCGGGGAGCGCTCGTTCGATATGGGTTCGGCATCCTCGTTCGCCGTGACAATCTCGACGCGGATCGTCGGTGAGCAACGCGACTCGCAGCGGGCCGGCAGGTAGCGGTGCGACGCCGTGCCTTAGCAGGGACTCGTGAGCCAACGGCAGCAGGGACTGAACGCCTTCGGTCGGCGGCGAAACGCTGGCGCCGGCGAACCATTGCGCTCGATGGAGCGCCTTTGCGCCTTGCAGACCAAGCTCGGCGGCGATCAACAGCGCCATCGAACCGAACGCCAGCCATTCGAGGCGGCGCGCCGCGCGATGGCGCGACCAGGCGGTCCAGCGCCGCCAATGATTGTCCACCGCGGCCAGCGGCAGCAGCAATAGCGTCAGCCAACACACCACCGCAGCCAGCAGCGCGTATTCGATATAGCGCGCAGGCCCCACGACCAACGCGAGTGCATAAGCGCCGAAGATGCCCAGCAACGCACGGCGCGCGTGCGCCCAATCGAGGCGCTCTCGGATGGCGGACCATGTGCCACCTGGGCGCCACAACATCCAAGCAGTGCGCCATTGGAGAAACGAGCACGCCAAGAGCGCGACACCAGCGGGCACGAGGACGTTTTCGGTACTCGTGGCAAGCGCGTGCAACACCAAAAGCGCGATACCACTGGCCATGACGGCCACGGCTAGCAGTCCGATGGCCAGCGGCAATGCCGTCGGAGGCAATGCCGGCAAATGCCAGCCTGCTGGAGGGGCAGAGCGATGAACTCCCAACGTCGTTGGTTTGGGCATGGGAACCTCCTTGTGGTGATCGGCAAGCGGCCACAACCGTGGCCGTTACGACCGACTCAAAGAGGCAAATTCAAAGGTGCGCGGCCGATACTTCTTGCCGACGTCGTCCTTGACCCCACCGCACGTGCGTTCAGATCGATATCCCAATGCTGCGCGGTGGTCAATCCCGATCGCGCTGGCGACCCTCTACTCGCTATCACTCTACATTGAGTATCGAGCGCCAGCACGTTGCTTGATAAGCACATTCCGTGCCGCAGTAGGGGGCGGCGGGAGCGTGTGAACCGTAAGCATTAGACGCCGCGAACGGCCGCGCGGTTCACAACAGACGTTCGGATGGGGAGTTAGACATCGAGAAAAAAAGCACGATGTCGCGCCAGCACGGCGCAGGCCCGGCCGTGGCACATCGGAATTCCAGCGCGCTTGCGCAGATTTGGATCAGCCGCTGCCGCGCGAAAGGGCGACGGCACGCAGCACGGAGCTGGTGGCAGGCGACTTGTTGAGCACATAAAAGTGGATGCCGGGCACACCGCCGTCGATGAGCGCCTGGACCTGCCGGGTGGCAAACTCAACGCCAACGTTAAATTGTCCCTCGGCGCTGTCGGCCGAGCGCTCCAAGGCCGCCTGAAAGGGCGCCGGCAATTGCGCCCCGCACAGCGACGCGATGCGCTGGATCTGCGCCAGGTTGGTGACCGGCAGGATGCCCGGCACGATGGGCACGCGAATGCCGGCTTGCGCACAGCGATCGCGAAAGCGCCAGAAGTCGTCGTTGTCGTAGAACAACTGGGTGATGACGACGTCGGCGCCGGCGTCGACCTTGCGCCGCATGTTGTCGAGATCGGCCTGGGGACTGAGGGCTTCGCGATGCGTTTCCGGATAGCCGGCCACGGCCACGCCCAAGTCGGCGAACTCGCTGCGCAACAGCGTCACCAACTCGTTAGCATAGGAAAGGCCGCCGATGGTGGGCTGAAAGTGGGTCTCTCCGCGCGGCGGATCGCCACGCAGGGCGACGATATTGCCGATGCCGCGCTGCGCCGCGTCGCGCAGATAGGCGCGCAGTTGGTCGACCGTCGCGCCGACGCAAGTGAGGTGCGAGGCTGTGGGCACGGCGAAGCGGCGCTGCACCTCGACGACGATCTCGAGCGTCTTTTGCTGCGTTGAGCCCCCTGCCCCGTACGTGCAGGTGATGAAGTCGGGCCGAAAGGCCATCAGATGCTCGACGTGCTGATAGAGTTCCTGCTCGCCGGCCGCGGTCTTGGGCGGAAACAACTCGAACGACAAGCCGAACTTGCCGGTTCCATAGGCGTGATCGAATCGCATCGTAGAGGAGGTCATCGAGGAAAAGCGCGAGGGTTTCGACCGTGGCGAGTGGTTAAGTCCAACTCAGTATAGCCAGACCCTTGAGCGCTTGTCAGGGAGCGGGTTGCACGAGCGAAGATTCATGGAGACGCGCGAGCAACCGCGGGGCTTGTGCGTGGATTATCCCCCGGCAAAGCCGGGGGCTGATCGTGACGCGTCGCCGCGAGAATGAGTGGCTCGAGCTACAGCGACAGGGCTTCGCCGGCCAGGCGGCGCTCGTGGACGGTCAACTGGTACATGTCGTGCAGCAGCTTGATGTCGCAGGGGCGCTGTTGGACGCCGCGACGCGCGAACATGCGCTGCTGCGTCGAGACCATCACTTCCACCGGCGCTTCGGTCACCTGGCCGAACAGCCGCGCATAGTTGACGAAGCTGGGCACGTTGGTGGTCACGAAGCCGTAGACCATGCTGCACGCGCCGATGACCTTGCCGGTGAAGATGCCGGTATTGATCGCGGTCTTGGCGTAGTCGCCGATGATAGCGCCGACGAACTGCATGCCGGTGGGAACTTTCTGGCCGCGGTACTCCATGTTCACCGCGCCATAGGTGTTCTTCAGGTCGCTGTTGCAGGTGCCCGCGCCCAGGTTGATCCAACTGCCAAGGTAGCTGTGGCCCAGGAAGCCGTGGTGCTGCTTGTTGGTGTAGGGCTCGATGATCGAGGCCTCGACTTCGCCGCCAATCTTGGCCGTGTGGCCGATGGCCACCGCATCCTTGAGCGCGGCGTGCTCGAGCACGCGGGCGCCGGCGCCGACGTGAACCGGTCCGCTCAGATAGCCGTGCGGGCCAATCGACGCGCCGCTCTCGATGACGATCGGCCCGTTCTTGGTATCAAAGACGATGTAGTCGGCCAGTTTTGCATCGGCGGCGACGAACACGCCGTCGGCATGCTCGACAAAGCTGCCGTGGGCGATGCGGTGCTGGAGATTTGCCGACAGCGTGATCATGTGGTGGCGAATGATGTCGTGCGGATACTCGAACAGCGGCAGCTCGGCAGCGAGCGCCGGCAGGTTGAGCTCGGCGAATTCCGCCGCATCGGGCCAGCGCTCGGGATCGTTGCCCAGCGAGGTGCCGGGCGGCACCAGCGCCGCGGCGACCGACGGGCCGACGGTGACCAGGCCCGGCTTGCCCAAGGTGAGCAGCTCTCGCACGCGCTCGATCACGGCAACGGCGGGAACCAGCCGGGCATTGAGCCAGAGTGCAGGCCGGTCGTTGGCGATCGGCCCGCTCGACAAGGTCGGATAGTCGGCCGCCACGATTTCGCGCAGATGCGTGCGGACGCGCACCTGAATCGGCTCGCCGAGCGTGGCAACCAGGTCAATCAGGCGATAGCCGCCGCAACCGATGGCGAATGCCGGCTTGCCGATCGCCACCGGATCGAGTTGAACGACGTGCTGATCCTCGAAGAGCACAATCGGCATGGCGGACGACTCGGTCGGTTGACGGTGCGGTTAGCGACGGACGTTCGGCGGTTCGGCCCGTGCGACGGCGCGCGGGCTGGGCCCGAGAACAAGTTTAGCTTACCCCAGGGGCCGCAAAAGAGCGGTTTCGACCGGGACGAAATGGGGAGGCGCCGTCGCCGCGTTAGAACTGGGGGATGTGGATGCGCTCGCCGCCTTTCATGGCCGAAATGTGGGCGCACAGACCGGTCATGGTCCAGTTGGCGCTGGTGGCCGCGTTGGGCAGCGGCTCACGCTCTTCGACGATGGCGCTGATGAACTCGTGGGCCAGGTGCGGGTGCGAGCCGCCATGGCCGCTGCCCTGGATGAACGAGAGGTGCTGCGTTTCGTCGGCGTCGTACACGCCCTTGCTGGTGAAGCGGCGAATGCCCTGGGGCAGGCGATCGGCAAAGTCGGGCACCTGGACGCGTTCGGGGGTTTCGCCGCGATGGAGCACGGCCGGCTCGTGCTCGATGCGCGGCCACTCGTACGACACCTTTTCGGCATAGACATCGAAGCTTTCGATGTATTGGCGGGCCGTTTGGAACAAGCTGCGGGTGACTTCGGCGGCCAGGTCGGAATCCTTCATCGAGAAGGTGGCCGTTTCGACGGCAAAGGGGGAGCCGTACTTGGCCTTCAGCGTGTCGCTGATGCGGCCCGAACCGTGGCACGCCACGCTGTCGGCCATTTTGCCGGGCAAGCAGAGACAGGGGCTGACACAGTGCGTGGCATAGTGCATGGGGGGCAGGCCCTCCCAGTAGCCGGGCCAACCGGCCATTTCCTGCAAGTGCGAGCCGCGCAGAAACTGCAAGCGTCCCATCTCGCCCGACTCGTAAAGCTGCTTGACGAAGAGAAACTCGCGGCTGTAGACCACGGTTTCCATCATCATGTAGATCTTGCCCGTCTCGCGCTGGGTTTCGACCAGCGTCTCGCACTCGCCGATGGAGGTGGCCATGGGCACGGTGCAGGCCACGTGCTTGCCGGCCTGCAAGCCGGCCAGGCTCTGCGGCGCGTGATCCGGAATGGGGGTGTTGATGTGGATGGCGTCGACCTTCGGATCGGCCAGCACGTCCTCGAATTTGGTGTAGCGCGCGCCAATGCCGAACGCGTCGCCCATCTGGTGGAGCTTCTGCTCGGAGCGCTGGCAGATGGCGTACATCTCGGCGTGTGGATGGTTCTGATAGATGGGAATGAACTCGGCGCCGAAACCCAAACCGATGATCGCCACACGCACCTTCTTGTCGGCCATGATCCCGCGGTCCTCGTGATTGCTGCGCTGCGAAGTGACGCAAGAGCGGCGTCGTGGAGAGCCGCTTACTCGCAAAAAAAGCCCGTGTCGGGCATGCTAGCCGGTTGGCGCAACAGCGTCAAGAAAGCGGGCGAGCGACATACGGGCCGTCCTGTGGCCTGCGGTCTAGGGTCTCGCCTGCTTCAGCGCCCTCTCTTCGCCGATGGAGCGCAATTGCAGTTCGATCCAGTTAGCCGTGCGATGGGCGCTAGGCAACATCCAGAGGATGGCCATCGCCAACCCGATGCCCAAGCCGAGCGAGACCGGGTTTCCTTCCAGCAGGTAAGCGACGAGGTTGAAAAACGCCGTGCCTTCGAGAAAGGCGGCGGCGATGATCGTGTTGCTCTGATACAGGCCCATCAAGAGATCGGTATCGGAGCTCGCCGACGGCGAGCTGGCGCCATCGCGTGCGGACGAATACGTGCCGGCCGCGATTTTGGCGCGGGCGTTGCCGGCGATTAGCATCGGCACTACTCGGCTCAAGATGACGGCCAGCGGCGTCCATACCATGGCCAACATGGAGAGAAAATCGACGCCGTTGCCGCGAGCGGGCATGCCATCGCCGGCGCGCAACGCCAGAGCAACGGCCGCGAATAGGAAAACTCCCGCTGCCAACGAGCCAAGAATGATGCGCAGCGTGAGGACGAGCGGGCGGAGCTTTTCGGCCAGGCCGTCGTGGGTGGCATGCATGCTGAGGGCTCCACGATCGAAAAGGGACGTACGAGTGCCGTAGCGCTGCGGCGACCAATAGGAAACTACGCCCGTTGGTGCAACAGCGGCCATGCCAAAGAGTATAACGCCGTTGGCAATCAATGTGGTCAGGGGGCGGACGGGAAATGCCCACCCCGGGGCGCGGTCGGCGCGTCGCGGCGATAAAAAGCCGCCCCGGTTTGCGACGTTCGTGTTGCTGGGCAGCGAAGCTCCGCACCGAAGCGCAATACGACAACTTACGTTGCTATTTTTGCATCGCGACCGTGCGATGTCGCAGCCCGTTGAATACTTCAACGGACTGCCAGGGGCGCTGCGCACCGGTAACGCACTCGGGCCGGGAATGGAAAAACTTTCCTGCGAGTGCTACCAGAAAGCCAAAGACGAGTTCGACCGGCTGCTCGGCTGATCGCACTCTTGGCTCGTTGACACTCGGTGCATTGCAGACAGGCAATGCAACGCCCCACCCGACCAATCGCAGGTCGGGGCGGGGATTTTTTTGGGGTGTGGTTCGCGCGTCAACGCGCGGCGCTCGCCCGCTTCGCAGCCGGAACTCTCCGGTAGGCCGTGTAATTGCTGGTCGTTCCGGCTGCGGCGCCGACTGACGCTACGGTTGGGGCGTCGATGGTTGGGGCGCCGGTTGCGGCGGAGGCTGATCGGCCGGCGTGGCGTCGCGATCGATCTCGTCCACGTCGACTCCGCGGCGATCCACATTGACGTCTGCGTCGCGCTGGTCGGGCGGCTGCACGGCAGCGCTACTGGCGTTGCCCACGATGATGGTGCCTTCCATGCCTTCGTGGAGATCGCACAGATAGTTGTAGGTACCCGGCTTCTTGAAGCGGGCCGTATAGGTGCCGTCCGGAGCGATCTCGCCGGAGTCCCAAGCGCCGTCGGCGGACACCACGGTGTGATCGTGCGTGCCGCGGTTGACCCAGACGATCGTCGTGCCCGGCGCCACCTGGATCGTTTTGGGCGCGAAGCCATCGTCGTGGATGGCCACGGTCAGTGTCGGCGTGCCCATTTTTCCATAGGCGAAGCGATCGTTCGCATACGAGGGCTCGACGCGGCTGGTGTAGGTACCGCGATAGCCGGTCGCGTAGCGCGGCGGCAATGGGCGATACGCATTCTGGTCATAAGGCATCCAGCGGTTGTCGCGATAGTACATCCAGGTGGTCTGCGGCGTGTAGTACCACCACTCGTCGTTGTAGCAGCGCATTCGCCAGGCATTGGGGTCGCCGCGCAAGTCGCCGCGACGGGCTTGACGGCGTTCGATGCGGTTTTCGACGCCCGGGGCGCCGAGCGCCTCGCCCGCGGCTCCGGTGGCGCGGCGGGCCGGCCCGCGAATGTCCGGATCGACCACTTGGGCGAATCCATAGTGCGTGCCCGCCAGCAGCGTGGCGGCGGCAAGGGTGAAGAGCATGCGCATGTCGAAATCTCCTGTGTGGGTCCCTCGATTTGGTGCGCCGCCGGCAGCGCCCGGCGGATCGGAGGGAGTGCTGCACAAGGCGTGCCGGAGCGGGAATCGAGGCCCAGAACGCGCCGTGCGAGCGATGCGCGGCCAAGAGTGCGCAGACGCATGGCGCTCGATCGACCGCGCGGGTTGATCGAGCGCCAGGGTGATAGCGGCGCTGATTTTGTGTGGCGCGCTCGGATTCCTTACAATCGCCGGCCGGTGACCCGTTTCGAGACATTGCCACAAAGGAGGAACTGCCATGATGATTTTCCGTCCTGCGATCAATCTCGTTCGGCAATATGGTCTCTCCTTCGCGCTGATCAACCTGGCGTACTTTGGTTTCGTGTGCGGCGGGATGGCCTACGGAGCCTGGGACCGGGAAGTCAACGATGCGTACAAGAGTGAAGTTCGACAGCAAGCGGCGGACTCGCTGCCGGCAGTTTTTGACGCCTACCACGGCGGCCACGTCGCCAAGGCTATTGGTCTGACGTTCGCGATCAATCTGCTGGCCGGCAGTTTTTTGTTTCTTACCCTGCCGTCGTTCATCGTTCCGTTTAGCGGACTGCTCTTGGGAGGCGTGCGAGCGCTAACATGGGGATATGTCGTCTCACCGACGTTCTCGGCGTTCAACGGCGCGGTACTCGCCTACGGTTTGCTCGTCGGCTTGCTTGTCGTCTTGGAAGGCGAAGGCTACGTGCTGGCAATGTTGGGCTCGTACGTCCACGGAAAGTCGTTGTTGTTCCCACGCAGCGCGGGCGCGACGACTCGCTGGCAGGGCTACAAGCTCGGCGCGAAGTGGTCGCTCCAGCTTTACGCGTTGGTGGCCGCCGTGCTGCTGGTGGCCGCGGTCTACGAGGTGGGAATGGTCGTCTACCTCATGCCGCTCGTCAGATAAGTGCGCCCGCCCTTGCGAAGTCGGCCCTTGACGACGGCGGCGAATTGTCGAAAACTGGGAGTCTGCAACACTTTGCCGAAGTGGCGGAATGGCAGACGCGCTGGATTCAAAATCCAGTGCCCGCAAGGGCGTGTGGGTTCAAGTCCCACCTTCGGTACTCTTTATCGCGAACACGTTTGCGTCAAACGCACGTGACTCGCGACGACGGCCCGAAACGTGTTTTGGGGACAAATTGGGGACACGGTTGGTTTTGCGGTGGTGATGCGTCGCTGGTTCTTCTCCCGACCGAGAGGAGAATCAAATCATGGCATCGCTCGAACAACGCAACCGCCGTTTTCGCGTCGTCTTCCGCTTCGCCGGCCAGAAATTCAGCCGGACTCTGAAGACCGGGAACGTCGACGACGCCGAAGCATCGTTCGCCCGCCTCAAGGATAATCTTCGCCGGGCCGAGCTTGGTCATTTGGTCGTGCCCGAGGAGGCCGATGTCGCCGCGTTCCTGCTGTCGGACGGCCGGGCACTGGCGAAGCCGACTATCCCCAAAACGCGCACGCTCAAGCAGCTCCTCGACGCCTACATGGCCTCGCTTCCGGAAGGTGCCATCGAGCAGTCGACCCGGCAAGGAATGGACATTCACATCACCCACCTGAAACGAGAGTTTGGCGAGGGGCTGATCGTCGCCGGCCTCGGCACCACCGACCTGCAACGCTACGTCGATGCCCGCTCACTTGCGGACGGCATCCGCGGGCGGACGCTGAGCGCGGCCACCATCCGGAAGGAACTCATCACGCTCAAGACCGCATGGAACTGGGCACGGCACGCGGGCGTACTCAAGACCGCGTTTCCCTTGAAGGGCGTGAAATTCCCGAAGACCCAGGAGAAGCCGCCGTTCCAGACGCGCGCGGAGATCGAACGTCAGATCGGACGCGGCGGATTGAGCGACGCGGAAGTAGCGGACCTGTGGGACTGCCTGTTTCTCACCGTACCGGAAATCAACGAGCTGCTCGCACACGTCAAACGCCACGCGACCAAATTCTTCGTCTATCCGATGTTCGTATTCGCCGCCCACACCGGTGCCCGCCGCAGCGAAATGCTCCGTGCGAAAATCTCCGACGTGGACTTTCACTCCGGCAAGATCACGATCCGCGAGAAGAAACGGGATCGCTCTCGCACCACGACCAGGCGTGTGCCGATGTCGCCTGTGCTCCGACGAGTGCTCAAAGCCTGGCTCCGCGAGCATTCCGGCGGACCGTTTCTGTTTTGCGATCGGATCATTGCGGACGGCTCGTCGGTCCCGGCCGCGATCACGCGCGACGCCGTGCACGATCACTTCAAGCGGACGCTCGCCGGAGGCAAGTGGTCGACGATGCGCGGATGGCATTGTCTGCGTCACAGTTTCGCGTCGAACTGTGCCGCCAAGGGCATCGACCAGCGCGTCGTCAACGCGTGGATGGGTCACGCCGGTCACGGATCAGAAATCGAACGCCGCTACCGGCACTTGATCCCGAACCAGGAACAGCTCGCGATCACGACGGTGTTCGGGTAGAGGTGCTTCCCGATTCTCGCTCCGTAACATCTGCTGATCAGTACAGCAATGCGTGCATGTCAATGAAGCCGCGAATCTCCGCGAGTAGGTCATGGCCGTCAGCAGTCTCGATCTCGCGCGAACGCTCGACAAACCTGCGATACGCCGATTTGTTCGGCAAGAGGATCGTCGCCCGATTCCTCTCGAATCGGAAATTGTCAGGGCAACGCCACTCTCGCTCATGCGTCCAATCAACAAGCTTATCGTCAGCGTCGAGGTTGAGATTGACAATCCGCCACCACTCTACTTTGGGAAGATACTCCTTGGCGTCCGATGTGCGATCGTAGATTACAGGTCGACAGCCCTTCTTAAAGGCGTACGTCTTATTGAAAATCAGCCCAAAACCGAGATAGCGGACTTTTGCTGCTATATCAACCTTGCGGTACTTCTTCTCAAAGTACACATTCTGTGCGAGGAACTGCGGTGGCGCTTCCTGAAAGCAAACCGCCGGGCGATTCCCACAGATGAATCCGGAGGCCGTCGTGCTGCCGCGGATTTTTTTATCGACGATGATTTTTAGCAGCACTTCCAATGCTGCATCGGGGTCCGCTTCCTTGCCGTCGGGTCCTCTAGTGAGATGAGTGATCGACGTCGAAACGTCGGATCGTTCTGCAAGACGCTGTCGCCAGCTTTCAAATGTATATGGCATTACTCGGAAGCTTTCTTCACGCGCTCCATCGCCTTTTTCCACTCCGGAAATTTTTCGGCAACTGCGATGAGATGCTCCCTGGACATCTCGTCCAGCGGCCGTGTTTGGGCCACAATCGAGACTGCCAATTGCACCCGGCCTTGTGCCCATTTCAACGCGTTCGCCGCACTGGCATCGGTCCATAGCTCCGTTGGCGACCGAGCTTCCGCTCCGATGAATTCCGCGTACAACGTAGTTTGCTTTGCCTGGTCCAGCTCTTTTGCTTGGGACTTGATCGCTGCAATATCCATGGGCGGTTCCGTAAGTAGCATATCTTCGAAGATCGTCATCGTGATGAGTTTGTCTTGATGTCTCCGAATTTCTTTTACGATCTTGTTCCAATCAATAGAGCGCGGCTCCCAAAGATTCTGCACATACGCACCACGAGCAATCAGGTGCTTGCCGATTTCCTCGCCCGCAATCTGGGAAAGAAAGATTGTGCGAGCCCAGCGCCCGTTCGCAAAGAGTAACTCGGCGTCCTTCACTATCTCCTGCGCGTTTTCCAAGGCCTTGCGGCTGAGCGCGAGCATCAGTGCTGGTACGTTCTCAATGTCGACCTGTTCGCTAGAGCTGGACATGCGCAAGTCCCCTTCCGTGGCGTCTATCCTGAACTAACACTCGGCAAACAGCTTCGGATCATTTCCGCTTCCCGTCTTTCGTCGCGGCCTGCGCACATCCAAGGGTCGCAGAAGTGCTGCAACAGTGTTGGCGCCACCTACACCGAGCTGGTCGTCCGCGGTGAAGAGTGGAACCGCCCAGATCCGATATGTGCCCGCTGCTTGTCCGAGATCGAGGTGGCACTCTCCATCTGCCGGTTCGCCCGTTGATGCCGCATCAAAAATCGGACCCTCGCTTTCGACTGATTTGTCCTTCGGCAAGAAGTAACCTTCCGCCTTGAACGAATCGCTCACAATTGCATACTCGATGCGCAGTCGCAGGGCTTCACGCAATTCGTCCTCGGCAGTAATTCCGAGAAAATTGCTTTGATCTTTGCTTCCAACGGTTCCCTTCTGCGTCGGCTTCAGTTTCCAGGAAAAAAATACTGCCGCCAATGAATCCGTGGATGCCTCCACAAATCTCCGAAGAGTTGCTTCGCGCGACGCATGATACGTTGCGGCGAGACCGGTGAGTCCACTCGCATTGATCACTCCTACTGCATCGCGCGAGAACCATGGCTGCGGAAAAAGAAGCTCGGCCGCGCCAATATCACAAAGCATTTCGAGACGGTCTTCGGGATTGTGCCGATCTCGGTATCGAGCGTCGGTTCGGCACCATGGCTTGCTCGAATAGTTCGGAAAGAATGTGTGACTGATTTCGTGAGCGACGCTGAATCGCTGACGCGTCTCGGGACGATCAGGATTCACTCGCATCGTCACACCGCCGGTTCCGTCGGGAATCAATTCGGCGTCGGGACTAAACAATGGCGGCTCTTCGCTACGTCCGATTCCGCAAAGACTAGCGAGTCCATCAACACTGATCGGCATCGTTGCGTCGCCGAACGTGCTTACCCAAAGCGAGATCAGTTCTTTGGCTTTCAGTCGAATCGCTGCTTCTGCATCGGATGCCCCTGTCGAGCGGACAAGCTCATCGATCAGGGCCTGAGTTGAAATTCGTGACGATGTCACGGTTCTCGCCTTCGCAGGGTATTGACCAAGAGCAGGTACAACTGATGCCATTCATCCGCGGTTTGGGGCTGGCCACCGCGGAATTTCATGACGGCCAAGTCACGCACATCTTCGGCAGTGAGAGGTGTCCCCTGACTCGCCATGCGACTTTGAAAGTCTTGAAGTGCCTGCGGCAATTCAACGGAAGCGTCTTCGACGCGTATGGTAGCGAGCGATAGCAACTCCGCGAGTGTCGTCGAGAGGGCTTTCGAAATGCGCATCAACACGTCGGCGGATGGTTTCTTGGTACCGGACGTATCGCGTTCGAGCTCCCACAAATAGGTCTTCGAAATCTGCGCCTTTATTGCCAACTCATCGAGCGACATCCCCTTATCATCACGCAACTTACGTAAACGTTCCGCCAGCGACATAGCCTGATCTTTCTCGGAACCTGACATACGGGTGAGACATCAACCAGTCTACCACGACCGTACGTCACAGCAATACTATCTGTTCGTTGCAGTTGACGACGCCTAAACGAACGGATATGTTCGTTGCAGCTAATAAGGAACGCTAGCAGGTCACCGGTCAACGAGATCCCGTCGCTTAGGACGTCGAAATCCTATGAAAACACGAGCTACGAAATCATCGGCCAAGGCGAAATCGTCCGGCCTACGAGAAGTGGCGTCTCGGCATATCAGCCGCGACGAAGAGCGGGAACACTGGGGAAGAGCAGC
>JBBDYK010000318.1:0-13178 GCA_040901665.1 Pirellulales bacterium | reverse complement strand
GCTGTCCAAGGGTGAGACCTTGGATCTGGATGACTTGCCCGACGAGATCGTGGCCGCCGCCGGCGAAGGGCGCAGCGCGGGCGACGTGGGCTACTTCGAGCTGCGCGATCAGCACCTGGAAAAGTTCGAGCGCCAGTATTTGAGCGAGCTATTGGCCCGGCACCACGGCGACGTTGCCATGGCCGCCCGCGAAGCGAAGCTCCCCCGCGGCACGCTTTATCGCCTGATGAAGAAGCATGCGCTGGATAGCGGCAGCTTTCGGTAGGTGCCATCCAAGAGCTTCAGCCGCTGGCTCCGCCAGGGGATTCTTGACCGGCGCGCGCTGTCACATTCTTGTGAATCGCGCCACGGCGGCGCGAAACATCGCAATTTTGGGAAAATCGCGCCGTTCGTACGGCTCGCGGCGAGCGAGTCCGCCTGTCGCGCAATGCTTGCGCCGCGCGGGCGCGAATACCGCGGCGGCTGGATCGGCGCGCGATCGAGCGGAGCAATTGTGCAAAACGCGTGATCCAGCAACACGTTGCGTGTGCGCGCCAAAGAATCCGCACAACGGCGCACGACATTGGCACGACGGTTGCTTTAATGCTTGCCGAAAGCCGGCAACTCAAGCCAAGACAACAACCGCCGGCCGATACCAACGACCCGGCTCGCCCACGCGGCGAGTTCTACTCCCAGAACAAGGAGATACCGCCATGAAAAAGATTGAAGCCATCATCCGCCATTTCAAGGTCGAGGAAGTCAAAGATGCCCTCAACGCCAAGGGCGTGCAGGGCATGACCGTCACGGACGTGCGGGGCTTCGGCCGGCAAAAGGGACACATGGAAACCTATCGCGGCACTGAGTACGCGGTGGAATTCATTCCCAAGAGCAAGGTCGAAGTGGTCGTGGCCGATGCCCACGCTCAAACGGTGATCGACGCCATCCTGGCGTCGGCGCGCACCGGTCAGGTCGGCGATGGAAAGATTTTCATCAGCGATCTGAAGAGCGCGATTCGCATCCGCACCGGCGAAAGCGACGACGCGGCCGTGTAAGGCGGCACGGTCCGCGACGACGCGGGGCGTCCCCTGGCCCAGGCGAATGCCCCAATTCCGGGGCGAATGCAAAACGGACGCAGCGGATCCCGATCCCCCGAGGCCCTACTGGGGAGATCGACGATCCGGCGTCCGTTTTGTTTTTTGCCCCACGCGAACCTGGCCAAGCGCGCTCTAGCTGGCTCCCAACCTTCCGCTGAAGCGCGAGCGCCGAATAGCACGACGCGCGGCAAGTCCGCGCACGGCACGCCACTGGAAAAATCCAGGGCGCCACTAAGAACGAATTCGCCGGCCGGCGTGGAATCTTGGCCAGCGCGATGGTCCGACGGTTACACGCGGGCGGTCTCACTCAATTGCGGCCCGGCGGCGATCGTCGCGGCACTGGCCCCGTCGGCATACTGGCGGAAGTTCTCGCAAAACAGCCTGGCCAGCTTCTGCGCCGTTTGGCGATAGCCCTTGGCGTCTGACCACGTGTTCTCCGGATGCAGGATCCCGGCGGGAACTGCAGGCACAGATCGCGGAATGGCCAATCCGAAGACCGGTTCCTCGTCCACCGGCGCCTGCGACAAGCAGCCGCTGTGAATGGCGTCGATAATGGCCCGCGTGTGCGCCAGCGAGATGCGCTTGCCGGCGCCATAAGCGCCGCCCGACCAGCCGGTGTTGACCAGCCAGGCGTCGGCCTGGTGTGCGTGCAGGCGTTCGGCCAACATTTCGGCATACTTGGCCGGATGCCACACCAGGAACGCGGCGCCGAAGCAGGCCGAGAACGTCGCCTGCGGCTCCTTCACGCCCACTTCGGTGCCGGCCACTTTGGCCGTATAGCCGCTGATGAAGTGATACATGGCCTGCTCGGGCGTGAGTCGACTCACCGGCGGCAGCACGCCAAACGCGTCGCACGTCAGCAGGATCAGATGCGAGGGATGCCCGCCCACGCAGGGAATCTTGGCATTGGGAATGAAGTCGATCGGATAACAGGCCCGCGTGTTTTCGGTGTGGCTGGCATCGTTGAAGTCGACGAGCCGCGTGTGAGGATTGACGATGGTGTTTTCCAGCACCGTGCCAAAGCGAATGGCGTGGAAGATCTCGGGCTCTTGCTCGGCGGACAGTCGAATGCACTTGGCGTAGCAGCCGCCTTCGATGTTGAAGATGCCGTCGTCGCTCCAGCAGTGCTCGTCGTCGCCGATCAGCTTACGGTTCTCGTCGGCCGAGAGCGTCGTCTTGCCGGTGCCCGACAGACCGAAAAAGAGCGACACATCGCCGTCGGTCCCCTCGTTGGCCGAGCAGTGCATGCTGAGCACGCCCTGCTTGGGCATCAAGTAGTTCATCAGGGTGAAGACGCCCTTTTTCATTTCGCCGGCGTATTCGGTGCCCAGAATGACCAGCTCGCCCCGTTCGAAGCTGATGCTCACGCTGGTCGTCGAAGTCACGCCCGGCAGCGTCGGATCGGCGTCGGCCTGGCCGGCGTTATAGATCACGAAGTCGGGCGTGCCGAAGGACGCCAGCTCGGCTGCCGTTGGGCGAATCAGCATGTTGTGCATGAACAGCGCGTGATACGGCCGCGCGCAAATCACGCGGATTTTCAAGCGGCGCGTGGGATCCCAGCCCGCAAATCCATCGATCACGTACAACGTTTCGCGCGAGTTGAAGAATTCGGTCGCCGTTTGCACCAGGGCCGCGAACGATGGCTCGGGCAGCTTGATGTTGACGTCGCCCCACCAGACGTCGCCAGCGCTTTGGGAATGCTCGACGACGCGCTTATCTCCCGGCGAGCGTCCGGTCCTTTCGCCCGAGTCGGCCGCCATTGCCCCGGTTGACGTGAAGAGCGCGGCGTCGGCCGTCACACCGTGCTCATAGAGCACCGCGACCGGTGGATTCCGAAACGATTGCTTGACGGAGATGCCATACTGCTTGAGATCCACGGGCTGGTGCTGAGACATGGGGCGTACAAGTTCTCCTCGGTAAGGGTGAATCCGCGCAAGTGCGCGTCGACTGCTCCGCCCGTCGCAGTCGCGTGAGAATGCGACAGATTATAGCCTGCGAGGTATCGTGGGTCGCCGGCAGTTCCAGTCACTTACCGACAAGTTGCGCCAAATTCGATGGACGTCCACTAGACACTCGGGCACGCGTGAAATCCGGATCCCTAGCGCCCGATTTCGCTCGTTCGCATCACGCGCGCGGTGGCGGCGCTCATTTTGCGCCGGTGCGCTTGTTTTGCGGCGGCGCGTCGTCGGGCGGAGCATCGGCCGCCGGCTGTCCCAACCCCATCGGCAACAGGGCGCTGGGCGGCTTGGCATCGGCGCTGGCCACGGGCGCTTGCACCGGCGCCGCCGGATCGGCTTGGGCGCTTGAGGCGCCCGAATCGACCAGCATGTAGCCGGCCCAGAAAAACGGATGGCTGGCCGTCAGCGACTCGCTGGCTGCCACGCCGTCGCGCACGCGCGGTTCGTGCTCGGGCTCGATTTGCGTGTCCTTGCAAAGCTGCACGCTGCGTTGCCAGGCCTCGGCGGGCGAAGCGTGGGGCAGCTCTTGCGCGAACTCGCGCACCAGGTCGAAGCTCGTGCGGCCGCCCGTGCGCCAGCGGCTGATGAGCAGCGTGCGCGTGCCGGACCCCATCAACCCGCACAACGACAGAAACAAATCGTCGCCCGCGGCGGAGGTCTTGCGCAGCCCGGACTCGGCCGCAGTGTGAAAACCCGGCAGGATCACTTGCTGAGGACCGCCCCAGGGCAGCAACAGCCAATCGGCCAGCGACGCGCCCGGCTTGCCGCGATCGATCTGCATCGGCGACCAATCGTAGGCCCCCTTGCCCGGCTCCACGTCGTCCAGCACGACCAGGGTATCGAGCGCCGTGCGAAACACGCTGGAAGGGGCCGGCAGCGCGTTGGGCAGCGGCACGGCGCCGGGGATTGCGCGGCCGTATTGCTCGAATGCCTGCGGCGCCACTGCCGCGTCGTCCTGCGGATAGAGCTTGCCCAGCACCACGCCCACGCTGGGTTGTTGCTTTCGCGGCTGAGCGGCGGGCAGAGCCAATCCCACGGTCGGAGCGTAGCGCACGCGCGATTGCGAAATGAGCATGCGCGGGTCTTCCTTGTTACCCACGCGCAACACCTCGAACGGCAAGAACCAGAGGAAGCCGTCCGGCACGATGGCGATCTCCTGGAAGTTGCCGGCCAGGTCGACGTTCGATCGAGCGAGGATCATGCGCAAAATGTTGTCGGCCGTGGCGCGCCAGTTGTCCTTGGTCAATTCCTCGCGCGACAGCTCGTGATTGCCCTCGAAATTGCCCAAGTCGCGCAGCAGCCCGGACACCTGCTTTTGCAATTGCAGTGGCGACACGATGCGCCAGGTGGCGGACTGCTTGTTGGAGTACAAGAAACCGTACAGATTGCGCTGCGTCTGGTAGAAGGCCAGCAGCACTTGCCCGTCGGGCAGCGCCTGTTGCACTTCGGCCGTTGTTCGCAGGGGCGGGAACACGAGGTCGGCGGCACGGCGGCTGACGGCCATTTGCCGCAGGATTAGCTCCTGTTGCTGGCTGACGTCGGCCAGCACGCCCAGTTGGCCGGCCTGTTCACCGCGCAATGCCGCATCGTCGGTGACGACGGGCAACGTTGCCAGCTTTGCGCGCGCGGCCGCCGCTTTTTCGGCCAGTTGCTGATACTCGGGATAGCGAGTGAGCAATTCTTGTCGTTCCAGCAGGCCGCGCTCGCCGGCGATTTCGGCAGAGCCTTCCAGAATCCAGCGTAGCGACAACAATCGCCCGCCCAGCGGCAGCGACGTCAAGAACCGATGCCGCCGCGCGCGATCGGCAATCTCCAGCGCCTTCTCCTGCTCGCGCGTGTTTTCGACCACACCCTCGAACCAATGCTCGAACGCTGGCTCGTGTGGCAATGTCAGCACCGAGAGGCACTCCAGCGGGCTGTAGGCCCAGTCGCCGGGCGCCGGATCGCGCAACAGCACGTCGTACAGCGCCAGACCGACCCGATCGCTGAATTCGCCGCTCGTATACTGCCGGTCGGCCAAGCCGATTTGAAACATCCACAGCGACGCTTGTCGCTGAAACTGCAGCGCCGAGGCGAGCGAGCGGTCGCCTGCTTCGACATTACGGGTCTGGTATGCCACTTGCGCCGCGATGTGATTGAATCTCGCGCCGGTCTGGCTGATCGGCAAGTCGCTGCGCGCCATGGACGAGTTGGCGGTCGACAACAGGTTCGAGGCTTGCGCGGCTTCGCCCGAGTCGGACAGGTTCTCGGCTGTCAGGATCGCCAGCGAAACATAAAGCTGCCGCAGGCCTTGGGCCTTGGCCCAGGCCATCGCCGGCGCCAACGGTCGATAGGGCCCTTTCTGGTTCAACAGTAAGTGCGCCAGCAGTCCCAGGCGGAGCGATTCTTCCAGGTTGCCGGGGTTGAGAAACGTGAAGCTGGCGTAGCTGGCTTCCTCGAACAGCGTGCCTGCAGCGGGAAAGTCGCCATTCTCCAGGGCCAGTCGCCCCAACTCCAACAGCGCCGTGCTGGTGAGCGGGTGATCGAACTCGCCGCCGATCAACACGGCGCGATCGAGCGCCGCCTTGGCCTGGGCCGCGTCGCCGGCGGCCGCATAGGCGCAGCCCAACTGCACTTGCACCCAGGCGTCAGTCCAGTGATTGGCCGGTGCGGGGCGTCGCGTGAGCACGTTGATCAAGTCGCTGGTGAGGGGATCGTATTTGCCCAGCGGGCCCAACAGTTCGCGGCGCCGCCGAATTGCCAGGCTCGTGCAGCGCACGATCTCAGCCGCATTGACGGGAAACAACATCGGCTGTGTCAGCACGCCGCCCTGTTGCAACACCTGACCGGCGTTGAATTGCCCCTGGCCCATCAGATACGTTTCGGGAAACTGGCCGACGCTGGCGCGGCGGCGACTTTGCCCCCACGGCGCGGCGCGCGTCGCGCCGGGTTGGGCGGCCACGATGCCTGGGGGAAAGGTCACGCGCATCATCCAATCGGAGTACGCCACATAGAGCTTCAAGGCCGCATCGAAGTTTTGCAGCGCTTGGGGCAACTGTCCCATTTGATAGTTGCACTCGCCGGCCATCGCGAGGTAGCAAATCGAGTCGATCCACTGGCCGTTGGTCGAGCGGATGCCGCCGCGGCTGTGCGCGATGAATCCGGTGAGGCCGGCGCGGTACTCGCCTTCGTAATAGCCGGGCAAGGTCGCGAAATAGGCTTGCGTGGGCAGGGTTTGGCCGGGCGCGATCTGGGCGTTCGCCTGGGGCACGACACCGAGGGCAATCCCCAGGCAGCCCAACCAGGCCAGCACCAAGCGTCGTCTGGGATGCGGGGTGCGACGCAACATCATTCCAGGCCCTCCACGACAACCCCTGTCCCGGGACCGCCGACTATTCTCCGCCGCCTCAGCAGCGAGCAAGCCAGCCAGATTTGCGAGACCAGCAGGGTCTCGAACGGCTGAACTTCCATCATACCCACATTTCCTAGTCCGGGCGAATTGCGCCGCGACGGTTGCTAGCGGCGGCTGCTGTCGCGCCGGGGTGGCGTGTCATGTCGGCGCGCCGGGTGGCATTTTCGACAAGATTCGAAATTGGTGTCAAAGTTGGAGAATTCTCCATGCCGATACTCATCGTGCGGATTGTAACGGACACAGCGAGTTTGTCGGCGCGGCGGCCCTTTGGCGGCGGCGCGCGACGGACGCGCCCTGGTCCGCGTTCATGGAGGGTGATTGAATGCGGCGTACCAACGAGCAACGATGCTCCTGGCAGCGTGCCCTGCTGACCTTGGGAGTCTGCTCCGTATTGGGCATCTCGGGATGCCAGATCGACGTCGCCGGCCAAACGCTGCCGAGTCCCTGGTATCAGAAAGACGACATTCAATACTTCCCCCCGGGCCCAGAGTTCAAGTTGTCTCGCGAAGCGGCCGCCCAAAAGGCGTTCGCCGAGACGCAGGCAGCACAACAGCCCTAGGAGCCCAGAGATTTCGAACGTGCGGTGGCGTGGCGATGCGCCACCGTGAAAAGGAGATTCGTCGAGCACCCGAACGGTCGGAACGCGCTGTTTGCGCCGCACCTGCGGCGTGGCACGTGCGCGGTCCTTCCGCGTTTCGGGTGTTGTGGGGGGACGACGCCCTTGGCGGCTGACGTCTGAGCAGATCGACGCGCTCGATGAACTTCGAGCGCGGCTCGGACGTCAGCGGCCGAGGGATTTTTACACGGTCCATCGCCATAGCGTGCGAGCGAACGACGCCCATGGAAATCCAACTTCCGCCGGAAGCGGCCGCCTGGGTCAACGACCTGCTGGCCTGGGTCGGATTCGGCACGCTCGTCGGACTCCTGGCCAAGGCGATCATGCCCGGGCGGGATCCCGGCGGCGCCGTCGCCACGCTGATGATGGGCGTCGGCGGAACCGTCATCGGCTGCAGTTGCCTGATGTACTTCTCCGGCGGGCAGCGGGTGACGCCGATCAGCCCCGTGGGTTTCCTGGTGGCCACGGGCGGGGCGTTCGTCCTGCTGTTTTTCTACCGATTGCTGGGCGGGCGGTTCTTCGTCGAGGGGGACTACGCCGGCTATGCCCGCGCCCCTCGCGCTCGTCGCCGCACGTACCGTCGCGCATTGCCCATCGACGAATAGCGTCGCAGGCGCGTCTGCCGGGGCGGCTTTCGCCCGCCGGCATTCCCTGGCCGGCAAGGTTTCGCTAGCCGGCAGCCTGCGTCCCGGTTACACCAGGGGCTGCCGCACGCGGAAATCGTCGGGCTAGTGGGCGCCAACCGCGAAAAGTGCACCCCCAACCGGCCACTGGGCGATACCAAAGTGCACCCCACGGGGTTCAATTGGCAGCAAACTCGGCAGCACTGGGGTTTCCCAGGCCCCGCCACCGCGACAGCCAGTACGAGGTAGAGCAATGGTTCTCGGTCGATTCTTCACAACCACCGGCCTGTTACTCGTGCTGCTGGTCGAGCATTCGGCGGCCGGCGGACTCGAACCCCATGCCACCGCCGGGCGCGTGGACGAACTGCTGGCCAAGGAATCGTTCGGCGGGGCTGAGCAAGCGGACGCCGCGACAGCTCCGCGCGCCGACGATCAAACCATGCTCCGACGTTTGGCCCTGGACCTCGTCGGCCAGCCCCCCACGCCCGAGGAAATCACCGCGTACGCGCTGGACACGTCGCCTGAAAAACAGTCGGCCGCGGTCGAGCGTCTGTTGGCCGACAAGCGCTTCGGCGAGAACTGGGCCTATTACTGGCGCGACGTGATCATGTATCGCCGCAGCGAAGAGCGGGCATTGCAGGTTGCCGGCGCGCTGGTGAAGTTCCTTGCCGACGAATTCAACGGCCAACCCCATTGGGATCAGATCGCGCGGCGGTTCATCGTTGCCACGGGCGACATTCAAGAGGAAGGCGCCACTGCCATCATCATGGCGCAAATGGCCGTCGCCGAAGACACCACCGCCGAAGTCTCGCGGATCTTCATGGGCATCCAGATCCAATGCGCCCAATGTCATAACCATCCGACCGATCGTTGGAAGCGCGAGCAGTTTCACGAGCTGGCCGCGTTCTTCCCGCGGATCTCGATTCAACCGGTGCGCGAGGATGGCAAACGTCGCTCGTTCGCCGTGGTGTCGGCCGACAAGGGTCCCAAGAAGAAGGGCGGCAACGCGCGGCGCGGCAGCCTCGAGCACTACATGCCCGATCTGGATCACCCGGAAGCCGAAGGCACGTTGATGAAGCCGGTGTTCTTCGTCACCGGTCAGAAGCTCGACGCCGGCATGGCCGATCAGGAGCGCCGCGAGAACGTCGCCGATTGGATCACCAGCCGCAAGAATCACTGGTTCGCCAAGGCGTTCGTGAATCGCATGTGGGCAGAATTGGTGGGCCGCGGCTTCTACGAGCCAGTGGACGACATCGGGCCCGATCGCTCCTGCAGCGCTCCGCAAACGCTCGACTATTTGGCCGATCGCTTTGCCGGCAGCCAGTACGACGTGAAGTGGCTGTTCCGCACGATCACTGCCACCGACGCCTATGCCCGCCAAAGCCGCTCGCGGTTCGACGAAAGCGGGGCCCCGTTTGCCTCCAACTGTCCGCAACGACTGCGCGCCGACCAGCTTTATAGCGCCCTGTTGGTCGCACTCGACATGCCGGAGGGCAAGCGCGAGGAGGACCGCCGCAAGGACTATCGCCGCGTCGACGGATCGCCGCGCGGGCAAGTCAACAAGGCCTTCGGCTACGATCCCAGCGAGCGCCGCGATGAAATCGTGGGTTCGATTCCCCAGGCGTTGTTCCTGATGAACGGCGTCGAGTTGAACCGCGCCATTACGGCACGCGGATCCAACACCATGCTGGGCGGGCTGCTCGAATCCATCGACGAGGATGACGCGGTGGTCGAAGAGCTCTATCTCCGCTGTCTGGCCCGCGACCCCAACGACGAGGAAGTCGAGACCTGCCTGGAATACGTCAAGAGCGTCGGCAATCGGGCGGAAGCGTTCGAGGACATCGCCTGGTCGCTGGTCAATTCCACTGAGTTTTTGAATCGCAAGTAACGCGCCGCGCGCGTCCCCCACGGCTCATAAAAAGTACGGGAAACTGCCATGTCCTTGCACTTACGCCATCAAATCGAGGTTTCGCTTTCGCGCCGCGGCCGTATTCAACGGCGCGACTTCTTGCGCGGCGTTTCGGCGGCCAGCATTGCCGCGGGCACGCTGTCGTGGCACGACCTGGTGACCTTGCAAGCCGCCGAGATCAACAAGCGCGGCATGGCCTGCATCATCCTGTGGATGACGGGCGGCCCCAGCCACTTCGAAACGTTCAGCCCCAAGCCGGGCCACGAAAACGGCGGCGAGACCAAGGCCATCAGCACTTCCGTGCCTGGCATCGAAGTGAGCGACAACTTCCCCGAGTTCGCCAAGGTCATGCACCACGCGGCCATCATCCGCTCGATGACCAGCAAGGAAGGCAGCCATCCGCGCGCCACCTACTTGATGCACACGGGCTATTTACCGAACGCCAGCGTCAAGTATCCCGCATTTGGTTCGATCGTGGCTCAGCAGATCGCCAGCGCCGAGCTCGATCTGCCGGCCTTCGTGCGCATTGGCGCTGCCACGCGCGACGGCGCTGGGGGCGGCATCTTGGGCATCCAGTACGATCCGTTCCTCATGCCCGAAGCCGGCAAGCTGCCCACCAACACGGCGCCGGCCACCGATTTCGTTCGCTACGATCGCCGCTTGGGCCTGTTGGATCGCTTGGATGTGAGCTACGCCACCAGCGGCGGCAAGGAGGAAGTGGCCGAGCATCAGCGGCTCTATCAAAAGGCCGCCCGCATGATCAAGAGCTCGCAAATGGGCGCTTTCGACCTGGATCAAGAGCCAGTGGAAATGCGTGAAGCGTATGGCGATTCCAAGTTCGGCAACAGTTGCCTGCTGGCCCGCCGGTTGGTCGAGACGGGCGTGCCTTGCGTGGAAGTCGTGCATGGCGGCTGGGACACGCACTTCGACAACTTCCCGCGCGTGAAGGAACTGGCCGGCGAGGTCGACCGCCCGTTCGCCTACCTGCTCAGCGACTTGCACCAGCGCGGCATGCTCGAGAGCACCGTCGTGCTGTGGACCGGCGAATTCGGCCGCACGCCCCGCATCAATCCCCGCGCGGGCCGCGATCACTATCCACGGGCTTTCAACTCCGTGCTGGCCGGCGGCGGCATTCGCGGCGGCCAGGTCATTGGCCGCACCGACGATGCGGGCGGCACGGTCGAAGAGCGGCCGGTCGGCGTCACCGATCTGCTGCAAACCTTGTGCAAGAGCCTGAAGATCGACTCCAAGGTCGAGAACATCGCCCCCAACGGCCGCCCCATCCGCATCGTCGACGACGGCGCCCCGGTCAGCGAGCTGTTCGGCTGAGCTGCAATCTCGCGTTGGCTGCCCCGCGCTGCCTACAGCACGCGCGCTGCTACGACCGTGCGATCGTCGCTGGCTGCTTCGCCGCCGGCGAACCCTTCGACCGCAGCCAATAGCGAGTTGACGATCTCGGCCGGATCGTCGCGGCATTGGGCGACCTTTGTCCGCATGAGTCGCGAACGACCAATTTGGTGGGTGTAACCCCTAACTATTTAATGAATTACGAAAAGTGATCCATTTTCTTGTCCAGAGGCATTGACTCAGAGGCGAAAAACTTTATCGTAATGTGATCCGGCAAGGGCCGGGAGCTCTTTGGCAACCGGATCGTTTCTGAAATCTCCTTCCCCGCCGTGTGGAAGCCCGTTTCGGGTGGAAGCACTTTTCTAACTGGGGCTGGTACGAAGAGCGTCTCGCCGTTGACTCTGTCTCCGCGAGACTCGAAGGCTGCGTACGTCGTATGACGAGTGACTTTCCTTCGTCGTTGGTTAGCGTTTGCGGAATCTGGCAACTCGGACACATGCCGTCTGACAAGCGGAGTCTGTGACTTAACCATTCCTCGCCTCCGGAACTGAGCGTACATCGGATCGATGTGCTCTCGGGCATCAACAAGGGGAGAACGTCGAACTCGGGCACGGTGCCCTAGCGACGGTTTTCTCAGTTTGTTGGCCGACAAAGAGTCGGAAGGAGGTGCACTATGCACGCAGTGAAACGGTTCAGAGCGCTCGCGCTCACGGTTGCCGAGGTTGACGACATTTTAGAGTCGCTCATAGCGGCTCGAGAGGTCAAGGACCTTAGTGGCCGACAACGGCAAAAATTGGAGGAAGCTCACGGAAGTATCCAAGTGGCTAGGCGGGCCGCCAACGGCGGAGTCGTGCTAGTTCCGGCAGAGACTTTAGTTGAGGTTCTCCGTTGCGCAACTATGACTCAGCAATGGCTGAGCAGAACGGTGCGAGAAATGTTTGCTGAAGATGAGAACGATTAATCTCTTCTCCCCCTATTTTTTACAACCATCAGCGGATGATTCAGATAGGCCGATCGATAAAGAAGCTGCGGACAGAACGTGGGCTTGCGCAACAGGATCTTGCCGAGCGGTGTGGTCTGACGCCGTCGTTCCTGAGCATGGTCGAGAATGGACACCGGCGTCCAAGTCTCGCAGTTATTGGGCGGATCGCCCGTGCATTGGAGTTGCCAGAAGAGGTGCTTGTTTGGGACGCGGTTGAGTTGCCGCGTGACTTGACAGACAGTGACCGGCGTATTTGCGAGATGGCTAAGCTCATTGTGCGACAGTTTTGCAAGGAGGCTCGATTTCGCAATGGTCTTGAGCCAACATAGCGATTGTCCGATCGTTTCGACGCGGACCGAGTTGGCAGCGGTGCTCGCGACGACAACGGGTCAAATCGCAAGCTTTGTCGATAACACGCAAGGCTGGTATACGCGGTTCGAGATTCCAAAGTCGAATAGCGAACCGAGAGTCATCGAACCACCTCGTAATCGCCTCCGAGTTGTTCAGCGTATTCTGCTCAAATCGCTATATAGTCGTGTGCGCATGCCATCGTACCTGCACGGTGGTCTTCCCAAGCGATCTTGCATCACACATGCCCGCGGCCATGTTGGCCGCGCTATGGTGGCGACTCTCGACGTGAAGAGTTTCTTCCCATCAACAAATTTGAGTCACATCCGTCCAGTCTATGAGCGCCTGGGCTTTAGCAATGAAGCACTGGACGACGTCATTGCTATGACAATGCTGCGCGGAGCGCTCCCACAGGGCGCGCCGACAAGCTGTCTACTCGCAAATCTTGCTTTTGCTCCAACTGATGCAGCAATCATTCGTCTCATTTGCAGGCGTCACTTGTCGTACACCCGATATGTTGACGACATCGCGATTTCAGGCGACGCCAATTTTCGTGAGCTAAGGGGGCCCTTGGTCGATCGCATCCGGGACAGCGGGTACGAGGTAGCCAATCATAAGATTCACTTCATGGATGCAAGCGAGCGCCAGATTGTTACCGGCCTCGTAGTAAACGCAAAGCTCCGTCCGACAGCAGAGTTCACTACGGCAATTAAGAATGACATCCGGTTGTGCGCGCACGTGGGGCCGCTGACCTTGGCGGATCTTCAGGGAGTTCGACCAGGCACGATTCGAGCCAGGCTCAATGGACGAATCGCTCACGTACAAGCAACGGATCCGAAGCGTGGTAAGCGATTGAAAGGAATGATGTGCAGCATTTCTTGGTCGCGCCCAAGAAAACGTGGTACAGCAGGAGGCTCGAGAGCGCCATCAG
>JBBDYK010000317.1:0-13199 GCA_040901665.1 Pirellulales bacterium | reverse complement strand
AGTCGATGCCGACGAAATGTACCAGGTGTTCAACATGGGCATTGGCATGGCGTTGATCGTCAGCTCGTACTACGCCGATGCGATACGGCATCAACTGGCCGACAGCGGCATCGAAAGCTGGACGATCGGCCGAATCGAAGCCGGCCCGCGCAGCGTCGCGTGGGCGTAGTGACCGGTGCCATGTTCACACGCGGTACTCCGCGGGTGAGCATGCCGTCTAATAACGAAGCTGGTGGGAATCAGCATGCTCACGCAAGCGTGAGCATGGCCCCACACTCGACCGACAACGCGGCACTTACCGCATCGCCGCGAAGTCTTTTGCAGGCTCTCTCGATGGCCCGGCGGCACTGATCGCGTCCAGCACTTGCTGCTGAGTGATTATATCGCTCAGGACGATCGGCTTGTCCGGTTGACCGGCTGGATAGATCACCAATTGGGGAATGGAATTACGGTTGATCGATCTCAGCGCCGCATTGATGTCGTCGGACTCTTCCGTCAAGTCAGCCAACAGCGGCACGACATTGTTCTCGTCAATCAGTGACTTGACTGCTTCAGTTTCGATCGCAAAGGCTAGATTCATTTTGCAGCTTAAGCACCAGTCGGCGGTAAAATCCACAAGCACGGTATGCCCTTCCGACGACAACCGCTGGACTTCGGCTCGCGAGAAACTTTGCCAGGGGATCAGCGATTCGTGCGGAGTGAGCCACTGGAACGACGCCCAGCCGATCACCAGCGCCACGGCCGAACCTTGAGCCCAAACCTTCAGCCGTGTCGGCAGTGGCTCGACGAATGAAACGCGGCCAATCCACCAGCAGGCGGCCCAAATGCCGATCATCATCGCAAACGTCGGCACGATGTAGTCTTTGTCCATGAACGTGAACAAAAAGACGATCGTGCCCAACAGGACGAAGCCCATGATATGCTTGAACGTTTCCATCCAGGCGCCCGGCCTGGGCAAGAAGCGGATCAAGCGCGGAAATGCGCCGATCAAGAGGTACGGCGACGCCATCCCCAACCCCATCGCGCCGAAGATCAGAAAGGTTACTTCCGGCGGTTGACGCAGCGTGAATCCGAAAACCGGCCCCAAGAACGGCCCGCTGCACGGTGTGGAAAGCACCGTGGCCAAGGCTCCCTTGGCAAACGCGCCGACGGCGCCTTCGCGGCTGGCCAGATCGTTGGCCGTGCCCGATGCGGCGAAGCCGGGAATCGGTATCTCCCATACGCCCAGAAAGCTTAGCGCCATCGAGAACACCAGCGCCACCATCACGATGTTGAACGTGGTGGACGTGAACTGCTGCCCCCAGCCCAGGTTCTCATCGCTCAAGCCCAGGCTCGCCCCGGTGGCCAAGACCGCAAGCACCAGGAACACGCTCATCAGCCCCAGCGAATACCAAACATTCAGCGCCAGGATCTGCGTACGATGACGACCCGACTGCTCGGCGAACGACAGTATCTTGAGCCCGATGACTGGCAGCACGCAGGGCATGAAGTTCAGCAAGAGCCCGCCCAGGAAGCCAAACAGCAACACCACGGGCAACGACGACAGGTCATTGTCGCCCGCCGCCAGCGCGCTGTCGGGTTCGATGTCAGTCCGACGAGTATTGATGGTCTGCGCCAGCTTGGCCGCCTGGCCATACTTGCCATCGGCGAACCGCAGCGCCCCAGTCGGGTTGTTGCCGGCGGCGCCCACGGTGATCTTGCCCGCGAAATTGGCGCCCCGCGGCAGATCACAGGCATCGTCCTGGCAAACCTGATAGCCGATCATGCCATCGACGGCGTATGTTCCCGGCTTTGCATCGGCGGGTACCTTGATCAGCGTCGTCCAAGCCACCCGCCCTTCGTGGTAATTGAGCGCCGGCTCACCGGGCAGCAGCGGCTTGCCGACAATCGCCTTGCTGTCGGCCGTGGTGCGAGAGAATGGCAGTCCCGAAGTGCTCGTCAGCACGATCAGCGTGGGCTTGTTGCCCGGCACGGCGGGATCGACATTGGCCAGTTCATAAATGTGCCAGCCCGCGGCGGGCGTTGCCTCGACCACGAGTTTTGCCGTGCCGCCTGGGGCAACGCTGGTTGGTTCAATGCGGCCGCTAAGCGTCACGTGGTCGTTGGGATCGGAATACACTTCGACGCCGGCAGCAGCGCTCGGCGCCGGCCCGGTCACAGCGGCGGCAAACTCGAAGACTGTCGGCTGCAAGCAACTCGTTTCACTGCACGTTTGAATCCGCGCGCGCCCCGCGATCTTCAGATTTCGCGGATCGACGCTTTTTGCGATCTCGATTGGCGCTTGCCAGGTAACCTCGCCGGCAAACTGTTCGAAAACGTCCCCGTCCTTGCGAACCACCTCGGGCGGAAGGTTCGGCTGGAATGGTCCCGTGACGCGGTACTCGGCCGATTCGTTTACGGCGATCGTAGTGGGCACCGCCTGCACGGGCTTCTGCGTTAGCGAGTAAATGTGCCAGCCCGGCTGGATCGTGGCAGTCACTGCCAATGAGGCGCGACCGGATGCGTCGGGCTCGGTGAAGCCGGCGCGCACGGCGATGATCGACGCGGGCGTGAGTTGTGCGGCATCGATTTGGCCGCTGAGTGGGCGGCCGGAGAGTATGTCGTCGACTTGCGGTTGCGCCCACGCAACGTTGGCCGCGATCACAATCAACGCGGCCCACAGCCAATGGACGTAGCGAGGCATGGTGGGCATCCTTCTTATATCCTTACAAGATAAGGCATTAAGGGCCAGGCAGGCATTCTAACGTCGCTCCCAGACCGCAGCAACGCCGCTTCACTTGCGCCCCAGCGGTAATTCCCTGCCCATCGGCGGGCGCTGTAGTCAACGGATCCAAGGGGACACCAATATCCGCTGCCTATACGCATTCCCTGACCCGAAAGTTCGATGGCTGCGTTCCCCAGTTGCGGCCCCCTCACGGTAACTCTATGGCGCCGCCTCTGCGGATGAGCTGTCCGAGTCGGGCCAAAAACTCGTCCACTCGGTCCAGCACGCCGGCAGGATCGGTGAAAACGCGCTCTTCCAGAAACAGCCATTCCAACCATTGCAACCCACCCATCAACACGGTGCTGCGATCGAATACCGACACGAGCCGCATTTCGTCGGCCGTCAGGCGGCGGTATCGCTCGTAAGCTGCCAGTCCGCGCTGCCAATCGACTCGTTCGTCCCCTGCCAGGCTGCCCAGCAAGCGGGCCACGTCCGCGGCCACGTTTTCAGGGCGCATGGAGCCAAAATCGACAATGCCGCTGACTTCGTCTCGCTCGAACAACACGTGGGCGTGCCAAATGTCGCGTACACACGGTTGCAACCCGACCGCCAGCTTCGTCGCTTCTTCCAATGCCGCCAGCACACCCGGGGCAGCCGCCACGTAGAACTCGATCAGCCGCTGCCCGCGGGTTGCCAATTCCGGCCAAGCGCCGTCTTGGGTTGCCCGCCGCAGCGCGTCGATGTGACCGGCCTGCAGATCGCGCAGTCTGGCCAGCCGCTCGGCAATTCCAGGCGAAACGACAGGCCCAGTTTCCGGCAACGGGAAGGTCGCGGCCGCTCGATGGAACCGGGCCAGAGCGCCCAGTGCGTTTTCCAGCTTCGCCGGCGAGGGGCGTCGGCGATAGTCGGCCGTGCCCGGCAACCAACGCGTGAGCTCCCATAAGTGTCCAGCAAACAGCACGTATCCATGCCGGTGCTGGGTTTCCACGGGCAGCGGAACGGCGTGGAAGCCCTCCTGGTCGACGTGCCACAGAACCGCCTGAATGAACTCGAGCCGCTGCTGATCGGGGTGCTGCGGCGGCCAACGTCGCAGGCAAAGCATGCCCCGCGGAGTGCTCAGGCGCCAGATGCGGGCGCCGCTGAACCCACCCGTTTCACTCAGCGGCTCGACGGTGCTGGGCTGACAGTCGTCGGGGTACAAGCGCAGTACCCGTTCGAGCTTGCGGCTATCAACTGCCATGGTCCCATGTCTCGCCTGCCCAGTTTCATCCCGGCGCGCGCACCGCCTCTATATTCGGCACGTAGCTTACAATCACATTCCCCTGTGCTGGGAAAGCAGCACAGACGCCCTGAAAACCCTGTCTTTTCCCGACGGGCTAAGACGACGGTTTGGCCGCGCCTGTGGCCTATTGGGGACTGGTTAGGTTAGGATATATTTACCGCGAATGCCGGGGCGCCAGCGCCACCTGCGCCCGCTGCCGGGCGCCGCATCCCCATCGTACTCCTCCCCGTGTGAGAAACCATGATGAATCCTCGCCGCTATTTGCTCGGCTGCACGGTTGCCTGCTGCTTGCTGTTGTCCGGAGCTGCCACTGCCTGGGCCGATGATCCCAAGCCGGTGGCTGCGGCCGACAAGAAGGAAGAAGCCAAGCCCACGCCCGTAGCCAGCAGCCCGAGCCCCAGTTCCAGCAAGCCGACCTATGCCGACGTGATCAAGGACTTCAGCACGATCGATGGCATGATCAAGATGCACCGCAAGGGGAATCGGCTGTTGGCCGAGCTCTCGGGCAGCGATCTGAACAAGGACTACATCGTGCTGATCTCGATTGCCAAAGGCATCGGCCGCGGGCCGCTGTTGGGAGGCATGACCTGGGGGTTCGGCGACGATTGGATCTGGCAGTTCCGCAAGTCGGACGACCGTATTCACGTGGTCCGCCGCAACGTCCGCTTCAAGGCAAAACCCGGCGACCCGCAGGAACGCGCCGTCGGATTGGCTTTCACCGATAGTGTATTGTTCAGCGTGCCGATCCTCACGACCAGCCCCAGCGGCGCACACGTCGTCGATATGACCAGCATCTTCATGGGCGATCTGCCGCAGATTTCGGCCACGCTCCCCGGCTTCACGTTCTCGGGTGATAAGTCGACCTGGGCCGAAGGATTCCCCAAGGGGTTTCCCAACAACATCGAACTCGAAGTCGCCGCGACCTACGCGTCCAGCGGCACTATGGATCTCGATTCCGTGGCCGACAGCCGCGGCGCCACGATCTACGTGCACTACTCGATCAGTGCCGTGCCCGAGACCGGTTACAAACCGCGACTGGCCGACGACCGCGTGGGATATTTCCTGACGGTGGTGAAAGACTGGTCTCAGCAGGGCGACGACGATCGTTTCGTGCGCTATATCAACCGCTGGGATCTGCAAAAGGCCGATCCGGAAGCCAAGGTCTCGCCGCCCAAGAAACCCATCACGTTCTGGCTGGAAAAGACCATTCCTTATGCCTATCGCAAGCCGATTCGCGAGGGCATCGAAGAGTGGAACAAGGCGTTCGAGAAGGCCGGCTTCGTCAACGCCATTGAAGTGCGACAACAGCAGGACAAGGACGACTGGGATCCCGAAGACATCCGTTACAACACGTTTCGCTGGATCACGGCCAGCGCCGGCTTTGCGATGGGGCCGTCGCGCGTGAACCCCAACAACGGCCAGATCCTCGACGCCGACGTCATTTTCGACGCCGATTTCCTGCAGTTCTGGAAACGCGAATACGAGAATTTCACCGCCGAGGGCATCGCCGCCATGACCGGCGGCCCGCTGGACCTGCAAAGCTATCAGGAGCAAATCCGCAAGCACGGGCCCGACAGCGCAATCCGCTGCGAAGTACACCACGGCCTGGCTCGCGAGTTCGCGCTGGGCGCCGCAGTGATGGCCGGCCGCAAGTCGAGTCCCGAGGATCTCGACCGCCTGGTTACCCAGGGACTCAAGGAGGTGACCATGCACGAAATCGGCCACACCCTCGGCCTGCGCCACAATTTCAAAGCCAGCACCATGCTCTCGCTCGACGAACTGAACGACACCAAGCGCACAGGCGAGGTCGGACTGTCGGCCTCGGTGATGGACTACAATCCAACCAACATCTCGCCTAACGACGTGCCGCAGGGGGACTATTTCTCGACCACCCTGGGCCCCTACGACATGTGGGCCATCGAATACGGCTATAAGCCGCTGGGTAGCAGCACCGCCGGCGACGTCGCCGAGCTCAAGAAGATCGCCGCCCGCGCCGGCGAGCCCGAATTGGCCTATGCCACCGACGAAGATACCCGCGGCATCGATCCCGATCCGCTCTCCAACCGCTTCGACATGGGCAAGGATCCGCTGGCCTATGCCCGCCAACGCTCGCAACTGATCGTCGAGCAATGGCCCAAGGTGATCGAAGAAACCACCAAGGACGGCGAAGGTTATCAGAAAGTTCGCCAGGCGTTCGGCATCCTGCTGGGCAATCACGGGCAGTCGATGTATTTCGTGTCGCGCTTCATTGGCGGCATGTATGTCCATCGGGCGCACAAGGGCGATGCGAACGCCCAGCCGCCGTTCGTCGTCGTTGACGTGAAGAAGCAACGCGAATCGCTCGACCTGCTCGAAGAGCAGGTGTTCAGCGACAAGCCGTTCAATTTTCCCCGCGAGCTGTACGGCTACCTGGCCAGTTCTCGTTGGTCGCACTGGGGTACCGACATGCCCATGCGCACTGACTATCCCGTGCACGAAGTGATCGGCATGTGGCAAAGCCGCATTCTGCAGCAGTTGCTATCGTCGCTGACGCTCGATCGCCTGCACGATAGCGAAATGCATCTGCCACCCGACCAGGACGCCCTGACCACGGCCGAGCTTTTGCAGCGATTGACCAAAGCCATCTATGCCGAAGCCGACAATTTGCCCGCGGGCGAATACACCAACCGCAAACCGGCCATCAGCAGCCTGCGCCGCAATCTGCAGCGCAATTATCTGAAGAGCCTGGCCGATATCGCGCTGGGCAATACGCGGGCTCCCGAAGATTGCCAAACAGTGGCCTTCGCCGAGCTCAAAGCGCTCGAGGGTCGTATCAACGCGGCGCTGGCCGGCGACGTCAAGCTCGACACCTACAGCCGGGCTCACCTGGAAGAATCGGCCAGCCGCATCCACAAAGTGATCGACAGCCGGCTGACGTTCAATCGTCCGTGAGATGATCGGGGGCCGGACCCCGGGCGAACCAGGAGGGTGTGCGAGCCGATGAGAATGGTCATTGCGGTAATTCAGCCAACCAAGCTGAGCGAAGTGCGCGAGGCGCTGGCCAAAATCGGCGTCACGCGGATGACCGTCTGTGACGCGCAGGGATATGGCCGCCAGCGCGGCCAGACGCAGATCTATCGCGGCAACGAGTACAAAACCAACTTGCTCCGCAAGATCGCCTTGGAAATCCTGGTCAACGACGACTTTCTAGACCGTACCGTCGACACGTTGACCACCGTGGCTCGCACCGGTGAGGAGGGTATCATCGGCGACGGCAAGATCTTCGTCCTGCCCGCCGACGAAACCATCGACATCTCCAGCGGCGCGCGTGGTCCTGGCGCCGTTTGAACCTGGCGCCCTCGCCGTCGAAGAACTATGCCCGCCGTCGTGCTCACCACTGACTTGCTGCTGCAATCGCAGCTTTCCGGCGCCGCGGCGCGTGCGGGCCAGTCGTTCCAGGTCGTGGCATCGGTCGAGGCTCTTTTGGCGAAGCTCGCCGCGTCGCCACACCGCCTGATCATCCTCGACTTGGCGCTCGACGCGATCCAACCCGCTGCGCTGGTGCAGCAGTTGAGACTTCAAGCACCGTCGTCCACGATCGTGGCCTTCGGACCTCACGTGCATCGCCAGCGACTGGCCGACGCCAAGGCGGCGGGTTGCGACGTGGTCATGTCGCGCGGCCAATTTCACGCCGAGGCGGAATCGCTCTTGCAAAGCGCGGCCGAATGAAGGCACTCAATGAGCGCTCAACCGCCGTTGGACGAAGCGCGTTCGTCGGCCGCTGCGGGGCCATCGTCGGCCGGTTCCACCATGCCGTCAGGGTCCGTCTTTAGCGGCGGCAGACCGTGCAGTTGCTGCTCTTCGGGAAGAAACACGTCGTCCAATTCCGTCGCGTCGACCTCCCGCCGCAACAGGAAATAGATTACGGTCGTCGCCACCCAGAAATAGCTGAACACGTATGCCAGCGCCAAGGTCGTCAAGAGGCCGTTCCAAAACCGGATCAACTGCACCCCGGTGTTTCCCAGTCGGCCCAACTCCTGCGATTCGCTGAGCGCGGCCAGGCCGTCGGCGGCGCCGCCCCAACTGACGCCCCAATAGCTCAATTGCAGGATCCAATAGGCGAACTGGGTCACCACGAACCACCCCAGCACGCCCACCAGCGCGGCCAGCACGCCGTAGAGAAAATAGCGCAGTGGCCGTTGATACACATACGCATAGGCGTGGCTGAGCGCGCCGAACGCGTCGGTGCCTTCGGTGCTGATGGCAGCCCACATCAACGGCCAGGAGAAAAACAAACCGATCAATAGAAAAGCCATGATGAAGCCGCCCACCAGCACGATGGGCCAAAGAATGCCGGCAGCGAGCAAGCCGGCTTCGCTCTTGGTCAGTAGTCCGACCAGCGCCAGCACGGCCGCGCCCATGAACGTGACCAGCATGGGCATCAGCGGCGCGAAAAAATACGAAATCCAGCGCGGCCGCACGAAGTTGCCCACCTTGGTCCACGATACGTTCTCGTGCCGCGCAAAGGAGACCGCGGCGATCCGTGTGATTGCCCCGCCGAAAAAGGCCCAAATCGCCAGGCTCCACAATGCACAGCACAGCCAGTAGGTCCATTGCGTCAGCGTCACGTCGGATCGATAGATCTGCACGAAGGGCTTGCTGATCGCATCCCAACTGTGCATGAGCGGGTTGACGTGCTGCCACGTCTCAGGCGACCACAGGGAGCCGGGCTGGAGTGGCGTGATTTGCGATTCCCACGGCCAGATGCCGTTGGCTTCCATCTCACGCTGCAAGATGGTGTTGTCCGTGTTGGCGAACATCTCGGCCAGAATGCGCCAGCCAGCCACCGTGCCGGCCAACGCCAGCGCCGCCAGCAACAACAAGCGAAAGTTCAACGCCAGTCGCGCGGCCGCGAGCAATCGCAGCACCGGGAAAAGCTCCGCCCATGCAACCGCGCGTAGAGTGTCTCGATCCTGTGCCATTCGACCAGCTCCCGGCCCGCATGAAATGCCCAAACTACCCGTCCGCACGGCAAGTATACGATTTATCCAGCCCGCCAAGAATAGCGGATCAATCGCGACAGATCGAGAGCCGAACGGGCAGCGAGGAACGTCGAGGGCTGGCCGGATTCCCGCCGCTAATCGTCGTCATCCGGCTGATCGGGCTCCGCGGCCGGATCGTACTCTTCCGACTCGCGAAATGGGATGGCGATGTCCTCGTTGAGCCATCGACCCAAGTCGATTTGCCGGCAGCGATTGCTACAAAAAGGCATCGCCGGCGACTTCTCGGAGTCGAACTTCCGGCCACAGGTTGGACATTTGACGGCGGCCATGAAATCGATAACAAGAGTTGCGCGACGGGCTACTTCTCTGCCCCTTTGTTCTTCGGAGGCGCCTTGCTGGCGCCGGAGCGATCTGACTTGGTTCCGCTATCCACCTTGGATGCACGGTCCGGCTTGGTTGTGCTCTCCGGCTTGGCTGTGGCACCATCGCCCTTGCTGGACGTATCGGAACCCTTTGACGCGCTGTCCCCATTGCTAGAGCTGTCGGCGCTGGCGGCCTTTTTGTACGAATCGCTGCGGTAATCGGTCTGATAGAAGCCAGATCCCTTGAACATGATCGCCGCGCCCGTGCCAAATAATCGGCGGAGCTTCAGCTTCTTGCATTGGGGACATTTCCGTTGTACCGGATCGTTGATCCCTTGAAACAGTTCGAACTTGTGACCGCAGGCGTCACACTCGTAGTCATACGTAGGCATAAGCAACCTGTGCTGGGTTTGCCGAATTTGTTCGCACGCGAACTAACAAATTGTACAACGTCGCTCGGCTTGCGGTCGGATCCTACGACGTTGGAGCGCTCGATACGATCACTTGCGATGGTCGCACCACACGATCGTGCAGCATATAACCATCCTGTACCACCAGAATCACCGTGTTGGGCGGATACTCGATCGACGGTTGCTGCGAAATCGCCTGGTGAAACGCCGGATCGAACGTCTGGTGCAATGCATCGATCTTCTGGCAATGGTGGCGGGACAGCACTTCCTGCAGGGTTTGTGAGATCATCTTCACACCCTCCAACAGCCCATTGCCGCCAGTCGACTTCTCAGCAGCCGCGATGGCCCGCGCCAAATTGTCGAGCACTGGCAGCAAGTCGTGCAATAGCGGGATCAGCGCAAAGCGCCGTTCGTCTTCCATTTCGCGGCGCATCCGTTTGCGAGAGTTCTCCAACTCCGCCTGGGCGCGCAGCACGCGGTCGTTTGCGTCTTGAAAGTCGGCGCGCAGTTTGGCCAATTCGCTCTCGCTGGCCTCGAGCGCCGCATCGGCCAGATCGGCCGCATCCGCCTGATGTCCAGACTTGCTCGTCGTTTGTTCTTGCTCGTCGGCCATGATTCCAACCTCCGCCGTCAACTCGTGGTCACGCTGTGGGCTCGCCAAAAAACTCGCGCACTTTGTCAAAGAAACTCTTGCGGTGCGGACTGACCTCGACGTGGTCCTGCTCGGCGAGTTGCCGCAACAGGGCTTCCTGCGTTTCGTTCAACGTTTTGGGCACCTCGATGTTCACCTGCACCAGCAGGTCGCCAACGCCGCGGCCGCGCGGACTGGGCATCCCCTTGCCGCGTAGCTTGAACACCGCGCCCGACTGCGTGCCCGGGGGAATCTTCAACTCATCCGGCCCGTCGAGCGTCGGCACCTCGATCTTCGAACCCAACGCCGCCTGCGAATAAGCGATCGGCACCCGCACGATCAGGTGCTGCCCGTCGCGCTGGAACAGCGAATGCTCCTTGACCGTGATGAAACAATAACAATCGCCGCGCGGTCCGCCCGATGGGCTGGGTTCGCCCTCGCCCGGCAACCGCACTCGCATCTGGTCGTCGATGCCCGCGGGTATCTGCACTTCGCGCCGCACGTGCTTGAGCACGAAACCCGAGGCGCGACACGACGTGCAGGGCTCCTTGATCACCGTGCCGCTGCCGTGGCACGAGGGGCAAGTCGTCTGTACGCGAAAAATGCCCGTGCTCTGAATCACCTGGCCGCGGCCGCCGCAATAGCTGCACTTGCTGCGCTGCGAACCAGGCTTGGCCCCGTTGCCGTCGCAGTCGGTGCAGATTTCGTGACGCTGGAATTCGACCGTGACCGTGGCGCCGCGAGCGGCTTGCATCAAATCGAGCGTCACGTCGCTGCGCACGTCGGCGCCGCGGCTGCCACGCCGCCGCCGGCCGCCGCCGCCGAACAGGTCGCCAAAGCCGCTCTCGCCGAAGATGTCGCCGAAGGCGGCAAAAATGTCGTTGACGTCGGCGAACCCGCGGCCGCCGGCCCCACTGCTGAATGCCGCGTGGCCATAGCGATCGTACTGCGACCGCCGCTCGCCGTCGCCCAATACCTCGAAGGCCTCGGCGGCCTCCTTGAACATCACGATGGCTTCTTCGTCGCCGGGGTTCTTATCCGGATGAAACTTGATCGCCAGCTTGCGATAGGCGTCGGCAATCTGCTTGTCCGTGGCGTTGCGTTTGACGCCCAGGACCTCGTAGTAATCACGTTTACCGGCCATTGAGGGCATGGGTTCGGTGCGGTTTCGTTCGTGCGAATGCTTGCTGAATTATAGGGCGCCGTGCCGCCGCGTCACCGCCAATTTGCACGCACGCTCCGCGCCGCAAACGGGCCACTTCAGTCGACTGAAGTGGCCCGGCATTGCGTCATTGGCGCGGCGAGTTAACGTACGCTTCCCTCGACGCGGTTCTTTTCCTTGTCCTCTTTGTCGAAGTTCGTCACCAGGGCCTCGGTCGTCAGCATCAGGCCGGCAATGCTGGCAGCGTTGCCCAGCGCCGTGCGCACCACCTTGGCTGGATCGATGATGCCCGCCTTGAGCATGTCGACGTACTTGCCCGCGTTCGCGTCATAGCCGGTGTTGGTGGGCTTCTGGCTCACCTCGTCGACGACTACCGAGCCGTCGATGCCGCAGTTGTCGGCGATTTGCTTCATCGGCGCCGACAGCGAGTGCAGCACGATATCCACGCCGATTTTCTCGTCCCCCTTGGCCTGCGAGCGAACGGCCTCGACCGCCTCGCGACAGCGGAGCAACGCCACGCCGCCGCCGGGCAGAATGCCTTCTTCCACCGCGGCACGCGTGGCGTGCAGGGCGTCTTCCACGCGAGCTTTCTTCTGCTTCATGTCGGCTTCCGAGGCCGCGCCGACCGAGATGATCGCCACGCCGCCGGTCAATTTGGCCAGCCGCTCCTGAAACTTCTCCTTGTCGTAGTCGCTCTCCGTGGCGTCGATCTGGTTGCGAATTTGTTGGATGCGATTCTGAATGTCGGCCGGCTTGCCGGCGCCCTTGACGATCGTGGTCGATTCCTTGTCGATCGTGATCTGCTTGGCGCGGCCCATGTGCTCGAGCGTGAGGCTTTCGAGCTTCAGCCCCAGGTCCTCGCTGATCAGGGTGCCGGCGGTCAGCACGGCCAGGTCGCCCAGCATCGCCTTGCGGCGATCGCCGAAGCCGGGCGCCTTGACGGCGCACACGTTGAGCACGCCGCGCAGCTTGTTCACCACCAATGTCGTCAGCGCCTCGCTGTCCACGTCCTCGGCGATGATCAACAGCGGTCGGCCGGACTGGGCGACTTGCTCCAACAGCGGCACCAGCTCGCGCAGGTTGCTGATCTTCTTCTCGTGAATCAGGATCAACGCGTCTTCGAGCAAACAGTCCATTTCGGCCGGACGATTGATGAAGTAGGGCGAGATATAGCCCTTGTCGAACTGCATGCCCTCGACCAGCTCTTTGGTCGTTTCGAGGGTCTTACCCTCTTCGACGGTGATCACGCCGTCCTTGCCGACTTTTTCCATCACGTCGGCCAGCAGCGCGCCAATTTCCGCGTCGTTGTTGGCGCTGATGGCGCCAATCTGAGCGATTTCTTCCTTGCTGGAGACGGGCTTGGCCATCGCCTGCAACTTCCCGACGGCGGCAGCCACGGCCTTTTCGATGCCGCGACGCACCGCCATGGGATTGCTGCCGGCCGCGATATTGCGGGTGCCTTCCTTGAAGATGGCGCGAGCCAGCACGGTGGCGGTCGTCGTACCGTCACCGGCAATGTCCGAAGTCTTCGAGGCCACTTCGTTCACGAGCTTCGCGCCCATGTTCTCGAAGCGGTCTTCCAACTCGATTTCCTTGCTAACGGTGACGCCGTCTTTGGTCACGGTCGGGCCGCCGAACGACTTGTCGATGATCACGTTCTTGCCCG
>JBBDYK010000316.1:0-13200 GCA_040901665.1 Pirellulales bacterium | reverse complement strand
GTGGGCCGCGACGGCAAAGTGATCAAGCGGTTCAGCCCGCGCGTCAAGCCGGATGCCCCGGAAGTGATCGAGGCCATCGAAACCGAGCTGAGCAAGAAGTCGTAAGCGGCGCTTACCAGGACGTTCGCGAGACAACGCAGAGACGGGCTCCCAGCGCGGGGCCCGTCTTTTTTTCTTCTAGGAAGCGCGCCTGCCGTGCTTGCCAACCACGGCTTGCGGCATCGCAGATAGACCGCCACCGTTTATGCCAGTCCGTAGACCCGCACTGCGGTTCCTCCGAAAACTGCCGCCTGTTGGGCGGCCGGCAGCGCCGCCAGGTTTTTTTCCAGTGCCGCGACCACCTGGGCATAGCTGCCCGCCAGCAGGCAGACAGGCCAGTCGCTGCCGAACATCAAGCGCTCGGGCGTGAAGCAATCCAGCGCGTGTTCGAGGTACGGGCGCAGGTCGCTGGGTTGCCAGCGCTGCCAATCGGCTTCGGTAATCATGCCAGAGAGCTTGCAACTGACGTTAGGATGGGCCGCCAACTCGGCAAAGGGCGCCGCCCAATCGTCCCATCCGCCGCTGGTGATCGCCGGCTTGGCGACGTGATCGATCACCAGCGACAGTTCGGGCAGTCGCCTCGCCACTTCGATGGCGGCCGGCAGATGTTGCGGCCGCACCAGCAGGTCGTAGGGAATCGCTCGCCCGGCCAGGCGCGCAAGTCCGCCGAGCACGTCGTCGCGAACCAGCCAGCGCGGGTCCGGCTCGTCGTGCACCTGGTGGCGAACGCCGACGAACTTGGGATGTCGCTGTAGCTCGTCGAGCGTGTTGTCGAGCGTCGGATCGGTCAGATCGACCCAGCCGACGACGCCTGCGATCCAGTCGTGCCGTTCGGCCAGCTCGAGGAACCAGCGCGTTTCGTCAAGCGAGCTGATGGTTTGTACCAGCACGCTGCGATCGAACCGCTGGATGGCGAGCAGCGGGTGCAGGTCGCCAGGTCCGAAGTTTCGCAGCAGGGGCTTCAAGTCCGGCGTCATCCAGGGATAGTTGAAGCGGTCGAGCTGCCAGCAGTGGTGGTGGGCGTCGATGCGCATGGTTTTTTGCCTACTGGGGTCAACCTGCGGTCTGATGGTTGGAATGCCGATGCCGCTCGACTAACATAGGGCCGTCAAACGATCGAGTCACGCGAGAACTGGGAGAATCGACATGCAGGCAACTTGGTCGCGGCGGAAGTTTTTGGGAGCGGCTGCCGGCGCCGCGGTGGCGGTTGGCACGCGGCGGTTTGCACGCGCGGCCGGCAAGGCGTCGAGCCCTTACGGCGGGTTCAACGTGGGTCTGCAGAGCTATACGCTGCGTAGCTTCGATATCGACCGCGCGCTGGCGGAAATCAACAAGCTGGGCCTGCACGGCGTGGAACTGTTCAACGCCCATTTCAACGTGGCCTCGTCCGATGCCGACATTGCCGCCATGAAGAGCAAGACCAAGGCGCTGGGCATCCAGATGACGGGACACGGCGTCAATCCGTTCACGGCCGATCACGAAGCCAATCGCCGCTGGTTCGAGTTCGCCAAGAAGGCGGGAATCAGGAATCTTTCGGCCAATCCCAGCGAAGATGCTTTTGACAGCCTCGACAAGTTGTGCGAGGAATACCAAATCCGCATCGCCATTCACAATCATGGTCCCGGTGCGGACTACGACAAAGTCTCCGACGTGCTCAACGCCGTGCGCGGGCACCATCCCTTGATCGGCGCGTGCGCCGACTTGGGCCACTACATCCGCTCGGCGGAAGATCCCGTGCGCGTGATTCACCTGCTCGAAGGCCGGCTTTACGGCATTCACTTGAAGGACTTCGCCGAGCAGAAAGCCGAGACCAAGGGCGTCATCCTGGGACAAGGGCATCTCGACGTGGTGGGCGTGTTCAAGGCGCTGTCCAAGGTCAATTTTCCGGCCGACGGCTGCCTGTCGCTGGAGTATGAAGAGAACCCCGAGAATCCGCTGGCCGACGTCAAGCAGTGTCTGGCCGTGGCCGACGAAGCGGCGCGCAAGGCCGCGGGCGCATGAGCTTGCGACCCGAAAATCGCTAGACTCGGCACGACCCTATGCCGTGTTCTTTGGCCGTTTGTCAAGCGCAGAGTGTGAACTACAGTTGCGCAACTCGGGAGGAGTCCCATGGCGCGACTGTGGAAGTCATTGACGATCGGATTGCTTGCAGCGGAGATTGTCTGCGCGCTTGCCGCCAGCGCATCGGCGCAGAGGACGACGTACGGCGAGGATTCCGTGCCATACGGAACGGAAGCGTATGAAGCCTGGCGGCCCTATGGCAGTGACCCGGTGCCACACAGCCGCATCGACAACCAGGGATACGTCCGCGCGTACGGCGTGGACACCGTGCCCGGCCAGCCGTTGAATGATCGCGTGCCCCTACGTTTTCGCTCGCTTTTGCCGGACGCGATCCTGCCCGAGCAGGAACTCGAGGTGCTCACTTCCGACTAGCCAGGTCGTCGGCCGGGCGATCCAAGAGCCGTGCCGGGGCTCGCGATTCTTCGCTGAGCCGTGCCTGCCAGCAAGTTAAACACGGAAGGCTACGCGGACTTTCCGGTGTCGCTATCGGTGGAGCTTCGCCCCGCCGCGAGAAGCCCGGCGCGATTTGCGGCATCACCGGCCACGCTCCCGGACAGTTGCTTACTGCTTTGTAACTTGCGCCGTAAGGGGTTACGGCGTTTGGCTCGGCGCGTCTGGCCAGCCCCTCGCCTGCAATGCCCCGTTCATGGCGGCAGATACGGCGGTCGATAAAGTTTGCAGGCGGTAGCGGTTATAGCGATTGGCAAGAGTTTTCGGGAAAGCGGGCAGTGCTGTCGGCCTGCGGGTCGCGCCATGTCGCGCGCATCGGGTGCTTATGCAACGGACCTCAGTCCATCGACGGCCCTTTATCCGCGCGGCCGTCGGGCTCGTCGTGGGGTTGGCGGCCATGTGTGGACTGGCCCACGGCCAGCAACCGGCGAAACTCATACCCGCGGACAGCGCGGCGTTGCCGCCACTTGCTGCTTCGAGTCTGAGCGGCATGCCAGTGGTGACCCGATTGCCGAGCATCGAGCCGGGAGTGGCGCCGAGCGTTCGTCCATCCAGCTACACGCAGCCGGTGGTTCCGCCCGCGGCCGGCAACAACGAGTTGTTGCGGCGACTGGAGGCCACCGAGGCAGAGCTGGCCGCATTGCGCCAGATGGCGGGCGGCGAAAACCGCCAGCGGCTATTGCCGGCGTCGCAGTTGCAGGATGCGCCCGACAGCGTGGTGGATGACGAAAGCACGTTGCAGCGGCTCGACGCGCTGGAGCGCTCCGCGGCCGCGAGCAACGAAAGACTGCCACTAATTCGGCTGAGCGGATTCTTCCAACTCGACGACGCATTCGTCGATCAGAGCGCCAATAATCGGGCCATTTTTGGCGACGTGTTCGGTGGCGTTACCTTCCGCCGCGTTCGCTTGCAGGCTTTGGGCAACGTGGCCGAATTCACGCGCTACAGCATCGAAGTCGACTTTGCCGTGTTCGGCCGGCCGAGCTTCATGGACGTGTGGGGCGAGCAAACGAATCTGCCGTTCTTCGGCGCGATTCGCCTCGGCCACTTCCGCCAGCCCACCACCATGGACGCGCTGACCAGCGTTCGCCACCTGGAGTTTCTGGAACGCAACGCGACTTTCTGGGCGATGGATCCCTTTCGCCGCACCGGCATCATGGCCTATCGCGTGGCCGAAGACGAATTGAGCACGCTGGCTTATAGCATGTACGCCACGGGTTTCACCTTCTTCAACGGTGTGGACACGACCTACGGCACGCTGGGCGATACTCGCTACGGCACGGAAATCGGCGACAGCGGCGGCGTTTCGTTCGCAATTCGCGGCACGAAGCTGCTGTACTACGACGAACCGGCCGAAGGCGCCTATCTGCTGCACGTGGGCGGAGGTTACAACTTCAGCTCCATCGGCGGCGAAGGCACCACCGGCAACTATGCGAAGACGTATCAGGCGCGCACCGTACCCGAATACTTCCAGGGCGACCTGGGCGGAAATGGATTGACCGCGGCCGGCACGCCGTTCGTCCTCGACACCGGACGGATTCTCGCCCATAGCTTCAACTTCTGGCACTCCGAGTTGGCCGGCAACTACGGACCCGCGCATTTTCAAACCGAGTTCCTGGCCACCAGCGTCAACCAGTTTGACGGACCACAACTGTTCTACTACGGCACGTACTTGCAAGCCGGCTTCTTTCTCACCGGTGAACATGCCGGTTACAACCGCCAGACCGGCGTGCTGGACTACAACGTCAAGCCGTTCCGCGAGTTTTTCGGACTGGGCAAGCGGGGCATGTGCGGCTGGGGCGCGTGGGAAATCGCCGGGCGATGGACGTATCTGAACTTGAATAACGTGGGACTCAATCCGGCCAATCAACTTTCAAACTCGCCAGGCCCGCCGCCTTCGCCCAACGCGGGTCAGCTCAACGAGAGCACATTGGCCGTCAACTGGTGGTGGAACCAATACACTCGCGTGCAATTCAACTGGATTCACACGATGCTCGACAACAACGGCCGCGGCCCGAGCACGATGAACACGTTCGCCTCGCGATTTCAGATCGAGTTCTAAAGTGGCTGGGCGAATGCTCGGATCCGCCGCGGTCGTCAGAATTCGAAGTCGATGCGGACGCCGTAGATGTTGGTCGCGCTGCGGCCGGTGGTCGGATCGTCGAGAAAAGCGCGGATGTAGTTGAAGCGCGTGCGGGCATACGCGTTCCAATGCCAATTGACGCTCACGGTGAAGTCTTGCAGGTCGCTGCCCAGGATGTTCTCGTCGGTCAGTTCGATGCGGGAATAGCGGATGGCAAGCTCCCAGGCTCCGCGACCTCGAAGGGCCCCACGCGGTCGATCCAGGCGAACTCGCCATCGAACAGTTGCAAATTGCTGGCAGGAATGTTGCCGCTGCCTCGAGCGGGAGCTATTCAGCGGGTCGCTTCACGGGTGTGATTTGCGCGGCGCGCCAGCACCGTGCGGCGGGCGCTGCTAGCACGGGTTTCGAGGCACTGCGCTCGACCGCGGCTATCAAGGCGCATTTGCAGTGTGCAACGCGCGATGCGCAGCGGCGTGCGAAACGATCAGGCCGCGTTGGGATCGATAAGGTGCGCAACATTCTCACCCGGTCTCGGCATTTCTCGGCTCAAGCGCGATCTGGGACCGACGATAAGTGATGTCGTGTTGACACATTGTGCCGAGTGCGACTATAAGCAGCCCCTCGATCGGGTTGACGTGGCGACGGGAGGTCGCGCGGCATGGCCCCTTTGCAGACTCTCACAGGAAAACCCATGGCCAGCTCGTCCTCGCCCGCCGGCGGACAGATTGCGGTGGAATCGCAGTCGGCCCGCAGCCTATTCGACCCGATCCTCAATTTTTTGGTGCGGCGACGCATCCTGCTATCAGCCATCTTGTTTGTAGGGCTGGTGGCCAAGGATGTTGCGTATGGCTTCAAACCGCTGGATTGGGTTAACATTCGCAATCCTTACGGCGTGTTGGGAGTGTGCCTGGTGGCGGCGGGACTGGCCTTGCGCAGTTGGGCGGCCGGCATTCTGCACAAGAACTCCAGGCTGACGACGGTCGGGCCGTATAGCCTGATTCGCAATCCGCTGTATGCCGGCTCGTTCCTCATGATGCTGGGCTTCTGCCTGCTGTTGAACAACTTATGGGACATCAGCCTGATTCTCGTGCCGGTGGTGGTGTTGTACGTGGTCAAGGTGCGGCAAGAGGAAACCCTGCTAGCAAAGCTGTTTCCCAGCGATTGGCCCGGCTATTCGCAGCGCACGCCACGGTTCATTCCGCGCTTGGCGCGGACCGACGTGCGGGCCGATTGGCGCCTGTCGCAGTGGATGCGCAGCCGCGAATATCAAGCGCTGGGCGCCACGCTCGTGGCACTGGCGGCGCTCAAGCTTTGGCAGACGTACGGTTGAAACGTCCTCGCCGCGCGGAGGACAATGCGATCTAGATGCGCCTGCTCACGCGATACGTCCTTCGTGAAATCGGCCAGATCTTCCTGGTCACCCTGGTCTCGTTGACCGTGCTGATGGTCATGATCGGCGCGGTGAAGGAGGCGATCGCCCAAGGGCTGGGCATCATGCAGATCGTGCAATTGCTGCCCTTTCTGATGCCCAACGCGCTGATGTTCGCGGTGCCGGGTACGATTCTGTTCTCGGTTGCCACGGTCTATGGCCGCATGTCGGGCGCCAACGAGGTGGTGGCGCTCAAGTCGTTGGGCATCAGCCCGATGGCGGTGCTCTGGCCGGCGATCATCTTGTCGGTGCTGTTGAGCTTTGCCACGGTATGGCTGAACGATTTGGCCATGAGCTGGGGCTACAATGGCATGCGGCGCGTGGTGGTCGACGCGCTGGAGGACATTGCCTATGGCATGCTGCACACGAAAAAGGCGTTCCAGACCGATGCGTTCTCAGTGGCCGTCAAGGACGTGCAAGGTCACAAGCTCATCACGCCGATGTTCGATTTTCGAGATGGCAGCGGCCAGACGACGATTCGCGCCGAGTGGGCCGAGCTGAGGTCGAATCCCGGTAGCGGCGTGCTGACGATCGAGCTCTACAACGCCACGTTCATCCAAGAAGGGCATCGAATTGAGTATACCGGCATCATTGAGCACGACATCCGCGTGAATCCCGATTTGGGCGGCGAGATCTCGCCTTCGCACTTGGCGCTGGCCCAAATGCCGTCGGAGCGCGTGCGACAGTTGGAAGTGATCGAGACGATCAAGAACCGCATGACCGCCCGTGCCGGCTTTCAAATGCTGACCGGCGAGATCGACGGCCTGACCGGTGGCGACTGGGACAACGACGCCAAGGACCTGCAGCATCAGAAGTACCGGCTGTACCGCATTTACACCGAACCGCCGCGCCGCTGGGCCAATGGCTTTAGCTGCTTGTGCTTCGCGCTGGTTGGCTCGGCAATGGCCATTCGCATGCGCAACTCCGATGCGCTGACCAGCTTTTTTCTCTGCTTCCTGCCGATTCTCTTGATCTACTATCCGTTGCTGGCTTTTGGCGTCGATCGGGCCAAGGCCGGGGCGATCACGCCGTATGCCGTTTGGCTGGCCAACGCGCTATTGGCCGTGTGGGGTTTGTGGCTGCTGCGGCGGGTGCTGAGGTATTAGGAGGCGGGAGGCCGGAGGCTGGAGTCGGGAGGAAGAAAAAAACGGGCGCTCCGTGCTGGGCCCAGGAGTGTGATCGTGGCACGATTCATGCATGTGTGCCTGCGTTGGGCTTGATCGACCAGGCGAAGCTTGAGGCGCCCTCATGCACTATCTTTACGGCTCGAAACGAGGCAGCGAACGGCTGGTCGCGACGTTCGGGTCGGAGCAGCAGTTACTGGCCTACGTGCGCTGGGCGACTTTGTCCAGCGACCAGCGCGGCACGAAGTTCGAGCAGCAAAGCGTGCTGGCCGGTTACGACTCGTGGCGCCAGTCGCAGGAATTGCTCACCGACGACGATCCGCAAGCGGCGGCGCACAACCCGTCGCCGACGATGTTGTAGTGTCGGTAGTGACAACACTGCCGACGATCGCGGTGTCGCGCTATTTCCTGTCAGAATCGGCCGGCGGTTTGCTGCCTTGCGCGTCGTCGAGAATCCAACTCGGCATGGGGACCGCAGGCGAGCGCGCAATCAGCAGAAGTAGACCGGCGACGATGACGATGACGGGAACTTCGACATTGGGTTGCAAGCGATCTGTCTGGCGAAGCACCGACAAGCAACTCGCCACGATGAAAAACGGCCCCACGACCATCGTCACCTTGTCGAGGCCCCCTACGGCAAACGTCATTACGCCGGCGACAGCAAGTGTGAGAGTCCAGATCCAGTCGATTTCCGGCTCAATGCCCAGTGTCGTCAGCAGCCAACCGGCGCCCACGGTGATCATGAGGATCGGTGGCACCAGGGTTTTCTTGTCCGGCTTCATCCGCGCATCTCGCAGGTCAATCTTACCACCGAATATCGACAGCCTAACGGGCTGCGCCGCTCGGAGCAATCCCGCGGCGCCTCGCTGGTTGCCAGCGGGACGTGCGCGGCGCTACTCTGCAGGCGGTCCCGACGTTGCTTTGAGCCCCGCGATGGCCACGATCAGCAGGGCTACGAAGAACAGCCGCTTGAATGTGAACGGCTCGCCCAGCAGGAACGTTCCGCAGAGCGCGGCGCCGACGGCGCCGATGCCGACCCAGGCGGGATAGGCCGTGCCGATGGGGATCTCGCGAGCGGCCAGCGACAACAGCAGCATGCTGCCGACAATCGCCAGCGCCGTCCATACGCTGGGCCAGAACCGCGTGAAGCCGTCAGTATACTTCAGTCCCACGGCCCAACCGGTCTCGAGCAGGCCGGCAACGATCAGCAATGTCCAGGGTTTCATGGTTGGTTCTCTAAACTTCCACGCGTTTCCACCCGCCGGTGAGGAAGCGGGCGGTGATCAGCGCGCAACGAACGATGATGTCGGCGGCCATGGCGTACCAGGCGCCTTCGATGCCCCAGTCCCAACGTTGCGTGACCAGCCAGGTCATCGGCAGCCGCACCATCAAGAAGCCGATGAACGTGAACACCAGCGGCCAGCGGGTATCGCCCGCGCCGCGCAGTGCCCCGGTCAACACTTGCGTGAGCGCGAGAGTGGGCAGCGCGACGGCGATGATCTTGAGCAGTCCGGGCGCGACCGCCGCCACGTCGTCTTGATCAGGTCCGAGGAATACGTCGACCAGCGGACCGGCAAACAGGAAGAACGACAGGCTGACGCCGAGCATCAGCGCGCCGCTGGTGGCGCAGGCCAACAGCACGCTGCGATTGGCGCGGTGATAGTCGCGTGCTCCCAGGTATTGCCCGGCCAATGTGGCGGCCGCCAGTTGAAACGCATAGCCTGGCAGATAAGCTAGCGACTCGACGCGAATCGCCACGCCGTGCGCCGCGGCGGCCACTGTGCCCAACCGATCGACCATCGAGAGGAACACAAGCTGGCAGGTGGTGATCGAGAGCGTATCAATGCCGCCGGGCACGCCGATCCGCAGAATGCGCCGCATCAGGTCGCGATCGGGCACCAATAGCGACTTCTCGATGCGCAAGCCGGCGCGACCGCGCAACAACCGAGTGAGCGGGATCAAGCCACCGATGGCGTGACCGCAAGCCGTGCCGATCGCCAGTCCATCCCAGCCCATTTCCGGCAGCGGGCCAAGACCCAACAGCAGCGACCAGGAAACGGCGACGTTGACGACGTTGACGACGATCATGGTGAGCAGGCCGGTGATCATGTCGCCCGCGCCGCGCAGGCAACCGTTGCCCACGGTTTCCAACATCATCATGGGCATCACGGCAATGAGGCAGTAGAGATAGCGGGTGGCCAGCGTTGCTGATTCGCCTTCGAGTTGCAGTAGCGATGAGAGTTGTCCGCCGAAGAACAGTCCGGACGTAGTGAACACGGCAGCGAGCATGGCGCCCAGCAGGAACGACTGGTTGACGACGCGGTTGGCTTGCGGCCAATCTTGCGCGCCGACGAAGCGCGCGGTCATGGCCACGGCGCCGATGGCCACGAACGAGAAGAGATTGGTGAGAAACCAGATCATGTAGCTGATCAGGGTCATCGCGGCCAGATGCTGGGGCGCAAGATAGTGCCCTGCCAGAATCGTGTCGGAGAACCCGACGAGCATGACCAGCAGTTGCTCGGCCAGCACGGGCCAGACGAGCATCACCAGCGGGCGCAGCGTGCCAGAAGATTGCGAGACGACGACATTCACGCCAGACCAGACAGCCTCCGTGCGAGGGTGGTTCGCCAGTGTTGCTCGACCAGCGCGCCGTGATATGGGGATAGTGTGACCGGCCGGCGCAGGATTGCCAAATGGCGTGCGATCGATTCGCGTTCGTGCGAACCCAGCTACCAACTTGAGCGGCTGAAATCCTGGTGAATTCGGCCGCCGGCCGTGAAAACTTGGTCAAGTGATTCCGCGGATGCGCTTGACATCACCTGCTTGGGCTACTAGATTCAGCGTTGGTCGGACCGCCAGAGTTTCCCCGCTTCGCTAAGCGATTTGGCGGTTTTTGGTACATGCTACGTTTTGCGCCACGCCTGTTTTGCCCGGCATTTGCAGCCTTTTTTGCCTGCATCTCGTTCCTGGGGCAAGGTCTGCACGCGCTGGTGGATCATCCGCTCCACGAGGGCGCGGCTGCGTGCGCGCATGGCCATGCCGAATGCGGACACGCCAATCGCAGTGACTGCTGTCATAGCGACGGCAATTCGCTCGAGCGAGTGGCTCAGCAGCCGGCCGACGAGTATCACGGACCAGCCATTGCGGCCGACGCTTCGCACGATCCGCACCATTGCCCGATTTGCGGATTCTTCGCCCAGGCTCAATGGGCGGTGGACTTTCAGCCGCAATGGCTGAGCACGTCATTCTCGCCTGTCGCGCCTCACGCCGAACGCTCGCTGCGACTTGTCGGCGCGGGCGTCTATCAATCGCGGGCGCCGCCGCTTGGCGCTGCCATCTCGTAACGTCCCGGAGTAACGCTGGGCAAGCAATCCGCTTGGCCGCTGCGCGCTCGTTGCGGATTGGACTGACGTCGGATCGCTCGTGAACCGCGGCATTGTGCACCTTGAAAGGCGCACACGCGGCGAACGACGCGCCCGTGTCAGGTCCGATGTCGACGGCCGCCCGACGAACCGAGCTTCCGAGCATCGCGGAATTCCGCACACCACGCGTACGCGCGTTCCTCCGCCTCCGGCGGTTGCTGGGCAACAAAGCGGTCCGACCAAACCGTGCCCAAGCGCCGCCGGAGCGGAACGGAGGAGCACGCTGGAGGCTGGAGGAAGGAATGCCTTGGGCAGCGGAGTGCTCGAAGGAACGAGTCCATCCACGGCACAGTCAGGTGTGATTTCACAAGACCAATCGTCTCGGTGCACTAAGTACCGTCGCGATTTGAGGAGTAACGTAGCCATGCGAACCAAGTCCAAATCAATCGCTCCTCCAGCCTCTGGCCTCCAGCCTCCAGCCTGCTTCCCCGCCGGCTTTACGCTCGTCGAGCTGCTGGTGGTGGTGGCAATCGTGGGCATGCTGGTGGCGCTGTTGGTGCCAGCGGTGCAGGCCGCGCGCGAGCAAGCGCGGATCGCCAATTGCGCAAGCAACATGCGGCAGGTGGGAATCGCGATGATGCGCTTCTGCGATTTGAACCGGGGCAATTGGCCCGAGACCACGCACACCGCCGAGCCCGATCCGGTGACCGGCAAGCATACGCAATCGTGGGTCTATACGCTGGCGCCGTATATGGAGGACGTGGATGCGATTCGCATTTGTCCCAGCGATCTGGCGGGTGAGCTGCGCGTGGCAGGCAAGGGCACCAGCTACACGATGAACGGCTACTTGTCGAAGGAGGCGCGGCCGTCATTCGAGAACCGCCGCAAGGTCGTGGCCACGCACGACACGATCGTCGCCTTCGAGCTGGCCGAGATCAAGGATATTGGCGCGATGACCAGCGGCAAGCCATCGGACATCGATCCCTATAACGATCACGTACACTCGTTCAACTGGTTCAAGACGTCGAACATCAACAACAACCTGGTGTTCAAAGCCATTTCCAACGAGATCGCGGTCGACCGTCACTCGGGCACGACGCACTTTCTGTACGCCGACGGGCACGTGGACCTGGTGTCCAGCGAGCAGATCGGCCGTTGGGCCGACGAGCGATTCAATTTTGCCAAGCCACCGCAATGAGCCGGCAACAAGAAGCTCTGTAGCCTCAGCAGTCACTACCAGCAATCACCGCCGAACCAAGGGAGGAACGCCAATGCGACACGACACCAGTTAACCCCGAACGGTCAGGGCCGAGCGCGTCTGGTCAGCGCCGCCGTGCCCAACGCAGGACGTTTTTCCGGGGGAACTGCAAGATTGCGTACCTTACTTGATCGACGACCCTAGTTTTTCGAAAGGCTGTTTCCCATGCGTTTCCTGCATTGGAGTTTTGCACTGATGTTGGCGACGGCTGCACCGGCTGTCGCGCTGGCCCACGAGGACGTGGTGCCATATGAGTTGAATGGCAGGATCGTCACCGGTGGTCACGACGACGTGCTGGCGACCGACAACGTCACCCAGCAAGTGTTCGGCTACGATTTTGGCGAAGACCCGTTCGATCCGTATTTCATCGGCGATCCGGGCTTCAACAACGGTGCGTTCGCCATCGGCGTTTATCCCAACAACGGACTGCTGCCGGCGAACACTACGCTCGGCTTCGACGTGGTGACGAACTTGCAATACTGGGACGGCGCCGGCGGCGTATCGTTCGCGGCCGCGCCGGTCGACGTTTCACTCGGCCTGGCGCGCGGTAGCTTCGAGGTGCTGGTGGACGGCTTGGGGCAGACGGGCACGGTGCCGACGATCGGCAGCACAGCCGCCGCGGGCCGCGTGCATGTGCATCTGGAATCGACCCTGAATTATCAGGGAACCTTCGATCCGGCTGTTCCCAATGCGCCAGACGGCGTATACCTGGTCGGGCTGACGCTGAAATTGCCCGGCTCGGGAGTCGCCGACTCGGATCCGATCTACCTCGTCTACAACAACGGATTGACCGAGGAGATTCACGACGAAGCTATCGACTGGGTGCAAGCGAACCTGGTGCCCGAGCCATCGACGTGGTTGTTGGCCACTGTGGGCGGTTGCGCCGCGATGATCGCGCGATTGCGGAAGCGCCGACAGCAACGAGCGGCGGCATAAGGTAAGCGCTGGCAAGTTGCCAGTGGCGCCGGACGCATTCGCACCCGGCGTCAAAGGAACCCCCGGAAAGCGGGCCGCGGCCGACGATGTCGTATGGCATCGCGGTCGCGGTTCGCACCTGGGATTCTATGAAAACAGCTCGGCGATCACCTTGCCGGAGTTGGCGATTTTCATCGGCCGGCCGTTCTTGCTGGTGAACGTAGTGTCGAGCGAGACGCCGAGCGCTTTGAGCACCGTGGCCATGAGATCCTGCGAGCTATAGGGCTCGCTGTCGACGTCGGCGCCGTCGGCGGTGGTGCGGCCCACGGCGATGCCGCCTTTCATGCCGGCGCCGCCGACCAGCACGCTCCAACTGCGCGCCCAGTGATCGCGGCCGGCGTTGCCGTTGATGCGCGGCGTGCGTCCGAACTCGCCCATCCAAATGATGGCCGTGTCTTCCAGCAAGCGGCGCTCGGCCA
>JBBDYK010000315.1:0-13249 GCA_040901665.1 Pirellulales bacterium | reverse complement strand
ACTCGCTGGGGCGACTGACGCACCCAGGCCCCTCTACGGTTGCGCCCCTACTTGCCGCTATCGCAAGCGGCAGCAAGAATCTCTCTTGGCAGTTCGACCGCGCCGTCGGCGGGCTCTAACAATCTCCTCTCCGTGTGTTGGCCATGCCCCTGCAATACAAGACTTCGCGCCGCGTCGAGTTTCGCGATACGGATGCGGCCGGCATGGCCCATTTTTCCGCGTTCTTCGTCTGGATGGAACAGGCCGAACACGAGCTGCTGCGCTACCTGGGCCTGACGGTGCACGCCTCCGACGACCAGGGCCTGATCTCGTTTCCCCGTGTCGCCGCGCGCTGCGACTACCAACGCTCCGTGCGCTTCGAGGACATACTCGACATTGAAATCGAGATCGTGCGGCTGGGCCAAAAGAGCGTGACCTACGAGTGCAACTTCTCGCAGGCCGGGCGTCCCGTGGCCAGCGGCCAGACCACGAGTGTTTGCTGCCGCTTCGATAACGACGGCACGCCCAAGTCCATCCCCATTCCAACGGACATCGCGGAAAAACTGGCGCAAGCCGCCGCGCCCTGACGGCCGGCACCCGCCCGGCTGCGCATCGCTCGGGTCTGCCATGTACCTCGAACAACTCACACTTCGCCTGGCCGAGGGTCTGGGGCGATTGCCCGACGCCTGGCGCCGTCGCCACGCCGAATACTTGCTCGCCGCGCAGCGTCCCGATGGTGGCTTCGCCGGGCGCGAAGGCGCCAGCGACCTCTACTACACTTCGTTCGGACTGCGCTCTCTGGCACTGCTGGGCCAACTCGACGGCGACCCGGCGGCCCGCGCAACCGCCTTTCTCAAGGCACGCCTGGCGGACAACGTGCCCATCGTCGACTTCCTGTCGCTAATTTATAGCGCCAAGATGCTCGAACTGGCCGCCGGCCTCGACGTCTTCGCTGCGCAACCAGCCGGATGGCAGCAAAGCGTGGCCGCAGCGCTTGAGCCCTTACGACGTGCCGACGGCGGCTATGCCAAAACCGACGCCGGCCAGGCCAGCAGCGTGTATCACTCGTTCCTGGTCGTGCTCTGCCAGCAACTGATCAAGCAACCCACGCCCGATCCGCAGAAACTGGTCGAGTTCGTCCGCGCGCGACGCCGCGAGGATGGCGGCTTCGTGGAAATGAACGTCATGAAGCGCAGCGGCACCAACCCCACGGCCGCCGCCGTCGGATTGCTGTCGATCTTCGACGCTCTCGATGAAGCCACCCGCGCCGACACGGGCGAATTCCTGGCCGAGATGCAAACCGACGAGGGCGGGCTCCGCGCCAATACGCGCATTCCCATCGCCGATCTGCTCAGCACCTTCACCGGAATGCTGACCCTGGCCGATCTGGGCCAGGCCGACCAGATTGATCGCGCCGCGGCGCGACGCTACGTCGACCAAATGCAACTCTCCTCCGGAGGCTATCGCGGCGCCGAGTGGGATCCGGCCCACGACGTGGAATACACGTTTTACGGCCTGGGCGCGACGGCACTGCTCGCCGACGATGTCTGACGCGCGCGTGATGCGTTGTCTTCGGCGTCAGCCGTGGTTCTCCGCGTCCGCTGCGGTAGAATGGTCTCTCGTTACGGATTCCCCCAACACAGAAACACCGCGAGCCCGGAGACGTCGTGCCTGAACTTGTAGTTACCGCCGTGAAGAAGGAGTATCCCACGCGCAGCCAACCGCTGTGCGTGCTGCGCGGCGTGGATTGCACGTTGGAGGAAGGCGAGAACCTGGCCATTCTCGGTCCCAGCGGCTGTGGCAAGAGCACGCTGCTGCACATCATCGGCACGCTCGACGTGCCCACTTCGGGCAGCGTGACCCTGACCGGCGAGAATCCCTTTGCCCTCGACGAGCCACGCCTGGCGGCGTTTCGCAATCACAAGATCGGCTTCATCTTTCAGGACCACCATCTGCTGCCGCAGTGCTCGGCGCTGGAAAACACGCTGATCCCCACGCTGGCCGACGGCAAGCCGGCCGGCGCCGCCGTCGAACGGGCCCGCATGCTGCTCGAGCGCGTGGGACTTGCCGAGCGGCTCGATCATCTGCCGGCCGAGCTGTCGGGCGGAGAGCGACAACGCGTGGCCATCGCCCGGGCGCTGGTGAATCGGCCCACGCTCCTCTTGGCGGACGAGCCGACGGGCAATCTCGATCGTACCACTGCCGCCTCCGTCGCGGCGCTGTTGCTCGAACTGCAACGACTCGAACGGACCATGCTGATCGTGGTCACCCACAGCCTGGAACTGGCCGGTATGCTCAACCGCCGCATGGAGCTCAACGACGGCCGGCTGGCATAGACCCACCACAAACACTCGTTTGGAATCGATGTCGCTACTCAAACTCATCAGCGACGGACTACGATACCACTGGCGCACTAACTGCGCCGTGGCATTAGCGGTCATGGCCACCAGCGCCGTGCTCACCGGGGCCTTGCTTGTGGGCGATTCGATGCGCGGCAGCCTGCGTCATTTGCTGCTGGATCAACTGGGACAGATCGACGACGTGCTGGTGACCGATCGCTTCGTTCGCGCCGAGTTGGCCGCGGAAGTATCCGCCGCGCCGCACTTCGATGACCATTTCAGCCAGGCCGTGCCGGCCATCGTCGTGCAAGGAACCATCGAGAATCCCCGCGCCACAGGCTCGCTGCGCGCCGGCGAAGTCACCATCGTCGGCTGCGATCAGCGTTTCTGGACGCTGGGGAGCGGCGGCCCCCAGAAGTCGCCCGGCCGCGGCGAAGTTGTGCTCAATCAGCCCTTGGCCGACGAGATCGACGCCCGGCTGGGCGACGAAGTGCTGGTGCGCGTGGGCAGCCAAAGCCAGATTCCGCCCGACAGCGCCCTGGGTCGCAAGACCGAAACGATTCGCAATCGCCGGCTGACAGTTTCGGCCATCGTGCCGGCCGAGGGCTTGGGCCGCTTCGCGCTGCACCCCAGCCAGCGGCTGCCGCTCGACGCCTTCGTGGCCACCGAGACGCTGCAAGCCGCCATCGAACAGCCGGACAAAGTTAACGCCATCTTCGTCGCCGGCCGAAAGGATACGTTGCCCACCCTCGCCGGTGATGAACTGCTGCAAGACGCCTTGCACCCCAGCTTGACCGACTATGGCATCGACGTCGCCATCCACAAGCTGGGCTACGCGCAAGCGACCAGCAATCGAATGCTCATCGGCCCGGCCGCCGCGCAAACGATTCATCGCGCGTTTGCCGCCGATCATCCGCAAGACGTCTTCACCTATCTCGCCAACACGATCGCCTTCGGCGACAAGCAGATTCCCTACTCCACGATCGCGGCCATCGACTTCCGCGCCGAGCCGCCGCTGGGCCCCATCAAGACGCCCGAAGGCGACACGATCGCTGCGCTGGCCGACGACGAAATCGTGCTCAACACTTGGGCCGCCGAAGATTTGGGCGCCAAGCCGGGCGACACCATCGAGATTGCGTACTTCGAGCCCGAGAGCACCCACGGCGAAGTCCGCGAAGCGAAGGCCACCTTCCGCCTGAAAGCCATCGCGGCAATCGAGGGACTCGCGGCCGATCCCGACCTGACGCCGCAGATGCCCGGCGTCTCCGATCAAATTTCGATCGGCGATTGGGATCCCCCCTTCCCGTTCGAGGCCGGCCGGGTGCGCGACAAGGACGAAGCCTACTGGGACGACCATCGCACCACGCCCAAGGCATTCGTCTCGCTGGCCGCGGGGCGTCGACTGTGGTCGAGCCGCTTTGGCGACACCACCGCCATCCGCTTCGCGCCCCCGCCCGGTGCGACCGACGCAACCCTGGCCGCGCAGCTTCATTTCGATCCGCCGGCGCTGGGATTTCAGTTCATGCCCATCAAGCGGCTGGGGCTGGCCGCCGCCGGCGGCACCACGCCCTTCGACGGACTGTTCCTCGGCTTCAGCCTGTTCATCATGGTCTCGGCGCTGATGCTGGTTTCGCTCTTGTTTCGCCTGGGGGTCGATCAACGGGCCGCCGAGATCGGCATCTTGCGCGCGGTGGGCTTCCGCTCGCGCAAAGTGACCGCCGTGCTGGCCGGCGAAGCCTTGATGGTGGCGGCCGTGGGCTCGCTGCTCGGCGTGATCGCCGGACTGGGCTATGCCTGGCTAATGCTCGTCGGGCTCTCCACCTGGTGGTTGGGCGCGATCAGCACGCCATTTCTCGAACTGTATGCCACGCCGCGCAGCCTCGTGCTCGGCTTCACTAGCGCGCTAGTAGTCTCGCTGCTAACCATCGTGTGGACCGTGTGGCGGCTGAACCGCATCTCGGTGCGCGGCATGCTGGCCGGCCAGGCGACGCCGGGACGCTTTGCCACGCGGCGCCGCACGCTGGCCAGTCGCACCGCGGCGCTGGTGATGCTCGTCGCGGCCGTGCTGATCGGCCTGGCGGCCACGCGCCTGCAGAGCATGGCGCAGGCCGGGGCCTTCGTCGGCTCCGGCGCGCTGGTGTTGGCGGCCGGTCTGGCGATCATTTGGAGCCGGTTGGGCAGCGGCGCTACGGCCACACTCGCGGCCGCCAGCCATTGGCCAATCGCGCGGCTGGCCCTGCGCAACGGCGCGCGCAATCCCAGTCGCAGCACGCTGTCGATCGGCCTGATTGCCGCGGCCAGCTTTCTGATCGTGGCGCTCAGCGCGTTTCGACTCGATCCGACGGCCGAAAGCCAAGGACGCGCCAGCGGCAGTGGAGGCTTTGCCATCGTCGCTTCCAGCGATCAACCGATCTATCAGAATCTCAACACCGCGCAAGGGCGCGACGACCTGGCGTTCTCTTCGCGCGCCGACGAAGTGCTGGCCAGGTGTACGACCGTCGCGCTGCGCGTCGAATCGGGCGACGACGCCAGTTGCTTGAACCTTTACCAACCGACCCAGCCGCGCGTGCTGGGCGTGCCGCACAGCCTGATCGAGCGCGGCGGCTTTGCTTGGGCAGGCACGGCGGCTACCACGTCCGAGGAAAAAGCGAACCCGTGGCTGCTGCTCGACCAGTCGCTGCCCGCTGAGCCTGACGGCACGCCGGTGGTGCCGGCCATCGTCGATTTCAACACGGCCCAGTACAGCCTGCACAAAGGCGCGATCGGAGACCGCGTCACCATCACCGACGGCCTGGGCCGCACGGTGCAGCTTCAGTTCGTCGGTTTTCTGCAAAACAGCATCTTCCAGGGCGAGTTGCTCATCGGCGAGCAAGTCTTCCTGAAGCTCTACCCCGAAGTGAGCGGCTATCGCTTCTTCCTGGTCGACACGGCGGACGAACCCCTCACGCAAGTGCAGCAAGCGCTGGAGACCTCGCTGGGCGACTTCGGCTTCGACGCGCAATCGAGCGCCGCGCGATTGGCGGCGTTCTTCGCCGTGCAGAACACTTACCTCTCGACGTTTCAAAGCCTCGGCGGCTTGGGACTGCTGCTGGGCACGTTCGGCCTGGCGACCGTCCAATTGCGCAGCGTGCTGGAGCGCCGCGGCGAGCTGGCGCTGTTGCGCGCCGCCGGCTTTCGCCGTTCGCTGTTGGCCCGACTGGTGATGATCGAAAACTCCCTCTTGCTATTGGCGGGGCTCGCCGTGGGCGTTTTCGCGGCGCTGGTGGCCGTCTTGCCGCACTGGCTTTCCGGCGGAGCCAGCGTCCCCTGGCTGTCGCTGGCCGCCACGCTCTCGACCGTACTGGTCGTGGGCCTGCTGGCAGGGCTGTTCGCCGTGCGCGCCACCCTGCGCGCCGAATTGCTGCCGGCGCTGCGCGAGGAATAGAGTCGCGCAGACGCGAAACTCTGTGCGCCGAGCTCGCTTGGCTCCGCAATCTCTCCTCTAGCAACCTGCCGCCTGGTTTCCGATAATGTCGATCGAACCTCAGCCTCTGTCCTGCTCGGAGTGTCCGCGATGAAAGGCCTTGCCGCTTTGCTCTTGTCGATCTTCGTGGCCATGGTCTGCTGGGGCGTGTATGGCCCCGTGCTGCAGGCCGGCCGCTCGGACATGGGGGGCAGTTCGCTGCGGCCGTTCATCTGCGTCGGCCTGGCCTATTTTCTCATCGCCGTGTTGGCGCCCATCGCCTATCTGCGATTCAAACCCGAGCCGGGCAAATGGACGTCGACCGGCATCATCTGGAGCCTGGCCGCCGGATCCGCCGGCGCCATCGGGGCGCTCGGCATCATCCTGGCGCTGGCGTTCGGCGGCAGTCCTATCTATGTGATGCCGCTGGTCTTCGGCGGCGCGCCGGTCGTCAACACCTTCCTCACGATGTATTGGAGCAAGTCGTTTCGACAGATCAGCCCGCTATTCATCTCCGGCTTGATTCTCGTGATCGTGGGGGCGGCCACCGTGTTGGTGTTTCGTCCGCAACACGCGCCCGCCGCTCACGCCGACGACACGTCCGTTGCCGCTTCGGACGCCGCCAGCGCGCAGGCGCCGGCCGAACCAATCACCGCCCAATCTGCCGCGGACGAGGCGGCAACCACCACCGCAGCCGCGCCGGCAAGGCCGGGCCGCATCGCTCGCGCAGAACGCGCTGTCGTGCAGTACTCGCTCGTGTTTCTCTTCACGTTCGTCACGGCGGCCGCTTGGGGTTCCTATGGCCCCACGCTCCACCGCGGACAGATGGCCATGGCCGGCAGCCGCATGCGACCGTTCATTTGCGTGGGCGTGGCCTACTTCCTGATCGCCGTGATCGTCCCCATCCTGCTGCTGACGCAATGGGCTGAGCCGGGCGGATTCACCTTCAACGGCTCGTTGTGGAGCCTGTTCGGCGGAGCGGCCGGCGCCGTCGGCGCGCTGGGCATCATCATGGCCTTCAATTCCGGCGGCAAGCCGATCTTCGTCATGCCCTTGGTCTTCGGCGGCGCGCCGGTCGTCAACACGTTCGTCAGCGTCACGCAGGCCGGCCAGTGGGGCGACTTGCACGCCATGTTCTACGCCGGCCTGATCGTGGTCGCTGCCGGCGCCGTGACCGTGCTGGTATTCGCCCCCAAGCCCGACAAACCGCACGCAGCGCCCGCGCCATCGCCTCCCACGCCGGAGGCGGCCTCGGCTTAGCTCAGGTTAACTTCTCGCCATGTCCGCCGACGAAGCCATGCGCCAGATCGAAACCCAGCTCTCCCACGTGTGGATGGTGCGCGCCTTTCTCAAGCACAGCGACGAAGCAGAGGACGACGCCGAGCTGCAGGAAATTCATCGCACGCTGTACGACTATCAGTTGGCCGTCGGCGGCGCCTGGAAGGAGCAAAACGCCGAGGCCTATTTGAAAGCGGCCCGCAAGAAATTCTCCAAGCTGCGCCAAGTCAGCGCGGACTTCGCCCGCATCCAGCCGGAAGTCTCCGCGCACACCAACTTCCAAATGGCCGCCGCCTCCCTCGCCGCCGCCGTCTCCGAGATCGCCCGCATCCTCGACCAGGCCGCGTAGCCCGGCAGCGCACGCTTCGTTGGGCCGACGTCAATAGCCAGCCGGTGGAAACCCCTGGGATGGAAAACCCTGGGAACATGAACGCCTCAACCACCTCACTCACGCTCTGCAATCCCGGGCCCCAAAGGGGCGGACGTCAATAGCCAGGGGTGGAAACCCCTGGAAACGTGAACGCCACAACCACCTCACCCACGCTCTGTGATCCCGAGCCCCAAAGGGGCGACAGTCCAACCGTTTTCAATCCCACACGTAACGCTCGTCCCACTCGATATTGTGCCGGCGAAGCAGCTGGCGGAATTCGTCCTGGAGAGTCGCTCGATGGTGGTGTTGTCGCTGATCGGCCAGGTACGACTTCACCAGATCGATGTGGGAATAGCTGACGGCAAACGCGCCGTAGCCTTCCTGCCACTGAAAACCCGCCATGCCAACTTCGTCGTGAAGCCACGCCGACGAATTGGACTTGATGAGTCGCACTCCGTCGGCCACGGCCAACGTTCTCCCCAGCGACACCAGCAGGTGAACGTGATCGGGCATGCCGCCCGCGGCGATGAGACTGCTGGAGTGGTTGCCCACGATTCCGCCGATGTAGGCAAACAATCGCGGCTGGACGTCGTCGTTGATATACGGGCGCCGCTGCTTGGTGCTGAAGACAATGTGGCAATGGAGCGACCCGAAGGATTGCGGCATGCTCAGTTCCTTCCGCGAGGTGTGTTGCGCAGTTGCAGCGTTTGGCGCAATGTCCTTACCGGATGGCCAGGTTACCAGGGGTGAAATCGACCGCCTATCGACGCATGTCCCGAACGCCCGACAGTCGCGGTGTCGCCCCTTTGGGGCTCGAATTGCAATTCAAACTGAATACTGTGTGTCGCGCCCGTTCCCAGGGGTTTCCACCCCTGGCTATTGACGAACGGCTCCGTTGGAGCCGAGCACTGCGACAAGCCAGCGAAGACTTCGCGCGCATCCGGCCCGATGCTTCCACATCCAGCCACAAGTTTCCGCACGCGCCAGTCTCCGCGCACACCAACTTCCAAATGGCCGCCGCCTCCCTCGCCGCCGCCGTCTCCAAGATCGCCCGCATCCTCGACCAGGCCGCGTAGCCCATCGTTGGTGTTCAGCCTTCCGGCTGCTTTGGATCCCAGGGCTAGAGCCCGGCCACTCCATCAACCTCACGTCCCGCGCACGAACCCAAGCCACTCGATTTGCCGGCGCGGACAGAACCGCACATCGTGCTCGCGGCAATAGGGCGCGAGCCATTCGGCTTGCCGCTCGAGCGTTTCGGCGTCGGTGCCTTGCGGCATCAGCATCACGCGAGCGCGGTCGATCTCGGGGAAGTCCTCCAAGTAACGCTCCACCTCCGCACAATCCGTAGGCACGTTGACGACGAACTTCACCTGATAGTCGTACTCGGCCACCAGGCGGCGAACCACCTCGGGCGCGTGCCGCGTGCGCTCGTGCCGCTGCTGCCAGCGCGGCGCCTGACCGGCCGTCGGCGTCGAGTTCGACAGCTTGGGGCTGATCGACATCAAGTCGCAGCTCACCGGCAAGTAAAGCGTGCCGGCCGTTTCGATCGTCACGTGCCAACCCTTGTCGCGCAACTGCTGGCAAAGCGGGATCAACTCGGCGAACAACATCGGCTCGCCGCCGGTCAGCACTGCGTGCTCGCACGCCAGCGCCGCCATCCGCGCGACAATCTCCTCCACCGCCAGATCCTCCCCCTCGGGCGTCCAGGACGAGAACGGCGAATCGCAAAACCAGCAGCGCAGATTGCAGCCGCTGGCGCGCACGAACGCGCTTTCGGCGCCCGTCAACAGGCCCTCGCCTTGCACGCTCTTATAGATTTCCGAAACTCTCATTGCAGATACGGCGCCGGATCGCTGATCCCCGCTGCGGCGAAACCATTCAATCGTAACACGCACGAATCGCATTGGCCGCATGCCCGACCGGACGCGTCCGGATCGTAACAACTGTGCGTCAAGCCGTAGTCGACGCCCAGCGCCGTGCCGCGGCGAATGATGTCGGCCTTCGACAATTGCACGAGCGGCGTGTGAACCCGAAACACCAGCGTCCCTTCCACGCCCGCCTTCGTCGCCAGATTGGCCATCCGCTCGAACGCCGCGATGTACTCCGGCCGGCAATCGGGATAGCCGCTGTAGTCGACCGCGTTGACGCCGATGAACAGATCGGCCGCCCCCAGCGTTTCCGCATACGCCAGCGACAGCGACAGGAACACCGTGTTGCGGGCCGGCACGTAGGTGATCGGTATACCCTCGCCCATCTCCTCGGCCGAGCGCCCTTTCGGCACGTCGATGGCAGCAGTCAGCGCGCTATGGCCGAACTGCCGCAGGTCGATCTGGATCGTCACGTGCCGCGCGACGCCCAGGCTTTCTGCCACGCGCCGTGCCGCCTCCAACTCGAAACGATGCCGCTGGCCATAGTCGAACGAAATGGCGAAGAGCTCGAACCCCTCGGCCCGCGCAATCGCCGCCGTGGTGGCCGAGTCGAGTCCGCCGGAGAGCAAAATGACCGCAGGCTTGGACATGACGAAAGGATGGTGAAGCAAGGGAAAAACGGCCCGGGCACTTCGCCCCAAGCCGCCTGCCATCTATCATGGCAGATGCCCCATATTGGCGAAAGGACCGAGCATGACCGACCGCTTCCGCGAGATGCTGGAAACGTTTTCCAACCAGTTTCCCGACCGCGATTACACGATTGAAATCCGCTGCCCGGAGTTCACCAGCGTCTGCCCCAAGACGGGCCAGCCCGATTTCGGCGTGCTCACGTTCACTTACACGCCGGCCGAAAAATGCGTGGAGCTCAAGAGCCTGAAGCTCTACTTGCAACAGTTTCGCAACCAGGGCATCTTCTACGAGCACGCCACCAACCGCATCTTGGACGACCTGGTGGCCGTGCTCCAACCGCGCCGCATGACGCTGGTTGCCGCCTTCACGCCCCGCGGCGGCATCACCACCAACGTGACGGTGACGTATGAGAGGGCATAGGGGATCGGGGATAGGGAGGGCCAGGCTCCTGCCGAGCCTAGTGATCATCGCAACCACGACGACACGACGAAGACGATGAGAATCGATCCGCAGATTGCGCAGATTTGAGAGATTAATTTTTGTTATCCCTCTGCGGCCGTCTGCGACCTCTGCGGTTATCTCTTCTGTTTCGTTGTACTGCGGAGGACGCAGAGGATCGCGGAGGACGAAAGAATTCCGAGTTTAAAAAACGTCCGTTGTATCGTCGTGGTTGATTCTCTTGCTGCACTGGCAAGACGCCAGTGCCATCCGGCGACATCAATACGCGCGGACCTTGCCGCTTTCTCGCCATTCGTCGAAGAGGGCGGCACACTCGTCGCGGAGGACGTCGCTTTGCAGCTTTACGCTGCTGCCGCCCAGGCGAATGATTTCGGCCGCGGGAATTCGCAGCTCGTTGAACCCGGCTGCTTTGGCATCCGCAATCGTCGCGCCGTAGACGACCGAGTCGACCCGCGCCCAGTGCAACGCGGCCATGCACATCGGACACGGCTCGCACGTGCTGGCCACCAGCGCGCCTGCCAGGTGAATCTCACCCGTCGTTTGGCACGCCTCGCGCAGCGCCACGATCTCGGCGTGGGCCGTGATGTCGGTGGTCGCCAACACGCGATTGTGGTTGGCGGCGATCACCTGGTCGCCAATCGCAATCGCGCAACCGATCGGCGTCTGCCCGGCGCCGATCGCCGCCCGACCCTGCGCGATCGCCAACTGCATCAACGCTTCGGGCGTCATGCTCGCTCCTCTGCCAAACGCTGTTCGACCGCCGAAAAGATTCCGTGCATCGCGTCGAGGTACTCCCGGGCCTCGTCCAGCGGCATCACCAGCGGCGGGCTGACGCGAATCACCTTGCCGGCGAGCGGACCCAGCAAATGGATCGCGCGGCCTCGCTCGTCGCCCAGGTAACACGCCTCGACGCAGGCGTTGGCCACGACCTCGGCCGCCTGCTTGCCGACGGCCGCGCACTCGATGCCCCACACCGTGCCTTCTCCCCGCACATTTGCCACCAGCTTCAACTCGCCCAGCCGCCGCAGCCCTTGTTCGATCACCGCGGCCAGTTGCCGCGCATGTCCCATCACGTCGGTCGATTCGAACTCGTCGAGCGTGGCCAGCACGGCGGCGCAACCCAACGGCGAAGCGCTCCAGGTGTCAGAGCCTTCGCCATAGTGCATGTTGCCGAACAAATCGGCCCGTCCCACCGCCGCATCCACGGCGATGCCGTTGCCGAGCCCTTTGCCCAGGATCACGATGTCGGGCTCGACGCCATAGTGCGTGAAGGCGTACATGCTGCCCGTGCGACCGAAATTGGCTTGGACCTCATCCAGGATGAACACGATGTCGTGCGCTCGGCAGAAGCGCTCCAGCAGTTGCAAGTATTCCTTTTGCGGATGATACGACCCGCCGCCCCCCAGGTACGGCTCGGTCACCAACGCGCAGATCCGAGAGCCAAACTCTTTCGCCAGTCCGGCCAGCTCTTTCTCATACGGCGCAAGATCGAGCGGCTGTTGCCGCCGATCGAGATTCTCGCACTCGCTGGTCGGAAAGCTGACGAAGCGCACGCGTGGATCGCGCTGGGGATCGCTTTCTGTGCCGGTGACCGCGCCGGCCAGCCCCTTCTTGCCGTGAAAGCCACGGCGCGTGGCGAGGATGACATCCTCGACCGGCCGGCGATCCAGCGCCGCCCACAGCGCCTTTTGCACCGCTTCGCTGCCCGTGGCGGCCCACAGCACTTGCTCCATCCGCGCTCCGCCCGGCTGGCTGCGCAAGCTGGCCAACAGCCGCTGGCTGGCTTGCACTTCCAGCGGCGTGATCGCGTTATACGACGTGAGCGTCACGGCCGCCGCGAACGCATCTTCCGCGGGCAGCTTGTCCAAGCCCATGTACGACAGCACCCGCTGCCACCAGCGGCGCGGATTGTGCCCCAAGTTGGCCACCAGCACGCCCGACGTGAAGTCGGCCAGCTTGCGCCCCTCGGGCGTCCAATGATACGAACCGGCGCTCTTGGCCAACACGGCCAGGCTCGGCGTATAGGTGCGCTGCGCCGCGGGAATAACATCCGCCGCGCGGCGGCGCCAATCGTTCGATTGTGATTCGCCCGGGTGCTCGATCGCCGGAGGTTTCTGCGGGTCAGTTTTCATCGCCTCTTACACCTGGGATTCGTATAGCACTTCGGCCTCGGCCGAGCCGGGCGCACAGAGCACGAGTCCGCCGCGCGCGTCGTTGACATGGACCACGCAATTCGGCGTGCCGGCCACGTGCCGCGCGAGAATCGCTTCCATCGCTTGCACCGTGGCCACGGTCTGGCGATCGGCGGACGCGTCGTTATAGGCCAGCGACCGGGCGCGTTCGAGCCGCCCGTCGCGCTGATCGGCCGGACCGCCGAATTCGACCTCGGCAACCTCGCGCGCAAATCGTTCCAGCACCTCGATGCCATACCCGCGCTGCGACCGCTCGCCCCACGGCTCCAGAAACTCGCCGTTGTAGTGATTGTTGATCGAGATCTTGCGCTCAAACGGCGTGCGACCTTCCACCGTACACTCCACGCCCCGCTTGCGACTGTGGCCGTTCCACACGCCGTTGTCGAAGCGAAACTGCACTTCCTGCTCGACGTAGCCGGGAAAGTTGTCGGGCGTGACCCAACTGGTGTGAATGTCGAACGCCGCCTGCCGGCCATCGTCATACTCGTAAATCATCCGCAACTGGGTTGAGTCCCACGTCGGTCCGTCGGCCGGCCCGACGATGCCCCGTTGCCCCGTGCATTGCACGCTCTTCAAACGACCGCCGAACGTGAAATCGATCAGCTTGATGTAGTGTACGGCCACGTAGGTGC
>JBBDYK010000314.1:0-13261 GCA_040901665.1 Pirellulales bacterium | reverse complement strand
CAGCACAGTATCCGAGGGCGGGGGCCGAGAAACGACAAGCGGCCGGCGAGTGCCAACCGCGAAGAAGGACACTCACCGCCCCGGCATCTCTCCGGCGCTCGGTTTGCGCGCCGGAATGAAAGCCAACCCCCTTAGAGAGCAGACCGCGTTCGCAAAGGAGACTCCCATGTGGTTTCGCTCTGTCACTGATGTTTATCAAACTCGTGCAGCACGTGCGACTCACAGGCAGTCGTCGCGGCAACGCACGCGATTGCCGTTCGTCAGGCGCCGAATCAACGTCGAACCGCTCGAAGACCGCCGCATGTTGAGCTTTAGTCCCGTGGCGACGTATGCCGCGGATGGCCCCCGCGCGATCGATGCCGGGGACTTCGATGGGAATGGCCACACCGATCTTGTGACCGTGAACCAGTTCAACGACCTGGGTGTGCGGCTAAACGACGGCGACGGCACATTTCAGAATAGTGTCACCGTATCGCTGGACGGGAAATCAGGGATCGATGTCGTCGTCGGCGACCTGAATGCCGATGGCACGCTCGACCTGTCCGTGACAGCGGCAGGTTCGCGAATCTCCGGGTACTTTACCGGTTACTATGGCGGCACCTATCCCACTTTCACCAGCGTGGGCCACTTGAAGGTGCTACTTGGCAACGGTGACGGCTCGTTCACCTCGGGGGAGACCAAGGACCTTGGCGACGGGCGATTCTTTTCGGCCGCCTTGGGCGACCTGGACGGCGACGGTGACCTCGACGCCGCCTTGAGCAATTGGGACGGCACCGAATTGAGCGTGCTGTTGGGCAACGGCGACGGCACGTTCGGCGCACCGCAGGGCTGGGCGGTTGGCTCCGGGGCACAACAGGTCGACATCGCCGACCTCAACGGCGACGGCAAGCTCGACCTGGTCGCCACCAATCTCTACAGCAACGTCAAAGTGCTGCTCGGCAACGGCAATGGAACGTTCCAACCCGCGCAGACTGTGTTGCCCGGCGGCCCCAACGCGCAGGGCCAGGCGGTGGGTGACGTGAATGGCGATGGCAAGCTCGATCTGGCGGTCACTTCGTTTATGTCATATGGCTATGGCGGTCCCTACGGAAGTTACATTCGGTACAGCGACGTCAAAGTGATGGTGTTGCTGGGCCACGGCGATGGGACCTTTGCAGCGGGCAACGGCTACCTTGTCGACGAGCTTCCGCTGCAGCCCCTCGCACTTGCCGACATCGATGGCGACGGCAAACTCGATATCGTTGCCGCCAGCTATGACTCAGGCAATGTGAGCCTGCTGCGCGGAATCGGAGACGGCACCTTCTCGCCCGCCCAGGCCTACTCGACCGGAGGCGGCGGCGGCGGACCGGCGGATATGGTCGTCGTCGATCTCAACGGCGATGGGGCGCTCGACGTCGCAGCCGCCAACTTCGGCTACAGCACCATCAAAGTGTTTTCGAACACCAACGGCGTCGACCCGCCGCCGCCTCCGCCTTCGATGACCATCAGCGACGCGGCGGTGACCGAAGGTCACACCGGCGCCGTGGCGGCCACGTTCACGGTGACACTGTCCGCTGCCGCTGCGGGGCCGGTCACAGTCGCTTACGCGACCGCCAACGACAGCGCCGTGGCAAACGACGACTACCAGGCAACCACGGGCACGCTGACCTTCGCCCCCGGCCAGACCAGCCAAACCATCACGGTGCAGGTCCAGGGCGATACGATGGCGGAAGCGGACGAGTATTTCCTGGTCAATCTGAGCAACGCGAATGGCGCAACCATCGTCGACGGCCAGGGCGTGGGCACCATCATCGACGACGACCCGCGCATCAGCATCAGCGACGTAGCCAAGAACGAAGGCAACTCCGGCACTACCAGATTCGTCTTCACGGTGAGCCTGTCGGCAGCCTCGAGCGTCCCGGTGACGGTGAACTACGCCACGGCCAACGGCTCCGCCAGGAAGAACGACAACGACTACGTCGCCAAGAGCGGCAAGCTGACGTTTGCCCCGGGGGAAACGAGCAAGACGGTCACCATTTCCGTGAAGGGTGACAAGAAGAACGAGAGCGACGAATCCTTCTTCGTCAATCTGACGAATTCCAAGGGCGCGCTGCTCGACGACGATCAGGGCGAAGGAACGATTCTGAATGACGACACCAACGGCAAGAAAAGTCGCAAGTGGCACAATCAGCTCGCGTTCGCGTCGGCGATCGATGCCGCGTTCGACGACTGGATGTCCCCCGGACGGAAGAAGCGTGGCTGGTAAGGTGCCTGGATTGCACGAAGTAGTCTCCCTCCGCGAGCCGACCAACCCATGTTGGCGGTTCGCGAAGAATCACACCTTGTCAAGGGTCAGTTATCTATGGACGCACTAACGATGCGCACCACGCACCCCGCCGACAGCATTGCCGCAACGCTCGACAACGATACTGCGCATGGTGGCACGCGGCCTGAAAAGCCACCGGCGCCGCCCGAGCCCGTCGCCTTCCACTATGTCCAGACCGACAGCGTCGTGGCCTTGCTTGCGAAGCTTGGCGCATCGCTGGTAGTGAGCACGTACCAGGCCAACAAGGTATTGGCAATTCGTGCGCAGGGGCCGGGACTCTCCGTGCTGGTTCGCACGTTTGACAGGCCAATGGGCCTGACCGTCAACAGGCGCCGGTTGGTGATCGGCGCCCGCAACCAGATTTGGACACTGCGCAACGCCCCCGACATTGCGCCGCGGATCGAACCGGCCGGCGTGCACGACGCTTGCTTCCTGCCTCGCTCGGCACACGTCACCGGCGACATCGGCATTCACGAGATCGCCTGGGCCGGCGACCAGTTGTGGGTCGTCAGCACCCGCTTCTCGTGCCTCGCGACTCTCGACGATGAGTACAGCTTCGTGCCGCAATGGCGCCCGCCGTTCATCACGGAACTGGCGGCCGAGGACCGCTGCCACTTGAACGGCCTGGCGATTCGCGATGGCCAACCGGCATTCGTCACGGCCTTGGGCGAGACAGACACGCCCGGTGGCTGGCGGCCCTCGAAGGCGCAAGGTGGCGTCATCATCGACGTCGCCAGTGGCGAGCTTGTGGAGCGAGGTCTGTCGATGCCCCACTCGCCGCGCTGGCACGAGGGCAAGCTTTGGGTGTTGGAATCAGGAACGGGCGGCGTGGTGCGCATCGACCAGGCCACCGGCCGACGCGAAACCGTCGTGCAGCTTCCCGGCTTCACCCGCGGCTGGGCGCTGGTCGGCCCGTATGCCTTCGTGGGGTTATCAAAGATCCGTCCGACGTCCGCCATGGACGGTGTGCCCATTGCCGAGCGCCGCGACGAGCTCATGTGTGGCGTCGCAGTCGTTGACTTGCGCCGCGGAGCCGCGATCGGCCTGCTCGAATTCCGGACCGCCGTCGAAGAGATCTTCGATGTGCAGCTACTCGCCGGGTCGCGCTTCCCCGAGGTCATCGGCTTTCAGAAAGAGACCGTGGATCACACGTTTGTCGTACCGCCGTCCCACAGGTGATGGGCAAGATAAACCCGCCCCATATTCCGCCACATCTTTCACGAACGAGAGTTTTACGGTGGGATTCCGCGTCGCCACCGTGCCTGAGCCGACGACGTTCGCGCTGGCGGCACTGGGCATGCCGGGATTGACGGCCTTGCAGTTACGCCGCCGCAGGCTTCCAGCAAGTGCGCTATGGAAGCATTGATTCCCGTCCGCTCGAAACTCGGACGGGCTATTGTCCGGTCGCCGGCGTGGCGCTTGAATTGGCGAGCACCAGTTCGCGCATCGTTTGCTGGGGAATCATGGCGCCCCGGCCATAGTTGGACATCACGACGGCCGTCCAACCCGAATCCAGGAACATGTCAAGGTTTGAGTTGATGCCCAGGAAGCCGCCGCCGTGGCCGGCGAGCTTTTGCTTTTCGTCGACCTGGAAACCGTAGCCGTAGCCGGGACTATTTAGCTCGGGCTTGGCGGACAACAGCAGCTTCACCGACTCGGCGCTTACGAGCTTGTTGCCGCGCAGCGCGCGGTCGAAGGCGAGCAAGTCGTGCACGGTGGAATAGCCGCCGCCCTGCGGTCCGCCGCGCATGCTGTGTTCCAGCAGGTTGTTCTGGTACCAGACGCCATTCTCGTCGTAATGCTTTTCGTAGCCGACGGCCATGTTCTTGTTGACCTTGTCGACCTCGTAGCTGTCGGAATTGACCATGCCGGCCGGCTGGTAGATGTTTTCGCGGACGTACTCGTAGTAGTCCTGGCCGGAAGCGATCTCGATGACTTTGCCGGCGACGAGCATGCCGGTGTTGCTGTAGCGGTGGCGCGAGCCGGGCTCGAAGAGCAGCTTTTCGTCCGCCGCGGCCCGTTTCATTTGGTCGTCGACCGAGCGATACAAGTTGCGAGACGATTGCTGCCAGGCGCGAGAGAAATAGGGACCGAGACCGGCCGTGTGGGAGAGCAAATGCTTGATCTGTATTTTCTTGGCGCCCTCGGCATCAGGGAATTCCGGCAAGTATTTCGATAGTGGATCATCGAAGGAGAGCTTGTCGCGCTCGACGAGTTGCGCCACCGCGACGGCCGTGAACATCTTGTTCATCGAGCCCAGGTTGAACTTGGTGTCGATTTGGTTGGGCACGTCGAAGTCTTTGTTCGCGATGCCGTAGGCGCCCTCGAAGATGGGCACGCCGTCGCGGGCCAAGAGGACCGTGCCCGAGAAGACGTTGGCGTCGGCCAGCTTTTGCAGCAGCGTTTGCAGTTCCTGCTTGATCTCATCGTCGGAGCGTTTTTTGCTCGTGCTCGACGGCTTGCTGGCGCGGGAGCTCAGAGCGGCGATGCGATGCGGCGGCTTGGCCTCGAGGCGCATTTCGAGCGTTATGATTCGGCCGCTCAGGCGTGCCTTGCAGTGCGCGAGCACCTGGTTGGGCGCTGGGCTCTCGAGCGACTCTAGGTCGAGCCCACCGGTGATGTCGCGGATCGCGCCGAAGAATTCCAAATGGCGTTCCATCGGCATGGCCTTGAAGAGGGGCGTGAAGTTTTCGCCGATGTATTTCTTGAACTCGGCGATATCTTTGGCGTCGAGTAGTGCCAAGAATTCCTTGACGCGGCGCTTGGCGGCGTTTTCAGACTCGGGCGCGTGCGCGGGCGGCGCCGGCTCTTCCGCGGCGCGCGTGGCGTGGCCCCAGAAAATCACCGTCAAGAACATCGCGATTCGCAGCAGGCGTGATATGATGGTGCGTCTCCGAAGATGCGAGAGTGCGTGGAAGTCGCTTGTTGATGATTTGCACTGGCAAAATGCCAGTGCTACCCTGTCCCAGTCAGTGCCACCCGAGGCTCATTCCGCGCGAGTGGCCGAGAGCTTTTCACCTTCCGTTTCGCCTTCGATGCGTTCGGCCTTGCCGTCGGCCGGCGTGAAGGTCATTCGCAGCTCGGAGTTTTCCGACGAGACGAACTGGCGCTGGCCTTGATACTTGAGGCGATCGCGCGGCTGACCTTTCAGCTTGACATAGAGTTTGCCGTCCTCGGCCAGGATCTCGAGCTCCAGTACTTCCAGGCGATACTTGCCGGTCAACTGGCTCGCGAGCTCGGCGTCGATCGGCAGATCGGCGACGGGTTTTTCCTCGACTGCCAGCAGTAATTTGGCGATGCGGCTTTCGACGGCTCCGGAGTTGGCGGTGGCTGTGTTCGACAGCACGATCACACACAACCGGTCCTTGGGATAGCGGCCGATCATGGTGGAAAACCCTTGGATTCCGCCGCCGTGTCCCTGCCTAAGGTGTCCGGCCAGCTCGCCCAGTTGCCAGCCATAGCCGTAGGGTCTTGGCACGCCGTTCGTGAGTTTGGTCTTCTGGTACATCGCTTCGTACGAGGCCGACGACAGTAACGAGTCACCTTCGAGTGCCTGGTGCCACTTGACCATGTCGAGCACGTTGGAGACGAGCGCGCCGGCCGCGAACGGCGCGGTCATGCTTATGGATTCGTCGTTGACGAGTTCTCCGTTCATGAGCCGATAGCCCATGGCGCGATGACGAATCAGCGGCTGGGTATCGCCGTAGCGCGTGGCGCTCATGCCCAGCGGACGGAAGATTTGTTCCTGAAGATACTCGGCGTACGACTTGCCGCTGGCCTTTTCGATGATCATGCCGAGCAGGTAGTAGCCCGAGTTGCTGTAGCCCCACTTGGCGCCGGGCTCGAAGTCGAAGGACTCGTCCTTGAACAAGGCCAGCATTTCGTCGTGCGACATGTCGAGGCGCGCGTGTTTGTGAAACGAGGGTAGGCTCGTGAAGCTCTTGATGCCCGAGGTGTGATTCAGCAGATGGCGCACGGTGACTTTGTGACCCTGCGTGGGATAGTCGGGCAGGAACCTGGTCAACTCGTCGTCGACGGACAGCTTGTCGTCTTCGTCCAGCAGCATGATCGCCATGGCCGTGAACTGCTTGGTGATCGAGCCTAAGCGATAGACCGTCTCGGCGGTGGCCGGCACGTCGTTCTCCAAGTCCGAGTAACCATAGCCGCGCGCCAGCACCAGGCTGCCATCCTTGACTACCGCCACCGCGTACGACGCGACCTTCTTCTGGTCGATCTCCTCGGCGGCGATTCTGTCGATCGCCGCGATAGCCCCCTCAGGCACGGGCGCGGCCGGTGACGATGTGCAGATCGCGGCTAGCGCGATTGCCAGTCCAAGCTTCGAGAGAGTTGTCAGGCCACGCATCGAGGTTGCTCCCCAGAGTTGCCGCGGTCGGTCAAAGCGCATTCGCTCGGCGATCGAGAATACTTCGCCGCCCGGCGGTTCCGCAAATGGCGCCCGGCGCAGAATCAGGACGGTTCGCTGGGAGGAGGGGCACAGTTCCACTTTACTCCCCCAACCATCGTTCGATGGTCTCCGCCGAACAATCGGCACAGTCCCCTACGAGTCGTCGCCTTCCGGGGGCTCGGGGCGTTCTGGCCGGCGGGCTCGCGGACGTTCGTCGTCGTCTTCGCCCAGGTGATGGCGCAGTCCTTCGAGCTGGCGCTGCATGGCTTCCATGCGGCGCGCCATCTCTTCCAAGCGACGTTCGAGTCCTCCGCCGGGGCCACCGGGCTCGTGCCGTTCGAAGCGGAGCTCTACCGATTCGCGCGGACAATCGGGGCCTTCGGGGCGGCGCGGCGGTCGAGGTCCGCGACGGACTTCGGTACCCTCCGGACCACGCGGACCGTCGGGATGTCCCGGCGGAGGACCGAAACCTTCGTCACCGGGGCCGCGCGGCCGTCCATCGGGGACGATGCTGAATCGCATCGGCGAATGACCGAGGTATCCCTCCACGTGTTTGCGCACCTCGTCGGGCAAGGGCGCCAAGTCGTTTTCCTTGACGGTCCAGGTCTCTTCGCCCTTCTTGACTTCGATGTCGGCCGGTTCCTTACCCTGCTTGTGGATATTGATCGACAGATCGTCGGGCAAGTCCGTGCGGCGACCGAAGGCGAAATCCGCGCCCCGGGGCAGAAACGCGCCTGGCTCGATGAATTGCATTCGCATGTCGACGCCCGCGTTGCGCAGCTTTTCGCGGATGGTCCGTTCGAGCTCGCGGACTTCGCGAATGTCGATATTCACCTTGTCGCCCTCGACGCGAATCCGCTGGTCGAACCAACCGGCTTCCTCTCCTGCCGGCACTTTTTCGGGCGTGACCGTCACCGTCAGCGTTTCGCCGGCGCGCAGGATCTTGAGCGTGCGTTCCGTTTCCGGCGATTCCTCGACGGCCTTGGCCAGATCTCGCGGAGATTTCACCGGCGCATCATCGATGGCCAGCACGATGTCGTGGGCCTTGACGCCGGCCTTGGCAGCCGCGCCCTCGTCGCGAACGTGTACGACCACCGCGCCCTCGCCGTTGAGTTTGAGTTGCGAATCGAGCGATTTATCGACCGGCGCTAAAGCCATGCCAAACTGCGCACCGGGCCCCCCGTCCCTGATGGCGAACCGCTCGCGCGGACCGCGCGGCGGACCTTCGCCCGGCGGTGCGGGTCCATCTTGCGCAGGTCGCGGCTCATCTGGTGCAGGCGCATCTTGTCCGCGGACGCTGCCGGCCAGCACCGCGATTCCCAACGCCAGTGGCCAACTGGCTCGACGTAGCCATGAATTGCATCTCATTTTGGAACAGCCTCCTGGTTCAAGAACATGATTTCGAAAGGATCAAATCAGGCCGGCCAATGCGCTTAGAACTGCGCCACGTCCGGCCGGCGAAAGTCGACTTGCTCGACCGGCACGACCATCTGCCGACCGTCGGAGAGGCTGACCGGCATCAATTGCCGCCGGCTCGTCACCTCCCAGCCGTCTTGCTGCAATTGCTCGACCAGCGCCGCCGGCAAGGTCGATTCGCCACTTGCCAATAGCGCATCCAGCGAAGCAGCGTCTGCATCCGCGTCACGCACGCGCACTTCGAACTGATGGTCCGGATCGGCGCTGCCGGCCTCATCGACTGTGGAAAGCGTCAAGGTCTCCCAAGCGGATGGCTCGCCAGTCGCATTCGCGGCCGACGGATCGGAGTCCACGGTGGGCTGAGCCGCACTGGCAATCGAGTTTGCCGGCTCCACGGTCGTTGGCGCCGCAACGCTGGTCGACGTGCCGGCTCCGCCGAGGTTCGAATCGCCAGCCGTGGACACATGAGCGACGTTCGGCGCCTCGTTCGTGTAGCGCGTGCCGAGCCCAAACGCCACCAACAAGCTGCCGGCAATCGCCAGGCAGGCGCCCCAGAAACTGCGCGAACCGACTCCGCCCCGTAACGCGGAGTCTGGACGTTTGACCGCGGCGGCCGCCTGCGCCACCAGCGGCCCCGACGCGACTTGTGCCAGTTGCCATCGCCAGGATTGCGCTTCCAGAAACGCCAACGCGCAGCGTCGCCAGCCGCCGGGCTCGTCGTCGAGCGACGCCAATAGCGTGCGGCGATCGGCCTGGCTCAACTCGCCGTCGACCAGGCGGTCCAGCACGCGGCTCTCGTCTTGTCGGAATTCTTCGATAATCGTCATCGTTCCACCTGCACGTGTTCGAGCGCGGCCAGCTCGCGCCGCATCCGCGATCGGGCGCGGTGCAGCCGGCTTTCCACGGCGCTTTCCGTAGTGCCCAAGTGTTGGGCAAGTTGCTCGTAACTCCAGTTCTCCGTGTATTTCAACAGCAGGATTTCCACGTCGCGCGTGGCCATCCGCGCAAGCGCCTCGCGCACCAGGCTCTGCCGCTCGTCGGCCAACAGCCATTCGAGCGGGTCGAGCGTGCGACCGTCGTGTTCCGCCGGCCGAACGCGCTCGGCATATCGATTCGTCAACTTGCGCCAGCGACCTTGCTTGCGGCGGTACTGCAACGACTGCACGATGGCCAGTCGGTACAACCAGGGAGCGACTTTCGTGGCATCGGCCAAAGGAGCCTGCTGTCGCACGGCGGCCAGCGCCACTTCTTGCATGACTTCATCCACGGCAAATGCCTGCCCCACGCGTGCCAACACGACTATGCGCAACCAGCGATCGTGCTCGGTAAGCACGCTGTGCCACGCGATCGGCCGCAGGGGTGTCGAGTTCAAGCGATCGTCCCGCCCAAGTTGGTCCCCAGATTGAGCCATCGTGCCGACGTCGCAGGAATAGTTACCGCAGACGGCCCCGTCTTGCGGAAGGATTCGTTCCGATAGGAGGAATTCGCGGCCGACCGCGGGAAATTGAGGGGAATTGGGGCGCCGAGTCAAGTATAAGTCGATGACATGCCGGCCGTGGTAGGCGGGCGAAACCATGGGACGTCGGCCCGACTTGAGTTCGCGTTGCTCCTCACCGCAGAATTAGTGACTTGATTAACGAACGCTTACGCCGCAGGCGTGAAACAAGCCAGCCCAGGGCAACGCCCTGGGGATTCGACGGCGAAGCCAAAAAACGCACCGTAGCCTCCCTGACATGCGAAGCCCGTCCACTGCTCGCCGATGGTCTTCATCCACTTCGAAGAACCTTTCTTGACTCCTTCCCTGGGCTGACTAGTTTTGGGGCCCGCGGCCCGAAGCAACGGCTTGCACGAATTGCGGCAGAATGCGGCCTCTCGTAAAATGATTCCTTCACTTGCACTGAGAGTTTACCCCATGTCTAAAGCGCGATACTGGCTCGTGAAGTCCGAGGCGGACTGTTTTTCGATTGCGGACTTGGCGGCCGCGCCCAAGAAGACCACGCATTGGGACGGCGTGCGGAATTATCAGGCGCGTAATTTTATGCGCGACATGAAGGTGAGCGATCGGGTGCTGTATTATCACTCGGGCGGAGACGAGCCGGCGGTGGTGGGCACGGCCGTGGTTGGGCGCGAGGCGTATCCGGACTCTACGGCTTGGGATCCGAAGAACGATCATTACGACGCCAATGCGTCGCCGGAGAATCCCATTTGGCAGATGGTGGACATCCGGTTCGAGTCGACGTTTGCTCGGCCGCTGTCGCTGGCGAAACTGCGCGAGGTGCCGGCGCTTAAGAATATGGAACTGCTTAAGCGCGGCTCGCGGTTGTCGGTGCAGCCGGTGAGCGAGAGCGAATTTGCCGCGATTGAGGCGTTGGCTAAGTCTCCAAATGGCGCCAAGCCGGCGGCCAAGGCGGCAAAAAGCGCCACAGGCGCCACCCAGCCAAAGAAAAAGCAGCCGAGTCGACGCAAAGTAGCCAAGTCGCGCTAGGAAACGTACAACCGCATGAAGTCGCAAGATCGCTTGGCGTGGATGGACGACGAATTAGCGCGCTTGAGCGCCGGCGATTTGCGTCGCACGGTCTCGACGCAGCGCGGCCCGCAACGCGCCATCGTGAGCGTGGCGGGGCAAGAATTCATCAACTTCGGCTCGAACGATTATCTAGGTCTGGCTGCCGATCCGCGGTTGGCAGCGGCAGCGGCCCAAGCTGCCCTGGCCGTCGGCTGTGGCGCGGGCGCCAGCCCACTGGTCACCGGCCACGTCGAAACACACCGCCGCTTGGAGCAACGCTTGGCCGAGTTCGAGGGCACCGAAGCAGCGCTACTTTTCTCCTCAGGCTATGCGGCCAATCTGGGCGCCATCGCAGCGCTCGTGGGACGCGACGACGCGATCTTCGCCGACGAGAAAAATCACGCCAGCATGATCGACGGCTGCCGGCTGTCACGCGCGCAAGTCCACGTCTATCCCCACTGCGACTCGCGTGCGTTGGCGTCGCTGTTGGCAACCGCCAACCGCTTTGGGCGCCGGCTGATCGTAACCGAAAGCCTCTTCAGCATGGACGGCGACGTGGCGCCGCTCGGAGAACTCGCGCAACTGGCCTCGCAGCATGACTGCATGCTGCTGGTCGATGAGGCGCATGCCACGGGAGTGTTCGGCGCGCACGGCCGCGGCGTTGCCGAAGCGCTGGGGGTCGAAGACCAGATCGACGTCCGCATCGGCACTTTGAGCAAGGCGCTGGGTTGCTCCGGCGGCTTCGTCGCGGGCAGTCGCCGATTGATCGAGTGGCTGCTGAACGCCGCGCGGCCTTATGTATTCTCCACGGCGCTGGCGCCCCCGGTCGCCGCCGCCGCAATCGCAGCACTCGACGTGGTGCGCGACGAACCGTCGCGACGCGCCGAACTGCTCGGGCAGGCGGCCGAGCTGCGGACCCAACTTGCGGCGTGCGGTTGGTCGTTGCCCAATGGTTCCGGCCAGATCATTCCGCTCGTGGCCAGCGAAGCGGCGCAGGCGCTGGCCTGGTCGGCGCGGCTGCGCGCCGCCGGCTTGCTGGTGCCGGCGATCCGGCCTCCCTCCGTGCCGCCGGGCCAATCGCTACTGCGCGTGAGCCTCAACTGGGGTCACACGCCGGCGATGATCGACCGCCTGCTGGAAGCGCTCGCTGCCCTGGAGCCGGCGGAAGCCCGATTATAGTGATCGTAACGCGTGTCCTTGCCACGGTTTGCATGCGGTCTGCAGTGGCGGCGAAAAACTTGACACTCGTGCGGACCCCATCTATGATCGATTCCATCGGTCGAGCTGTCGTAAGTCCTGTCCATTTCCGGGAATAGAGTCACAGAGCCAACGCGCTCCAGCGGAAGGGCGTTGGCTTCTGCAAGCTCCCCCGAGGCCATCGCCTGGCGTGCTTTCGCGCCACCGGAAGCGAATGAGCAAGCGACGTGTGAACCCGAGCGGCTGCGATGCGCGGCCCAACGCGACAACTAACGTGAGGCCCCAGCGGTCGAAGGTGCGATGGCGCTAGTCTTGGAAATCTTGCTGGGCCTGGCGATTCTGGCCTCGTTCTTTATCGCCTACATGAGCGCCCGCACGTGGCCCATCGTTCAGGTCGTGCTGGTGGCGTTCCTGTTTCTGGGCACCGTGGCATTCTTCTACCTGTCGGCGCGCACGCTCAAAACGCACGACGCTTGGCGCAAAGTCGTCAACAACGCCAAGGCCGAGGTCGAGCGACTCCAGCGCGATACGAAGCTGCTGGTCGAAGGCGCCGAACCGAACGCCGAAGGCCTGGTCGATCCAAAAGGCATCCGCCAGTTGCAGCAGGACATGCAGAAACTGACGATCGATCGTGGCGGCGTGCTCTATGGCGTGCCGGTCGACAGCGTGACCGACGGCGTGGTGCAGTTGACGCTTCCGTCGACCGTCCACGGTCTGGAGCCGGGGATGGTGGTGTTCGCGTTCAGCGAAGTGCCCCGCCAAGAGGGCGGCCACTACCTGGGCGAGTTCAAAGTGACTCAGGTGGGCGACGACACGACCAAGGTGCAAATCGCTCCGAATCTGCCGCTCACCGCCGAACAAGCCGCACGCCTGGCCGCGGCCACCGGCCCGCTGACCTTGTACATGACAATGCCAATCGACGACACGGCCGTGTTTTCCTCGCTGGACGATGCCACCCGCGGAGCACTGTTGCCCGCAGCCAGCAGCGACGAGTTTGCCAAGCCCGAGCGCACGTTGCACGACTACGAACAGTACTTTCACGAGCACTTCGTGCAGGTGTCGTTGCTGAATGACGCCATCAACAAGCTCAACAGCAACATCGCGCGCATGACGGCGGCCACCACGGAGGCGGAAAAGGAAGGCGCATTTCGCCAAGGCGAGAAAGTGAAGCTGGCGGCCGATTTGGCACAATTCGACAAAGAAAAGCAAGCGATCGCCGCATATCAGGAATCACTGGCCCAAGTTCAGCGCGACGTGGTCGAAAAGATGAAGGCCAGCTTCGTGGCCAACCGCCAGATGGCGGCGCAAATCACCGCTTCGCAATTGCGAGCGGCCCAGGAGATCGACCAGCGTTCCAATTCCGCAGCGGCTCAGCCCTAGCAGACTGTTGAAGATTGCAACAGCCTGCAACATCGCATGGTTGCGATGACAA
>JBBDYK010000313.1:0-13409 GCA_040901665.1 Pirellulales bacterium | reverse complement strand
CCGAGTGCAAGATTTATCTGACGGCGACGCCAGAGGAGCGGGCGCGCCGCCGCGCCAAAGAGTTAGTGGCCAAGGGACAAGCGGTCTCGTTCGAGGACGTGCTGCGCGATCAGAATCGTCGCGACGCCAGCGACGCCGGACGCGAAGTCGGACCGCTGATCGCGGCGCCCGACGCCATTGAGGTGCCGACCGACGGTCTAACGCCCGAGCAGGTGCTCGACCGATTGGAACGACTCGTGCGGGAAAAACTGTCACGATGACGGCCACAGTCGATCGATCGTTGCCGAACCGCGCCTGGCAAGTCTGGCTCAAGTTCGTATGCCGGGTGCTGGCCGCGACCGTGCTGCGCATTCGCGTCGAAGGACGTCAACGCGTGCCGCACAGCGGCGGCGGCCTGGTACTCTCGAACCATCAGAGCAATCTCGATCCGGTGCTGATCGGGTTGTCCTGCGAGCGCAGGTTGAACTACGTTGCCCGTACGACCTTGTTTGATTCGCGACTGTTTCGTTGGTTGGTGGCCGCACTGGACGCGATCCCCATCGATCGCGAAGGAGGGGGACTCGGTGGACTCAAGGAAACGCTCAAACGTATCAAGCGCGGCGAGATGGTGTTGATCTTTCCCGAGGGCACCCGCACGTGGGACGGCGAAGTCCGACGGGTAATGCCGGGGTTCTGCGCGATCGCACGGCGTGCCGCGGTGCCGCTGGTCCCTGTGGCGCTCGACGGCGCCTTCGACGCCTGGCCGCGACAGCGGTGGTGGCCTCGTCCGGACGTTATCCACGTAGTCTGGGGCGATCCGATCGCGCCGCAGGAGATGGATGGACTGAACGACGACGAGCTGCTGGCCGAGGTCGAGCGACGCATCCGCGCCTGCCATCGCCTGGCCCGTCTGGGACGATTGCGAGCGTTGGGTCGAGCGGACTGACGGCTACTTGGCGGGCGGCGCTTCTTGCGCCGGCAATCCGAGCACGCGGAGCACCGTGTCGAAGAGGCGCGTATTGCCTCCCTCGCTGACCGTTCGTTCGCGCGCTTCGTACAGCGGCGACATGGTCTTGCGCTTCGCGCTATTGCGCACCGCTTCGGCGACCATGAAATCGCTGTTCACCGCGGCGACAAAGGCCAGCATGTCTGCGCGGGACGACAGCGGCTCGCCGCCCAACAGCTCCCGCTGCGACGCGGAGCTCGGCGCGAGCGCTCGGCCGTGCATGGCGTATCCGAACGGGTAAGCTTGCACCGCCTCGAACGACCACTCCAGGCGATTCTCTCCCAACAGCAGGCCGTTGGTTTCGACGATGGCGCCCGGCATTTCCATTTCGTAATGAAACCGCCGCGGCGGCCCCAGGATCTCCACGCGGTAGAGCCCCAGCATGCGGGTGCCGAGTGGCGTGATCACGTCGGCGAAGTTCTGTTGGCTGCCGAACTGCTCGGCGACCACCTGCTGCGCCAAGCCGTCGAGGCGCGCCAAGCGCGGATTCTTGGATTGAGGAGGATCGATCAGATTGACCCATTCCAGCAAATCGTCGACGACGGACTGCGGAATTGGCGCGCCGTCGCGTCGTTTCAATTGTTGCCGCAGGATGCCGGCGGCGAACTCGGCCAATTGCTGGCGGGCTTGATCGTCATCGAGCAGTCGGCCGCTGGTGTCGCGTAGCTTCAAGCCGTACCGAGCGCAGACGTCGGCCATCGTGGCCTTCCATTCGCGGTTTGGCGGCAATTGATCGCGCGTGCCCGCTTCGAAAAATGCATCCGTCAACTCCACGAACCAATCGCTGCCGGTGGTGTCGAACCAGGCGACCAGGTTTTCCACGTCGTACTCGGGGCCCAAGGCGGTTTCGAGGCACTTGCGCACCACCGGAATCACTACTTCCAAGAACTGGCGCCGGCTGCGGTGCATGTCGTCGAGCGTGACGATGTCGGTCAACGTTTCGCGCCAGTCGTACTCGGTGACGAACACGTGGTCGGTCTGCCGATAGTCGACGACCAGCTTGCCGTTGGGAAGCCCTCGCGGGGCAAGCTTGACGTAGGTGGATGGGAGCTTGGCCGGCGAAGCAAACTGCCCCCAGGCGGCAAAATACGCGGTGTCCTTGTCGCGCTGTGCGGAGGGAAGTTGATCGATCGTGCCATGCCACGCATCGGGCGCGATTTCGACGGCGTAAGTCACGCCGGTCCACGCGGCGGGCGCCAGCGCTTCGAGCGGCGTGTCTTCGATCGGTTGATAGATGGCGCGGCGCACCTGGCCGTCGGCGAAGAGCTTTGTCTCAGCGCGGTAAAGCTGCTGGCCGCAGCCAGAGACGACGAGCAACAGCGTGGCCACGGCGCACAACATCCGCGGCGTGTTGAGCAAACGCATGGAGGACTTCCGAAAGCCGGAGTGGATCGATTTCATGGGCTAAGGGCGGTCCATCGGACGCCCATGGAACCGTAGGTCACCCCCCGCGTTTGCTCGGTCGGCGGCTACGATTGTGCCGAATGTAGGAATGCTCATGAGTTTCGGATTGCGCGAGCGGCCGGCCGCTTTGTGCGGTTTTGGAACGTGCACCCCCGGATTGCCAAACGGCGGGGTATTTCGATACAATGCGAGTTTCCCTCGGACGGGGTATGCGCGGACGATGCGGTCGCGCTGGTGGCCTGAGCGGCTTGCCGGCCTGCGATTTCGCGCCGGCAGCTTTGGCCGGGGGCCGCTGGCGTTTTGACTTTCACGGGTCCTGTTACTGCTACTTGTTAGTTCTGCCATGTTCGAATCCCTGCAAGACGGTCTGTCCAGCGCGCTGAAAACACTGCGCGGCAAGGGCAAGCTTTCCGAGGGGAACATGCGCGACGGGCTGGCCCTGGTGCAGCGGGCCTTGCTCGAAGCCGACGTCAGCCTGGCGGTCGTCAAGGAATTCATCGGCCGGGTCAGTGAAAAGGCGCTCGGCGAGCGCGTGCTCTCGTCGCTCGATCCCTCGCAGCAGGTGATCGGCATCGTGCACAACGAGCTGATCGAGCTGATGGGGCCGGTCGATCATTCGCTGCACTTGCAGCCCGGCGTTACCGTGTTGATGCTGTGCGGTTTGCAGGGTTCGGGCAAGACGACCACCTGCGGCAAGCTCGGCCGACTGATCAAAGAGCGGGGGCGCAAGCCGCTGTTGGTGGCCGCCGACTTGCAGCGTCCCGCGGCCATCGAGCAGTTGCACGTCATCGGCGAGCAATTGGGCATTCCTGTTTATTCCGAGAAGGGCGCCACGGATCCGGTTGCCGTTTGTCAAAACGCCGTCAAGCAGGCCAAGCAACTCGACGCCAGCGTCGTCATTCTCGACACGGCCGGCCGCTTGCACATCGACGATGAGTTGATGAACCAGCTCAAGCAGATCGATCGTAAGCTCGAGCCGCAGCAGGTCTATCTGGTGGTCGACGGCATGACCGGCCAGGATGCGGTCAACAGCGCCAAGGCCTTCAACGAAGCGCTCGAGCTCGACGGCTGCATCCTCACCAAGCTCGACGGCGATGCCCGCGGCGGCGCCGTCTTGAGCGTCAAGGAAGTGACGGGGGTACCGGTCAAGTTCATCGGCACCGGCGAGCACTTGGACGCGTTGCAAGAGTTTCATCCCGAGCGGATGGCGCAGCGCATTCTGGGCATGGGCGACGTGCTCACGCTGGTGGAGCAAGCGCAGGAGAAATTCGACCAGGGCGAGATGGCTCGCCAGGAAGAGCGGCTTCGCAAGGGCGAGTTCACGCTCGAAGACTTCCGCAACATGCTGGGCCAAACCCGCAAGCTGGGGCCCATCAACCGCATCATGGGCATGTTGCCGGGCATGGGCGGCATGCGCGAAATGTTGGACCAGGTCGATGCCGAAGGCGACATGACCCGCCTGGGAGGCATCGTCGACGCGATGACGCCCGCCGAACGGCGCAATCCTTCGCGGCTGATCGATCAAAGTCGCCGCCGGCGGATTGCCGCTGGAGCCGGCGTCGAACCGCACGAAGTCAACGAGCTGGTCAAGCAATTCGACGGCATGGCCGCGATCATGAAGGAAATGGCCGGGCTGGGCATGCGCGACCGCATGAAGAAGATGCAGCAGTTGCAGTCTGCCATGACCAACCCCAACGCCAAGCTGCAAAAACAAAAAGTCGGCACCGGCAAACGTCTCACGTCGGACGAGCGAGCCAAGCTGCGCAGGCAGCGTGAGAAAGAGGCTCGCCGCCGCAAACGGGGCGATCGCAACGGTGCATGAACACCAGTCACGAACATCCAATCAAGTAGCAACCCATTACGACAGAGGAGGAACGCGTGGCAGTTAAAATTCGCATGAAGAAGATGGGCCGGAAGCACCGGCCATTCTTTCGCATTTGTGCCATCGACGGACGCAATCCGCGCGATGGCCGCGTGTTGGAAGAGCTGGGCACCTACGACCCGATGGTCAATGAGGTAGACGCTCGAGCACTGCTCAAGGGCGAACGGATCGACTACTGGCTGGGCGTCGGCGCGCAACCGTCGGACAAGGTCAAGATCCTGATCAAGAAATATGGCAGCACCGGCACGCACGTGAATGAGCAGCAGGCGGCGCGCGAGCGGTTGTCGCTGCCCAAGATCGTGCCCGACGCCGGCGAGCCGGTTTACGTGCCGAACGCCGAGGAACCGGCTGCCGTAGCGCAAGCCGCGGCGCCCGCGGAGGAATCCGCCGAAGCGCCGGCCGAGGAGAAGTCCGAACCGGCCGCTGAGGCCGCGGAATAGCCTGTGGATCGGCTGCGGTTGGAATTGGCGGCCGCCCCGCAATCCGATCTGGCGAGAGTTGTTGGTAACCGAGCGATGCGTCATGCGGTTCGATGTGCTGACCTTGTTCCCGGGCCTGTTCCCGAGCTATCTGGGTCAAAGCTTGTTGAAGCTGGCCATCGAGCGCGGCTTGATCGAGGTTGAATTACATAACATTCGCGACTGGGCGCATGACAAGCACCACTCGGTGGACGACCGGCCATTTGGCGGCGGCCCGGGCATGGTGCTGAAGGTGGAACCGGTGGTCGAGTGCGTCGAGGCCGTGCAGGCCATGCACGACGCGCCAGGGCACCTGGTGATGCTGACGCCGCACGGAGAACGGCTGGACCAGGCCCTGGTCGAGCAGTTGGCGACCAGGCCGCGGCTGACGTTGCTGTGCGGGAGGTATGAGGGATTTGACGAACGCGTGCGAGCGATTCTTCAGCCTCACGAGATTTCGATCGGAGATTATATTTTGGGCGGCGGCGAGGTCGCGGCGATGGTGGTCATCGACGCCGTTGCTCGCCTTGTGCCCGGCGTGTTGGGAGACGAAGAGAGCAACAAACAGGATTCCTTCTCGGGCGAGCATCGCCTGTTGGAGTTCGCACAATACACTCGTCCGCGCGAGTATCGCGGCTTGAGCGTGCCCGACGTGCTGATGAGCGGCGACCACGCCCAAATCGCCCGCTGGCGCGAGCAGCAAAGTCAGCAGCGCACTCAACAACAACGGGCCGACCTGTGGGCCCAACGAAAATCCTCAACCACAGAAACCAACCAAAAAGATTCGAAGTGAAAGGCTGGGACGAAGCATGAGTCATCAAACTCTGGAACTGGTCGAAAAGAGCTCGCTGAAGAGCGAGGTTCCCCAGTTCGACATCGGCGACACGGTGGACGTCCACACGCGAATTCTGGAAGGCGAAAAAGAACGCATCCAGATCTTCAGCGGCGTGGTGATTGCCAAGAGCGGCGCCGGCACCCGCGAGATGTTCGTGGTGCGGCGGATCGTGGCCGGCGAAGGTGTGGAACGCAAGTTTCCGCTGCACTCGCCCAAGATCGCCAAAGTCGAAGTGAAGCGCCGCGGCATCGTCCGCCGCGCCAAGCTGTATTTCCTGCGCGATCGAGTGGGCAAGGCGGTGCGATTGAAGCAGCGCCGCGACGACGCCGGCAATTTGTAATCGCGGCCGTCGGACCGGGAAGAGCCAAACATTCGGTTCGCCGGTTTGCGAGGGCCTATACGCTAATCGCGCGCTATTCGCGGAGTTGTCCGATGCGTGTTCGCACCTGGGTGGCGCGCGTGCGGGCCGCCTGGCGGCGATATCGATCGTTGGGTGAGCGCGGCGAACGGGCCGCAGCGGGCTATCTGCGCCGGCAGGGCTACAAGATCGTGGGCCGAGGCGAGCGCGATCTCTTCGGTGAACTGGATCTGGTGGCCGTCGACGACCGCACGGTCGTATTCGTCGAGGTCAAGACCCGCACCTCGCACGACGCGGGCCATCCCGCCGCAGCGGTCGGCCCCGAAAAGCAAAAACGACTCACGCGGCTGGCGCTGGCCTATCTGAAGCGGCACGACCTGCTGGAGTGCAAGGCCCGCTTCGACGTGCTGGCCATTACCTGGCCTGCGAACGCCAGGCAACCCACCATCGATCACATCAAGAACGCCTTCGAGGCAGTCGGCCGCGGACAGATGTTTAGTTAGCAGCCGGTTGAAGTATTCAACTGGCTGCGCTATCGCAGGGATGCGATCTCGAAATAGTGACGTAAGTCGTTATTTTGCGCTTCCGTGCGGAGCTTTGCTTCGCACTTGGCGCTTGTTGAAAAATGCCACGACGGCATTATTCAACGGGCTGTTAGTCAAACGGCCACGCGGCGCCCAGAGATTGCTTTTGAATGGCGCGCAGTTCAGTCAGCCCGCCGCGGGCCAGCTTGAGCAGGGCGGACAATTCTTCCTCGCTGAACGTGGCTTCCTCCCCCGTGCCTTGCACTTCCACGAACCGGCCACTGCCGGTCATCACCACGTTCATGTCCACTTCGGCGTCGACGTCCTCGTGGTAGTCAAGGTCCAACAGGGGCCGGCCATCGACGATGCCCACGCTGATGGCGGCCACGCTATCGCGCAAGGGGTTGGCCGGCAGATCCTCGATCGTGTTGACGGCATCGACCAGGGCCACAAGCGCGCCGGTGATGCTGGCGGTGCGGGTGCCGCCGTCGGCCTCCAGCACGTCGCAGTCGACGAAGATCGAGCGTTCGCCCAGGGCCTCCAGGTCGACGATCGCCCGCAGGCTGCGGCCGATCAGTCGTTGAATCTCGGTCGTGCGGCCGTCGACCTTGGCGACGTCGCGCTTTTTGCGCGGACTGGTGCTGCCGGGCAACATCCCATACTCGGCCGTCACCCATCCGCGACCTCGGCCGACCATCCAGGCCGGCACCGTGGCATCGACGCACGCGGTACACAGCACGGTCGTGCGGCCGGCCGTGATCAACACGCTGCCATGAGCCGGTCGGGTGAAGCGGCGCTGAATGGTTACCGGCCGTAGCGTATCGTCTTTGCGTCCGTCGTGTCGCATGAACTGCTCACCTGCTGGTGTTGATCGTGTCGAAAGTGCGAATGCGTGACCCAACGCCAGGGCCAACGAAATGCAGTTAGGAGTCTGGCCACAATTGCCTTTTGCCCACACGCGAGCGAGAATGCGGTCCCTAAGTTTGGGCAGTCGGCGTCGAGTCTTTCATTCGTTCGCTTAAGAAGAGCACCGCTATGCCCATCGCCGTTTATTGCCAGGAATGCGGGAAGGAGTATCGCGTCAAGGACGAGTTGGCGGGCCGCCGCGTTCGCTGTCCCGGCGGCCACGTGCTGCTGGTGCCCGAGTCCGAGACCGCGTTGGACCTCGACGACGGCTCGATTGAGATCGACGCGGCGCCAGCCGCTACTATGCCGGCGCAGCAGGACGATCACAACCCCTATGCCAGTCCGCGGGCGGATCGTAGCCGCCTGGATCGAGACGGCGAGGCGCCCACGCTGAAGGTCGGCATTCCCGCGGTCACTTTGATAGTCTTGGGGGCGGTGGGCCTGGCGATGTCGGTTTTGAGTGCCGTGGTGGCGGTGGTGGGCGAACCTCCGGTGGTCGATCCCAACGCGCCGCCGTTCGTGCAGGCGATTCAGGAAGGCTCGCGCGGAACGCTGGCCGCGGCGATCCAGGTGGCGTTCGTGTTCGTCAATGCGACGATCATCGCCGGCGCCGTTCAGATGCTGCGTTTTCGGTCGTGGGGATTGGCGCTGACGGCGTCGATCCTCGCGATGGCCAATTTTGGCAATTGTTGCTGCCTGCCGGGCATTCCGGTGGGCGTGTGGAGCATTGTCGTGCTGACGCTGGCCGATGTGCGCGCCGCGTTCGAGAATGCTGCTCGCTGAGCGCGGTCAAAATCCAGTCGCCGTTGGCCCGTTAGCACTGCGCGCCGAGCATCCAAGCGAGAATCCCCTTTTGCACGTGCAGGCGATTGCTGGCTTGTTGCACGACGATGCTCTGCGGCCCGTCGATCACCTCGTCGGTGACTTCTTCGCCGCGATGGGCCGGCAAGCAGTGCATGAACCAGGCGCCGTCGGGCGCCTGCGCCAGCAGCTTGGCGTTGATTTGATAATCGGCAAAATCGCGGCGGCGTCGGGCCGATTCCTGCTCCTGCCCCATGCTGGTCCACACGTCGGCATAGACGGCCGCGGCGCCGCGCACCGCCTCGGCCGGATCGGTCGTGACGAACATGTCCAGCTCGGGTACTTCGCGCTCCAAATGCGCCAGAAACTCCTTGTCGAATTCATAGCCTGGCGGCGAGGCGATTGCGAATCGCATGCCCATCTTGGCGCAGCCTTCGGCCAGGCTGTGCGCCACGTTGTTACCGTCACCTACATACGCCAGCGTATGTCCCTTGAGGCGCCCGATCAGCTCCTTGAGCGTGTACAAATCGGCCAGTGCCTGGCAGGGATGCGCGAAATCCGTCAGACCGTTGATCACCGAGCAGTCGCAATATTGCGCCAGGTCCTCGGCGGTGCTGTGATGAAAGGCCCGCACGACGATCACGTCGACGTACTGACTGAGCACGCGGCCGAAATCGGCCACGCTCTCGCGCGATCCGAAGCCCGCGTCGTCGCTCAGAAACACGCTGCTGCCACCGAGGTTGATCATGCCCGCTTCAAAGCTGACGCGCGTGCGCAGCGACGGTTTCTCGAACAACAGCGCCATGACGCGTCCGGGCAGCAACGCTTCGCGCAGTCCCTGGGTGTGCTTGGCCTTGAGATCCTGGGTGATCGCAAAAATGCGGTCGATCTCGGCCGATTTCAAATCGGCCAACGTGAGGAGATTTCGCATGGCTGGGTCGCTCGCCGGGCGGCGATGTTAAGCGGTTTGTTGCTTGAGCACTTTGGCCAGGATGTCGCAGCCATCGTGAACCTGTTGCTCGGAAAGGTTCATGGCCGGCAGCAAGCGAATGACCGTGCCGTGGGTGCAATTGACCAACAGCCGCTCATCCATGCAGCCTTGCACGACGGGCGTGCCGTCGATCGAGAGCTCCAGCCCGATCATCACGCCCAACACGCGAACATCCTTCACCAGTTCGCACTCCGCTTGCAGCGCTGTCAGCCTTTGGCGAAAGACTTCGCTGATGCGGGCCGTGTGCTCCAGCAGTTTTTCGTTTTCGATCATCTCGATCGTGGCGATTCCCGCCCGGGCTGCAATCGGGTTGCCGCCGAATGTGGCGGCGTGCATGCCGGGCCGCAGGCTGGGAGCGATTTCGGCCGTGGTCATCAGGGCGCCACCGGCAATGCCGCCACAAAGGGCCTTGGCCAACGTCATGATGTCTGGCGTGACGCCATAGTGCTGATACGCGAACCACTTGCCCGTGCGGCCACAGCCGGTCTGCACTTCGTCGAACACCAGCAGCAATCCTTGCTCGTCGGCAATTCTGCGCAAACCGGCCAGAAATCCATCCGGCGGCAGATTGACGCCCCCTTCACCTTGCACCGGCTCGATCATGATCGCCGCAGTCTCGTCGTCGACCAGGCGCGCCACGGCTTCCAGGTCTCCAAACGGCGCGTACACGAAGCCGGCCATCAATGGATGCAGGTCCTCGTGATACTTGGGCTGCGCGGTGGCGGCCGTGGCGCCGAGCGTTCGCCCGTGAAAACCGCCCTCGAAGGTAATGATCTTGTAGCGCCCTTTGGCGGAGTGGAGCCGCACCAGCTTGATGGCGGCCTCGTTGGCTTCGGTGCCTGAGTTGCAGAAAAACGCCTGCCCGCCGAAGCTACGCTCCGAGAGCAATTTGGCCCAGCGTCCCTGGGCTTCCATGTACCAGGTGTTGGGAACGTGGATCAGCGAGGCCACTTGCTCCTGGACCGCCTTGACCACCGGCTCAGGACAGTGTCCCAGCAAGTCGCACCCCCAGCCGGGAAAGAAATCGAGGTATTGATTGCCCTCGGTATCCCAGACGTACGAGCCCTCGCCGCGGGCGATCGCCACCGGATAGCGGCGATAGTTGGGTACCACGTAGCGCTGGAACAGCTCGACGATTTCGGCGGTGGTCATCGATGCCTCGGCAGTAGCCATAGGAAGTCCTCGTGAGCGCTTGATCATAGCGGGCATTCGAGCGGTCGTGTCCGCGAATCTTCGCAAGACAAGTGCCGGTGGTGTGGGGTTCAGCCCGGCGGCGCGTCCGCCATGGGCTGGGGATCATGAATGATTTCCGTACCGACGCCCTTGTTCGTATAAATCTCCAGTAACAGTCCGTGCCGTTCCCGGCCGTCGATGATGTGGATTTTGCGGATGCCGCGTCCCAGCGTTTCCAGGCAAGCCTCGACCTTGGGGATCATGCCCGACTCGATGGAACCATTGGCGATCAACTGCCGCGCCTGGCTGGCGGTGAGCGAAGCGACGAGCGTCGTCGGATCGTCCTTTTTGAGCCGCACGCCGTTGACGTCGCTCATGTAGATCAGCTTTTCGGCGCCCAGCGCCTGGGCGACGGCGGTGGCGGCCGTGTCGGCATTGACGTTGAGCTTGTCCCCTGCCTCGGACAGGCACATCGAGGGGATCACCGGTACGATGCCCGCGTAACACAGGTTGCTGATCGTGCTTCGATCGACGCGCGTCACGACGCCAACCGATCCAAGATCGATCGGCCCTTGATCCGAGTCGGCCAGAGTCAACTTCTCACCCCATAGCACGTTGGTGGTGCGAAAGTTCAAGGGCGCGGCGCGTCCGCCGAATTCCTCGATCCGAGCGGCGATATGCTCGTTGGTTTCATAGGCCAGCACGTGCTCGACGATGTCCAGCGTGGCCTGATCCGTGTAGCGTCTGCCCTGAATGAAACGCGGCGTCAGTCCGGCGGCGTCCATGGCCCGGCTGATGGCCGCGCCGCCGCCGTGCACGACAACGGGCCGCATGCCGACGGTTTCCATGAAGACGATATCGATCAGCAAGTGGCGCAGGGCGTCGATGTCGTCCATCACGCTGCCGCCCAGCTTGATGACGGTGACCTTGTCGCGAAATTTGCGGATCCAGCCGAGTGCCTCGATCAGCACGGCGGCCTTTTCAGTGGGGGTGAGCAATAGCGCGTGCTCCGGTGCGGCGCTGCGAGCGAGCGTCGAGTGTCGTCGCGGGCTACCGCCTCTCGTGGGGAGAGGCCTAAAACGAAACCCCTGATTGTAAGTTGCCCGGGGGTGCTGTCAACGCACCCTCGACGAGCGGTGATTTCGGATGATCGCCCCTGGAACCGTCGCGCGGTTGCTGCGAAGATAGCGGTTTCTTGCTTCCCCATTCGTGAGCACTTTCGTGGCTGATACTTCGGCAATCGTGATGGCCGCCGGCAAGGGCGTGCGGATGAAATCCGAGCTGCCCAAGGTGCTCGTGCCGGTTTGCGGGCGGCCGATGATCGATTACGTGCTCGATGCACTGGCCGCGGCCGGCGTCGCGCGGACCGTGGTCGTCGTCGGCTATCGGGCCGATGACGTGCGGGCGGCACTGGCCGAGCGCGCTAACGTCGAATTCGCGTTGCAGGCGGAGCAACGCGGCACCGGACATGCCGTGATGTGCACGCGGGATTACTTGCAGCGACAGGTTGGCGCCGTCCTGGTCGTGGCCGGTGACTCGCCTTTGATGCAGGCCGATTCGCTCGTCGCGCTGTTGGCCGAGTTCGAGCGGACGCGGCCGGCCTGCTTGTTGGGCACCGGCACGAAGGACAATCCACTGGGCCTGGGCCGGATCGTCCGCGACGGCAGCGGGTGTTTTGTGGGGATTGTCGAAGAAAAGGACGCCACGCCCGAACAAAAGCGGATTCAAGAGGTCAATCTTAGTTGTTACGTGTTCAACAGTGCCGACCTGCTCCAATCGCTCGAAAAGATTCGCCCGGACAATGCTCAGGGCGAGTACTACTTGACGGACGTGCCGGCCGAATTGCTCAAGGCCGGCCGCGACGTGCAGGCCTTGAACGTCTTGAAGCCCTGCGAGGCATTGAGCATCAACAATCAGGAAGAGTTGGCTGCGGTGGAAGCGGCCATGCGCGAATTGGGGATGGCACCTACCGGCGAGTAGCAATCATATATGTCAGTCATGAACGATCTCAAGATTTTCAGCGGCCGCGCCAATCCCGATCTGACGCGGCGCCTGTGCGATTATTTGGGGCTGCCGCTGGGTGGCATCACCATCGGCAACTTTCCCGACAGCGAGATCAGTTGCAAGGTAGAGGAAGACATCCGTGGCCGGGACGTGTTCTTGGTGCAGCCGACGTGCCCGCCCGTCAACGAGACGTTGATGGAGCTCTTGATCATGATCGAGAGTTGCAAGCGGGCCAGCGCCGAGCGGATCACCGCCGTCATGCCGTACTACGGCTATGCGCGGCAAGATCGCAAGGACGAAGGCCGTGTGCCGATCACGGCCAAGCTGGTGGCCAACATCATCACGCGGGCCGGCGCCGATCGCGTGCTGGCGATGGATTTGCACGCCGCCCAGATCCAGGGTTTCTTCGACGTGCCGGTCGATCACCTGTATGCCGCGCCCGTGCTGAACGAGTATTTTCTCGCGTTGGGATTCAAGCCCGAAGATCTGGTCGTCGTCAGTCCCGACGAAGGCAGCATCAAGCGGGCGCTGGGACACGCCGAGCGACTGGGAGGCACGCTGGCCATCGTCGACAAGCGGCGCGCCGACGCGGTGCACACCAAGCAAGAAAACGTGATCGGTGCTTCGGTCGAGGGCAAGATCGCGCTGATGTTCGACGACATGATCAGCACGGCCGGTTCGATCTGCGGAGCCGCCCAAGTGATTCACGAGCGGGGCGCCAAGCAGATCTACGTGGCGGCGACCCACGGGGTGCTGTGTGGCCCGGCGATCGAGCGGCTGAAGAAATCGCCGATCCACCAGGTGATCATCACCGATACGATTCCCTTGCGTCCGGAACAGACGCTGCCGATCATCAAGGTACTCAGCGTTGCCCCACTGCTTGGAGAAGCCATCAAGCGGATCCACCGCAACGAGTCGGTCAGCCGGCTATTCGACTGAGATGGAGGATGCCGGTGGGGCATTCCGCGGCAAGTTAAGACCGTCATATCACATGACCTTCGCCATCAGGCGCATCGTGCTAAAATGAGTCCAACTAGTGTAGTGTCTCAATCAGATGGGGTTTTATCGAGGACCGCGCGGGCACGACG
>JBBDYK010000312.1:3472-13497 GCA_040901665.1 Pirellulales bacterium | reverse complement strand
GAGATGCCGCTGGCGGCGATTGCCGTCGAAGTCGGTTTCGCCGACCAGGCTCACATGACTCGGGCATTTGCCGAACTGCTGGGCATCTCGCCCGCTCGCTTGCGGCGGCTCTCCTTGCAGCCCATCGCGATCTAAGGCTCGCCCCTGGATTCTTGCTGCTAACGCCGCAAGCCAACGCCGAGCTGCGCAGCCAAAAGTAGCGCTCGCGCGCCGTTGACGCCGGCCCGCGCACTTTCGGATAATGCTCAGCCAAAGGCGCGGGCGTTGCCAAGGGTGTCGCCGCGCCGTGGACCACGGTGGGTCGCGTCATGGCGCAGCTAACGAAGGAATCGCATCTCACAAGAGCGCCGTCTGCGGCCGACGCCTTTGCCGATCGTCAGTGGTTCATCGTCCGCCGCTGGCAAGAGTATGCCGGCGAGGCGCGGGCCAACCTCTTGCGGATCGTCGGCATCGGCGCGTTCTACGCCGTCGAGTTGTTGAACTATCGCGGTTTGAGTCTCGGGCCGATCGATATCCCGGCGGGCGTCGATCAACAGTTCCACACGACCGTGACGGCCTTGGCCGTAGCCTGGCTGATGGTGGCGCTGGGCACGCTGGTTTGCCTGCGGATCCAAGTCTTCCCGCCGATTCTGAAATACGTCACCACGGCCGCGGACATCGCGCTGTTGACCACGATTTTGCTGGTGGCCGACGGACCACGCAGCTCGCTGGTGGCGGCATACTTCCTGTTGATCGTGCTGTCCGGGCTGCGCTTCGAGCGGCGACTGGTGTGGTGCTCGACGCTGGGCTGCATGGCCGGCTACTTGTTCGTGTGCGGCTTTGCCCGCTGGGTGGCGCCAGAGCGTGACATCGCCGTGCCGCGCTACCAGCAGTTGATCGTGTTGGTGGCGCTGGCACTGGCCGGCATCGCGCTGGGGCAAGTGATTCGCCGGGCGCGGGGACTGGCGTTCGAGTTTGCGGCGCGCATCGCCGCCGGAGGCGATCAACGCTCATGACCGATGCGTCACCTCCAGCAATCCATTGCCAGGAGTGCAGCGCGGCGAACGAGCCGGGCAACACGCTTTGCTGGCTCTGCGGCAGGCGGTTCAACGCGGACGAGCCGATCAGCGCGCAACTCGTGTCGATGTCGCCCCTCGTGGCGCCGCCTCAATTCGCGCTCAGCACGATGATGCTGATCATCACGCTGATCTGCGTTTGCCTGGGTGTGCTCACGATTGCGCCCGGCCTGGTCGTTCCGCTGGTGGCCGTGGTCGTACCCGCGCTGTTTCGCACCGTGTCCGCCACGAAGCGGATGGCGCGGCAGGGACAGGAGGTTACCATTGCCGATCGAGTCGCCACTTTTTCGACGTCGCTCGGAGTCGTGTTTTTGACGTGGATTGCTGGGCTGGTGGCCTTCGCCGCGGCTTGTGCCACGGCCGTGGGGGTTGCGCTTTCGACCGATGACGGCGGCGGCGGCAATGCGGGCATCGCGATCGCCATCGGTATCTCGATTGCGGGTGCGCTGGGTGCGCTGCTGCTGATGATCATGCTGCTGGTCAAGTCGTGGCCGAAGCGCAAATAATGCAATGCAACTGCGAAACCACACTTTTCTGGGAATGACGCAGAGCCTGTGCCCCGAGTGCCTGTCGCTCGTGCCGGCGAAAATCGTCGTGCGGAACGACGGTCGCGTTTACTTTCGCAAGCGCTGCCCAACGCATGGCGTGCGCGAGGATTTTATTTGTTCCGACGTGCGGTGGTACGACCGCATGGAGTTCAGCTTGCCGGGCAAGGTGCCGCCCGTGATGGGCATCGAGCCGGACCGGGGCTGCCCGTTCGATTGCGGACTCTGCACCGAGCACGAGCAGCATACGTGCGTCGGTCTGGTGGAGATCACATCGTCGTGCAATCTGAATTGCCCGATGTGTTATGCCCACAGCGGTCCCGGTGGCCAGCACCTTTCCTTCGACGAGTGCACGTCGGCGATCGATCGCCTGGTGGAGGTCGAAGGCCGGCCCGAGGTGTTGCAGCTATCCGGCGGCGAGCCAACCATCCATCCCCAATTTCTCCAGTTGCTCGAGTACGCCTGTCGCCAGCCGATCGACGCCATCATGATTAACACCAACGGCGTGGGTTTTGCGCACGACGAGGAGTTCACGCGGCGCGTGGCCGAGCTGCGGCAGCGCGTCGAGTTGTACTTCCAGTTCGATGGATTCGACGACGCCATCTATCGCAATTTGCGCGGCGAGGCTCTGCTGGACATCAAGTTGCGAGCGCTCGAGCGGCTGGGGCGACACGGCGTGCGCGCCACGCTGGTCTGCACGTTGCAGCCAGGTGTGAATGAGCACGAGATCGGTCGGCTCGTGCGGTTCGGGATCGAGCGTCCCTGGATCACCGGCATCAGCTTTCAGCCAGCTACCTACTCGGGCCGGTTCGTGGCGCCCGACCAATTGGAGTCGCGGATTACCTTTCCCGACGTCGTGCGCAGCATCGTCGAGCAAACCGACGGGCTGTTCCGCAACGAAGATTTCATGCCGCTGCCATGCGCCCATCCCAATTGTCACACACTGGGATATGCCTATCGCTCGTCGCGCGGCGTGGTGCCGTTGGCACGATTCATCGACGCCACGAATCACCTGGATATCCTGGCCAACGGCATCACTTTCTCGCGGCCCCGGGCGCGGCAACTGATCGAACAATACCTCGGCCGCCTGGGCTGCTGTTCCGGTGGCAATTGCAACGGCGCCGTTGAGCCCGCCGGACAACTTGTGACGATCGGCGCGCCGGTGGCCAATAACGATACCGGCGCGATCGCCGCGGAGTTTTTCCAGCGAGCCTTGGCCGAGCAGCTTGGTTCGACCGACGTGTTTCGCATCACGATCACGTCGTTTCTCGACGCTTACAATTTCGATGTTCGCCGCGTGATGAAGTGCTGCATTCACCATGTGTTGCCCAGCGGGCACGTGATTCCCTTTTGCGCGTACAACGTGCTCTATCGCGACGGCCACGTCGTGCTGCCCCAATTGCGCGATGCTCTCGTCACACCACGCGCTGCGACACCGGCGCGCTCGTAGTCGCTCCCATTCACTCGGCGCCGGTCCGCACGATGCCCTGGTTGTATCAACTCATCATTGCCGCCGCGATTGCCACCGGATTGGCGCTCAGTCAACTGACGCGCGGCAAGCTGGCACTTACGGACGGCCAGCGGATCGGCATCGGGCTGGGAGCATTTATCGGCGCAATGCTCGGCGCCAAGTTGCCGTTTGCGTTGGTCGATTGGCAGGAGCTCGTCAGCGGCGCGATCTGGTTTGCCGACGGAAAGACGATACTCACCGGCCTGGCCGGCGGATACTTCGGGGTCGTGGTGGCGAAGTGGTCGCTGGGCATTCACGCGCGCACCGGAGACAGCTTCGCCGTGCCGGTGGCGGGTTCGATCGCCGTGGGACGCTTGGGCTGCTTCGTCGCCGGTTGCTGTTATGGCCGCGTGACGTCGCTGCCCTGGGGCATGGTGTTTCCCGAGCACGGTCCGCTGCCGCGGCATCCGACACAACTCTATGAGTCCGCGTTTCACGCGCTGGCGGCAATCGTGCTCTATCGTTTAGATCGTCAAGGACTGTTTCGAGGTAACTTGATCAAGCTGTACATCATGGCCTATGCGGCGTTCCGATTCGGCACCGAGTTCTTGCGCGAGGAGCAGCCGCTCTGGTGGGGACTGACGGGCTATCAATGGGCGGCGCTGGCGCTGTTGCTGCTGTTTGGTTTCTTGGCATGGCACGACGCGCGCGTCATGCGATTGGAATCAACGGCTTCGAGCCGACCGAGCGGACCGCATCCGTCGGCCCCTCCCGCGATTGCTGCGCGCGCCAACGAACTAGTCGCCGATTGACCGCCACTTGCATACAATGGCGCTGCAATCCCGGTTGCTGCCGCGGCTCGCACGGTTCGCCACTCGCGAGATCTCATGTATGTCGCTTTTTGAAGCCAGTGAAACCGCCAATCGCCGCTCGGCACAGCCGTTGGCCGTGCGCATGCGGCCGACGAAGCTCGACGAATTCGTCGGCCAGCGGCATTTCCTGGGCGAGGGCAAGTTGCTGCGCCGGTTGCTGACCGCCGATCGGCTAGGCTCGGTCATCCTCTATGGGCCGCCCGGCACCGGCAAGACGACGTTGGCCCATCTGCTGGCCGGCGCCAGTCATAGCAAGTTCGTGCAACTTAGCGCGGTCACCAGCGGCGTGAAAGAATTGCGCGCCGTGCTCGACCAGGCTCGCGACCGGTTGTCGACCGTGGGCACCAAGACGCTGCTGTTCGTCGACGAGATCCACCGCTTCAACAAGGCGCAGCAGGACGTATTGCTGCCCGACGTGGAAGAAGGTGTGGTGATCCTGGTGGGTGCTACGACGCAGAATCCATTCTTCGCCATCAATAGCGCGCTGGTGAGTCGCAGCCGCGTGTTTCAGTTCGAGCCGCTGTCGACGCACGACATTCGCGACCTGATTCAGCGAGCATTGACCGACCGCGAGCGCGGCCTGGGCAACTTCGACGTACACCTGCACGACGACGCGCGCGACTTTCTGGCGGAAGTGAGCGATGGCGATGCGCGGCGGGCCTTGGGGGCATTGGAAATCGGCGTGCTTTCCAGCACCGACAACCCCATCGAGTTCACCCGCGCGCTGGCCGAAGAGTCGGTCCAGCGCAAAGCCGTGGAATACGACGCCACAGGCGATGCCCATTACGACGCAATTAGCGCGCTGATCAAGAGCATGCGCGGCAGCGACCCCGACGCGGCCATCTATTGGCTGGCGCGGATGCTCGAAGCGGGCGAGGACGTGCGGTTTCTGGCGAGGCGCATCGTGATCTTCGCCAGCGAAGACGTGGGCAATGCCGATCCGCAGGCCCTGTCGCTGGCCGTGGCCACCATGCAAGCCTGCGAGTTCGTGGGCCTGCCCGAGTGCCAGTTAAGCTTGGCGCAGGCGGTCACCTACATGGCCTGCGCGCCAAAGTCGAATGCCTCGATGGCGGCGCTGGTCGCGGCACAGCAGGACCTGCGCGAAGGCCGCTTGCTGCCGGTGCCAGTCATCTTGCGAGATAGCCATTACGCTTCCGCCAAGCGGCTGGGACAGGGACAAGGCTACCAATACTCGCACGATGCTCCGGACGCTGTCGCTGCCCAGGATTACCTGGGGATCGACCGCGAGTACTATCATCCGGTCGACCGGGGCTTCGAGCGCGAGTTGGCCGAGCGACTGGAATCGATTCGAGCGAGACTACGCGAGGCGAAAGCGCCCAAAGCGTAAGCAAGCTGCAGTCGCGGTGTGCTAGCACGCGGTGCGACTCCGCACACCGTATTTCAGCGGTGCGTTTGCGTCCATTCTTGGTCTGGCATCCGCTCGCCGGTTTGCGTATCATCCCGCCCCACGGCGCCAGAGGAACAGGATGTTGGCGCCGGCGGCCAATCCCAAGATGCGGTCGAATCCGGGCGGGTCGGTCGGCCGCTTGGGTCTGGTTGGATGGTCTTACGTGCGTTCGCACGATGCGTTTCGTCAGGGAGGACGAAGTTTTGAATACGCTGAAACCGCTCTTGATCTGTGCCGTCCTGGCGGGCATCGGCTACGGTGTTTATGTACGCATCAACAGCGGGAACGATCTGCCGCCGCCAGGTGCTCCGCAGGATTGGAACGCGCCGCCCGAAGTGCAATTAGGCGACCTGGGCCAACCGTCCGCGCTGCCTGGCGTGCCCAGCGGCGCTGCGGGTGCTGCGCCTCCTTGGCCCGGCACCAACTCTGCCGCGGCCAGCAGCGCGGCGCCACCGTTTGCCGCTGCGCCTCCCACACCACAATCCGCCGACACGGCAGCGCCGTTCGCGCCACCCGTCGTTCACGGTACGAACCCCGCCGCCGATTCAGGCGCCAGCGCTGGGCCGATCGATCAGGCTGCCGCCGCGCCTCCAACGGGCGGCGATCCGTTTCCGCCGAGCAACGATGCCAGCGATCCGTATGCCCAAACGGCGCCCGGCGATCCCGCTGCTGCACTGGCTGATCCCAATCAAGTGCCCGTAGCGGGCGTGCCCGACCGTTACCAATCCCCGGCCGCCGCGCCGACCGATCGATATGCAACGCCGGAGGCGAACGTCGTCGACCGCTACCAGCCGCCCGAGGCCATGACGCCCAATGCGGATGCGACCGGTGCAGCCGATCGCTACGGCGCGCCCCAAGGCGCAACACCCGACGCCTACCCGCCGCAAGATCCCAATGCCGCGGGACAATACGGCGTGCCTTCGCAAGGCAGCGAGCCCCAGCCAACCCAGCCGGACGGCACCTTTGTCGAGGTTTTGGAATCGGCGCGCCAGGAACTCGAGGTGGGCCAAATGGCCAGCGCTTTAGAGAAGCTCTCAAGTTGGTATAACGATCCGCGATTGGCGCCAGCCGAACAACAGCAACTCAATCAATTGCTCGACCAGGTCGCCGGCACGGTGGTCTATTCGACGCAGCACCTGCTCGAGCCACCATACGAAGTACAGCCCAGCGAGCGGCTCGAGGACATTGCCCAGCGCTACAGCGTGCCATGGCAATTGTTGGCGAAGATCAACGGCATCGACGACCCGGGCACGCTACGGCCGGGCGAACGGATTAAAGTCGTGCGCGGACCGTTCAATGCGGTGGTCGATCTCGAGCGTCGTGAGCTGACGCTCGTATTGGCCAACGGCTGCTACGCCGGCCGGTTCCCCATCGGCATCGGCCAAGATCAGCCGCCTCGCGAGGGACGCTTCGCGGTTTCCGATAAAGTCGTCGACCCGGTCTATCATGGCCGCACCAAAGTCGTCGGCGCTGGAGATCAGGAGAATCCTTACGGCAATCGCTGGATCGGGCTAGGCACGGACCTGGCCATCCACGGAACCGATCGGGCGGAGAACGTAGGCCGCACGGATCTGCCCGGCTCGATCAGCCTCAGGCCGCAGGACGCCCAGGACGTGTTCGACATTCTCGCCGCAGGCTCGCAAGTGACGATTCGCCGTTAGCCGAGCATGGCCGCGAGCATCGACGGGGCACTGCTATTTGCGGTTCTGCCCCGTCCCACTATCTTGCCGGGCATGAGCGAGCCGGAAATCGCGCTACTTTTGTCGACCTTTCAACGGCCAAGCCACTTGCGCCGCGCGCTGGAGTCGATCGCGTTGCAGCAAGGCGTCGCCGGCCAGATCGAGCTGGTCGTGACCGACGACGGCTCCACCGACGAAACGCCGCACATCGTCGCGGACTTTGCACGCAGCGCGCCATTTCCAGTGGGCTTCACCACGCATCCGCACACCACGTTTCGCTTGTCGCGCTGCCGCAACGAGGGGGTCCGGGCCAGTCGTGCCCCTTATTTGCTCTTCCTCGACGGCGATTGCGTGTTGCCGCCCGATCACGTGCAGTTGCACCTCGCTCATCGTCGGCCGGGCTGCGTGATGGCCGGCGACTTTTGCCGTCTCGACCAGCCGACTTCCGAACGCGTGTCGCTGGACGTGATCCGCACGGGCGAGTATCAGCATTGGGCGCCGGCGAGCGAGCTGCGGCGGTTGCGCAAGCAAGATCGCGCCGCGCGGTTCTATCGCCTGATTCGCCACCCGCGCAAGCCCAAGCTCATCGGCAACAATGTGGGCATCTGGCGCGCCGATTTCGAGCGCGTCAACGGCTATGACGAGAACTTCGAAGGTTGGGGCTGCGAGGATGACGATCTGCGCTGCCGCCTGCACGCCACGGGCGTAACGATCGCCTCGATCCTGCGCTGGACGCACACCTATCATTTGTGGCATCCCACCGACGTCACGGCGCCGGCCACTTGGAAGCAAGGGGCCAACGTCAACTACTTCCTGCGCAAGGGCCGGCTCAGCCGTTGCCGCAACGGATTGTTGAAGCGCGAGCTGGAAGATCTTTCCATTCGCATCGTCGGCTACACCTCGCGCCCGCAGGAAGTCGCCCGACTGGTGCAGGGCCGCATTGGCGGCAAAGCAACCGACACGCCCGAGGTGGAGATTCTCTTCCTGCCGGGTGAGGGTCGATTCAGCGGGCGCGCCGAATGCAACGTGCTGGTAGCACTCGACGCAGAGGCCATTCCCGCGCGGCTGGCGCGCGCCGCGCATTTGAAGATCACCCCCGCCTCGGAGCCGGACGCTCCGTTCTCGCCCGAACGGTTTCAGCAAGCGCTGGCAGCGGTCGCCTAGCACCCCGTTGAAGCATTCGACGCTCCTGCCACATCGCAGGGATGCGATGACAAAATGGCGACGCAAGTCGTTATTTTGCGCTTCCGTGCGAAGCTTTGAGCGCTGTCGGCTGCTACTCTAAATGGTTGGCCGTTGTTCGACGAATCTCTATTGCCGCTGGCGGCGTGGTGGTCGATAATCCCGCTCCACTCGCGTAGGTCGAAGGATCGACCGTGTGCAGCTAGCACTGCGTGAGTCGTGTCGGCCCCGCCCGCTTCGTGCAGAAACGGAATCCGCATGAGCCCTAAGGATCTGTTGCAGGTATTTGCAGGCCTGGGCCGGCCGCGCATGCTCGTCTTGGGCGATCTGATGCTCGATCGCTACACCTGGGGCGATGCAGAACGCATCAGTCAAGAGGCGCCGGTCATCGTGCTGCGCGCCGATCGCCATGAAAGTCGTCCCGGCGGTGCCGCCAACGTCGCCAACATGCTCGCCGGTCTGGAAGCCGAAGTCGCCTGCGCCGGTATCGTGGGCAACGACGCCTCGGGCGCCGAGCTGGTGCAACTGCTCAAAGCCTCCGGCACGAACTGCGACCTGGTGCTGGCGGATTCGACGCGGCCCACCAGCGTCAAAGATCGCTTCGTCGGTCGCGCCGCCAACCGGCATCCCAGCCAAATCCTGCGCGTGGATCGCGAGAGTCACGCGCCGTTGGAAAAGCGGTTGGAAGATCAGCTCATCGAGCGAATCGCGGCGCGCATTTCCGACTACGACGCGCTGTTGATCTCCGACTATGGCAAGGGCGCCTGCACCGAGCGCGTGCTGCGCGCGAGTATCGAATCGGCGCGCCAGGCCAACGTGCCGGTCATGATCGATCCCAGCCGCGCGTGCCCCCTGTCTCACTATCGCGGGGCAACGTTGATCAAGCCCAATCGGGTCGAGACCGAATTGGCCACGGGCCGCAAGATCGGCTCGACGACCGATGCGCTGGAAGCGGGACGCCAACTGTGCCAGCAGCTTTCCGCGGACATGGTGCTGGTGACGCTCGATCGCGACGGCATGATCCTGGTGCATCGCGACGGCGCCGGCGAAACGTTCCGCACCCATGCCCGCGCGGTTTACGACATCACGGGCGCCGGCGACATGGTGATGGCAATGGTCGGACTGTGCCTGGCCGCCAAGGCCGACGTGGCCGATGCCGTGCGGCTGGGCAACGTGGCCGCCGGCTTGGAAGTCGAGCGAACGGGCGTGACCGTGATCTTGCGCGACGAGATCATGGCGGAACTCGCCGCGGCCGACGGCGGCATCGCGCGCAAGATCATTTCGCGCGATCAGGCCGCACATCTGGCTGCCGAGTATCGTCGCCGCGGGGAATCGGTGGTGTTCACCAACGGCTGCTTCGACTTGTTGCACGTGGGACACGTCAAGCACCTGGCCGAAGCCGCGGCGCTGGGCAACGTGCTGATCGTGGGCGTCAACAGCGACGACAGCGTGCGGCGCTTGAAGGGCGAGGGCCGGCCCATCATCGGGCAGCAGGATCGCGCGGCCATGCTGGCGGCGCTGGCCAGCGTCCGGCACGTGGTCTTGTTCGAGGAGGATACGCCGCTGGAGCTGGTCAAGGCCGTGCGCCCCGACGTGCTCGTCAAAGGCGGCACGTATACGCACGATCAGATTGTCGGCGCCGACGTGGTCACGGCGCACGGCGGCCGCGTGGTCGTTACCGGCATCATCGGCGGCATGTCCACCACCAACGTCCTGGCTTCCGCCGCCCGCGGCCAGACGCTGCACTCCCAAGAAAAACAACCGCCTCAGAGCAAAGTGGAACCCAAGTCCGAGAAGCCCAACGCCAAGTAATGCGGCAGGCGGCGCGGGTTAC
>JBBDYK010000312.1:0-3462 GCA_040901665.1 Pirellulales bacterium | reverse complement strand
GCATAATCCACAATCGCCATGCTCACCGTTATCATCCCCTGCAAGAACGAGCGGAAGAACATCCGCCCGTGCATCGAGTCGGCCAGGCTTGTCGCCGACGAGGTGTTGGTCGCCGACTCCGGTTCGACCGACGGCACGTTGGACATCATCGCAGAGGTAGGCGGCTGCCGGGTTGTCGAGCGAGAGTACATCAACTCGGGCAACTTCAAGAATTGGGCCATTCCCCAAGCCCGTTACGGCTGGGTGTTGATCGTCGATGCCGATGAGCGCGTGACGCCCGAGCTGGCCGCGGAAATCAACGGCTTGCTGGAGTCAGGGCCGCCACGCGACGGATATCGCATCTATCGCGCGAATTACTTCCTGGGTCATCGCATCCGTCACGGGGGCTGGGGCAGCGATAAAGTGCTGCGCTTCTTCCGCCGCGACTTGGGTCGCTATCAAGGCGAGAGCGATCACGCTGAAGTTCACGTCACGACGGGCAACGTCGGCCGGTTGCGCGGGCGCCTCGAGCACTTCACCTATTGGACCTACGATCAATACTTTCGCAAGCTCGAGCGCTACACCGTGCAGAGCGCCACCAGTCGCTTTGTCGCCGGCAAGCGCACCAACTTTGCCCGCTTGCTGCTCAGCGGGCCGCTACGCTTTTTGCACTGCTATCTGATCCGGTTGGGATTTCTCGACGGCCTGGCCGGATTGCAGATTTGCACGCTGACCGGTTTGTCGTCGTTCATCAAGCAAGTACGGCTTTGGGAATTGGAGCGCGCGCTGCCGCAGCCCGACCCGGAGACCGATCGAGTCTCGCTCGATCACAATCTCGCCGATCGGCAGGCGGCGTGACGTGCGGTCTGAGAATACGATCACGGAAGAGGACGAGATGGCGAAGACGCCGATCGCGCGACTGAAGAAGATTTTGCTGGTGCGCAACGACCGCATCGGCGACCTGGTGCTCACCTTGCCGGCGTTTCAGGCCGTGCGCCGACAATGGCCCCGGGCTCGCGTCGCTGCGCTGGTCAGCCCTTATACGGCGCCGCTGCTGTCGGGCACTGGGTACGTCGACGAAGTGATCCTCGACGACACGGCAGACGGTCCCCAGGATTTGGCGAGGCGGCTAAAGCCCCACGAGTTCGAGGCCGTGCTGGTGTTCAACAGCAACACCCGCAACTGCCGGGCGATGTGGCACGCGGGCGTGCCGCGTCGCGTGTGCTGGGCTTACAAGCCGGCCGGCATGCTGCTTGGCAACCTTCGCGTAAGAGTGCATCGCACGCATCCGCCAATTCACGAGGCGGAGTTTGCCCTGGCGTTCGTGCGGCGGTTGGGAGGAGCGGCCGTGATGGCCAACCTTTCGCCCCACTTGCACGTCGATGCGCACACGCGCGAGCGCATCGCGGCCCGCATCCAGCGCGAGCTAGGAAGCAACGGCCCCCTGTTTGGAGTGCACCCGGGCAATGGCGCCAGCGCCTTCAACTGGCCGATGGAACACTACGTCGAGTTGATCCATCGGCTAGCAGGGCATGGCCGCGTGATGATCACAGGCAGCGCGGCGGAGCGCCCCATGCTTGCGGCCATTCGCGCTGGGGTGTGCGATACGGCTGCAAACCGAGTGGGCTACTTCAGCGACTTTGATCTCGGCGAGCTGGCGGCGGCCTTGTCGCTCGTGTCGTCGTTCACCGCATCCAGCACGGGACCGATGCACATGGCGGGCATCCTGGAAACACCCGTGGTGGCACTATTCAGTCCGCATCCAGTGCATGCCCCGGCGAAATGGGCGCCGCTGGGACGCAAGCACGCACTGTTGGTTGCCCCGCTCGAGCCGAGCGAAGATCCGCGCATACCGCGCGAACGGGGTGAAGCCGTGATGAGCCGCATCGCCGTAGCAGACGTGCTCGCGGCGAACTTGATGAATGCACAATCGTGGCCAGCCGCCGACGGAGTCGAACGCTGGTCCCGCGCGTCGTAGCGCACCACCACACCCGGCAAAAGGGAGTTTGCCGCATGAGCCGATACCGATTGTTCGATCGCAGTACGATTGCGCTGGGAGAGCTTGCTGAGCGTGGCCACGATTTGGTGGCCGAGCAGTGCAAGGATCTCGGCGCGCCGTTCAAGCCGTATGTTCATCCCGAGTTTGGCGAATTGGTCAGCCACATCGTCGAAGCGCGGCGCAGTGGGCGCCCGGTGATTCTGATGATGGGGGCCCACGCGCTCAAGTTGGGACTCTCACGCTATCTCATCGACCTGATCGAGCGGGGACTGGTGACACACCTGGCCACCAATGGCGCCGGCATCATTCACGACTTTGAATTGGCCGCGGGCGGCGGCACGAGCGAGGACGTTTCGAAGTGGATCCAGCGCGGACAGTTTGGCATGTGGCGCGAGACGAGCCGCTTGAACGACATCATTTTTCAGGCGGCCAATCGCGGCGAAGGGCTGGGCGAAGCCGTCGGCCGCACGATCGAAGAAGAGGACATGCCATTTCGCCATCTGAGCATCTCCGCCGCCGGATGGCGCGCCGGCGTGCCCATCACGTCGCACGTGGGGGTCGGCAGCGATATCATTCATGCGCACCCGAACTGCGACGGCGCCGCGCTGGGCGCGGCCAGTTATGCGGACTTCTTGATTTTCGTGGCAAGCGTGGCGCAACTAAACGGCGGCGTGTTCTTGAACGTAGGTTCGGCCGTCACTGGGCCGGAAGTGTACTTGAAGGCGCTGTCGATGGCCCGCAACGTGGCCCGCCAGCGGGGCCAGCGGATCAGCGACTTTACCACAGCCGTGTTCGACCTGGTCGAGCTGCCGGACAATTTCCGCCAGGGACCGCCCGCTAAGACGCATCCGCAGTACTATTATCGCCCTTGGAAGACGATCCTGGTGCGAACCGTGGCCGATGGCGGACGTAGCTATTACTTTTCCGGCGACTTGAGCTGTTCGATTCCCAACCTCTGGAGCCGATGCGTCAGCGAGTCGTCGACCGTGCGGTCCAAAGCCGCTTGACAGTCGTTCCCTGCATCCCCCGCCAACGATTCAAAGTCCCATGTTCGACCGCGCCAGCCAACGCCGAGCCGTCTTTCTCGATCGTGACGGCACGATCACGCGCGACGTGGGCTATCCGCATCGCGTCGAGGATCTGGAGCTGCTGCCGAATGCGTCGGCGGGACTGTCGCGGATGTCCGCGCTGGGCTATCTGTTGATCATCACGACCAATCAATCGGGCGTCGCCCGCGGATTGTTCTCCGAGGCTGACGTGCAGGCATTTCACCAGGCGCTTTGCGCGTTGCTGAAGCGCGACGGCGTGACGATCGAGGCCATTTACTACTGTCCGTTTCATCCCACCGAGGGACAGGGCCAGTATCGTCGCGATTCGCCGCTGCGCAAGCCGGGCGATGGAATGCTGCGGCTGGCAGCAGCCGAGCACGAGCTCGATCTGGCCGCCAGCGTGGCGATCGGCGACAAGAAATCCGATATCCTTGC
>JBBDYK010000311.1:0-13558 GCA_040901665.1 Pirellulales bacterium | reverse complement strand
CTCCGGGATTAGCTTTCTGTGGGCCATGCCGTTAGGCTTATTGGTACAGATCGCCGCCGGTTCGCTGGCCAGCCTGCTGCCCATCGGACCCCGGCGACCGCCGGATCCGACCGCTCCACCACCCGCCGCGAAATCATCCCCTTGAGACGAGCCCCCGCAATGCCACAGGAAAAATCGAGGCATCGCATGTGCAAGCTTTCGAAAGTCGAATGCATCGGATTGGCGTTGGTGGTGGTTGCCGCAATGGCGCTGCCAGGTCTCGCGGATGAATCGCTGCAAATCGAGCTCCAGGAGGATCGCGCGGCCGACTGGCAGTTGCGCGACGGCGACTGGTGTTTCGGCGATGGCGAGCTGGAGCAACAGGATTTCCTGCGCGGCAGCGCGGCGATCCTCAACGAACCGGTCTTCGCGGACTTTCGCATGAGCGTGGAGTTCAACATTCGCCCGCTTGGCGACGGCGTGCGCGCCGCCGCCGTGATCTTTCGCGCCACGGGCACGCGGACGTTCTATTGGTTGCACTTCGATTCCGAGTCGAGCTGCGCCATCCTCGTGCTATCGCGGCCCGGTAAATCGTGGAATGGCATCGCGCGCAAATCCGCCGCCGTCGTTCAGGACAACTGGCACAAGCTCACGCTCACCTGCCGTGGACCGCAAATCGACGTCGCGCTCGACGGCCAGCCGGTGCTCGCGGTCGAGGACAAGACGCTGGCCAGCGGGCGAATCGGCTTGGGAACGAGCCAAGGCCGCGTCGCGTTTCGCAACTTGCAGATCGAAGGCGAGCCGGTGCCCGCTGCTGGGCCGCTGGCCGACGAGCCGCTGCCCTACCAGATCATTTCGCGCGGCGAAGCCGCCGGAACTTACCAGGCGTTCCCCGACGTTTGCCGTCTGCCGGACGGCGACTTGTTGTGCGTCTTCTATGCCGGCTACGGCCACGTCTCGCTGCCCAACGAAACGTGGCCGCGTGGCGGACGCATTTGCGCCGTCCGATCCAGCGACGAAGGGCGCACCTGGAGCGAGCCGCAGGTGCTGTTCGATGGCCCGCAAGACGATCGCGATCCGCACATTGCCGCCACCCGCGACGGCACGCTGTGGTGCAGCTTCTTTCAATATCGCGTAGTCGAGGGTAAAACCGAGTTCGACACGTGCCTCGTCCGTTCGCGCGATGGCGGAAAAACCTGGGATACCGAACCGCGCGTGCTGGCTGCCAACCGTTGGGCCGTATCGGCGCCCCTCCGCGAATTGTCCGTCGGCACGCTGGTGCTGGGAGCGTATACGGCCAACGACTCGACCGCCCACGGCGCCGTGTTGCGGTCTACCGATGGCGGCGACACCTGGAGCGAACCGGTGGCCATCGATCCTGATAGCCCAGTTCGTCTCGACGCCGAGACCGACGTTGTCCAGTTGTCCGACGGCCGACTGCTGGCGGCGCTGCGCGGCGATCGGGTCAACATGCACTATGCCACCAGCCCCGACCTCGGGCTCACCTGGTCGAAAGTCTCCGATATCGGCTTCGCCGGACATTGCCCGCACTTGACGCGGCTTTCCAGCGGCGAGATCCTGCTGACGCATCGCCTGCCCAACACCGCGCTGCACATCAGCCGCGACGACGGAGCAAGCTGGCAAGGCCCGTTCGAAATCGACGCGGTAATTGGGGCATACGCCTCGACGGTGGAGCTCAAGGACCACACGGTGCTCGTCGTCTACTACGAGGAAGGCGACGCCAGCGCCATTCGCGCGGCCCGATTCCGCGTGACCGCCGACGGCATCGAGCAAATCGGTTGGAAATAGGCGCCCCGCAAGTCATTCAAATCGGCTCGTCAAAGCCCGTAATCATAAGGACCAAGAAAATGCAATCCGTTCATCTATCTTGGCGCTCTTGCTGCCGTTCGGCCTTTCTGGCGATGGCCGTGGCAATCCTGACATCGTCCACGGCCTCGGCCGACGAAGCGGCCAGCAAGCCGGCCGTCGATATCGGCTCGCGCTGGGAGCTGTTGGTGGACGACTGGCTTATCGACGCGCAACAGGGCACCTCGCTATTGCTCAATGCGCCCGAGCGGCGCGAAGTGGTGCTCGTTACCGATGCGCCCTGGGAGGGCATTACCAGCGCCTATTTCAGCGTCGTGCAGGACGGAGAGCTGGTGCGGCTGTATTACCGTGGCTCGGTGCCCGGCAGCGATCACTCGGAAGATCAGGTCACCTGCATGGCCGAGAGTCGCGATGGCATTCACTTCACCCGTCCCAACTTGGGCATCATCGAGATCAACGGTTCGGCCGAGAACAACGTTGTCTGGAAAGGGGTCGAGTCGCACAACTTCGCCCCCTTTATCGACACCAATCCCGACTGCAAGCCCCAAGAGCGATACAAGGCACTGGCCGGCATCAAGGCGCCGGGCAAGAACTGGCAAGAGGGCGCCACGCCCGGCGGATTGTTCGCTTTCGCTTCGCCCGATGGCATTCGCTGGCAGAAGATGCAAAAGGAGCCCGTGCTCACCAAGGGCGCCTTCGACTCGCTGAACCTGGCGTTCTGGGATCCGACGCGCGGACGATACGCCTGCTATAACCGCATCTTCACCAACAACGTGCGGGCGATCCAAAGCTCGCACTCATCCGATTTCTTGCACTGGACCGACGGCGTGGCGAATCGCTATGCCGAAGGCGTTGGGTACGAGCATTTCTATACCAACGCCACGTGGCCTTGCCCGGGCGCCGAGCATTTGCTGCTGGCGTTTCCCAAGCGCTTCGTGCCGGACCGCAAGAAGATCGCCTCGCACTCCGACGGAGGCGCCTCGGACGCGGTGTTCATGTCCAGTCGCGACGGCTTGACCTGGGACCGACCGTTCCTGGAAGCATGGGTCCGGCCGGGTCGCGATCAAAAGAACTGGACCGAGCGCAACAACATGCCGGCCTGGGGCATCGCCGAGACGGCCCCCGGCGAGTGGTCGATGTATATCAGCGAGCACTATCGCTGGCCCGACAATCGCTTGCGCCGCCTGGTGCTGCCGCGCCATCGACTTGCCTCGGTGCATGCCCCGGCCTCCGGCGGCGAGCTCACCACGCGACCGTTCACGTTCACCGGCGATTCTCTCGTGCTCAACTACGCCACTTCCGCCGCCGGCAGCGTGCAGGTCGAACTGCAAGACGCCGCAGGCAAGCCGCTGCCCGGCTTCGCTCTGGCCGATATGCCGCCCCTGTACGGCGACGAGCTGGACGCGACCGTGGTCTGGAAATCGGCGGATGTGTACTCGCTGGCCGGCAAGCCGGTGCGGCTGCGCTTCGTGCTCAAGGACGCCGACGTCTATGCACTGCGGTTCACCGATGCGAAGGCGAACAACTAAAAAGCCTGGCGATGACGCCGCATGGCACGCATGCACATCGAGGATCACGGGCTGGTGTATGACGCGGCGGCCGCGCCGTCTGCGCGGCGCGTGGCGTTCTTTTCGAGCTTGTGCGTGCTGCAATCGGGCACGATCCTCTGCGGCTTCGAAGTCGGCTCGGCCAAGCACGCCGTCGATTCGGCCGTCGGCATCTGTCGCTCGCGCGACTCCGGCGCCACCTGGCAACTGCTGCGGCATCGCTTCACGACGACCCTCGCGGGCGTAGCCGGCTCGCTGGGCGGCGCCGAAATGGTCGAAATCGCGCCCGGGCAGTTGCAGCTCTGGGCCACGTGGTTCGATCGCAGCGAACCGGATCGGCCGCTGTTCGATCCAGCGACCGAAGGCATCCTGCATTCCAAGCTGTTGCTGGCTTCTTCCAGCGACGATGGCGAAACGTGGAGTCCGTGGCAGGAGGTCGCCACGCCGGGACTCTCCGGCTGCGCCACCACCGGCCCGATCGTTGCGTGGCCCGACGGCACGTTGGCCTACGCGTTCGAGAGCTTCAAGGAGTTCGACGATCCGCGGCCCGCGCGCCACGCCGCGTGGCTCTTGGTGTCGCGCGATGGCGGCCGCACGCGTGGCGAACCGTTGCTGGTGGCCAACGACCCCGCGGGGGATCGCTTGTATTGGGATCAACGGCTTTGCCCGACCAGCCGGCCTGGCGAGCTCGTGGCGATGTTCTGGACGCACGATCGCGCGCAGCAACGAGATCTCAACGTGCACCTGCGCCGCGCCGCCATCGACGGCCGCGGCATCACGGGCGAATCGATTCGCGCCACGACCATCCCGGGTCAGATCGCGGCGCCGCTGTTGCTCGACGACCAGCGGCTGCTGGCCTTCGTCGTCGATCGCGCGCGGCCCGGCACGATGAAGCTGTGGCAGTCGCGCGACGGAGGCCTGAGCTGGCCCGTCGACGACGGCTTGCTCGTGCACGAACACGAGGAACGCGCCGCAGTAACCGAGCGCGGCGACCACATCGATTTCGCCCAATACTGGGAAGACATGCTCATGTGGAACTTCGGCCATCCGGCCATCCGCCGACTCGATAGCGAGCGCGTGCTTTTGGTATACTACGCGGGCACGCCTGACTGCATGAGCATCCGTTGGGCCCGCGTCCACGTGAGCGACTAACGGAACGGCAATTCGATTGTGCTGGGTGCCATGCTCACGCTTTCGTGAGCATGCTCAGTGCATCGCTGTCGCGACGTGTGAACACGGCACCCCTGTAACTTCAGTGCGACAGTTCACTAGGAGTTGGAGCCAACCATGAGCTTCGCGCAACTCAAACCTCAGTTCGATCGCGACGGCTATGTCGTCGTGCGCCAGTTGATGCCGCCCGAGCAGTTCGCCGGGCTGAACCGCGCGCTCGACCAGTACATTCGCGACGTCGTGCCGGGATTGCCGCCGACCGACGCCTTCTACGACGTCGATCGCTCGCAACCCGACTCGCTCAAGCAACTGCACCGCCTGGACCAGGACGCGGCGCTGGCCGCCTATCGCGATCATCCGCGCTGGCAAGCGTTGGCCGAGGCGCTGTTGGGCGAGCCGGCCACGGCCGAATCGCCCGAATGGTTCAACAAGCCGCCCTTGGCGCGCCACGGCACCCCGCCCCATCAAGACAATTACTACTTCAATCTGAAACCTTGCAGCGTCGTGACGCTGTGGATGGCGCTCGATCGGGTGGACGACGAGAACGCCTGCATGCGCTACGTGCCCGGTTCTCATCTCGGCCCCGTGCGCCCGCACGACCGTTCCAAAGTGTTGGGCTTCTCGCAGGGCATTACCGACTACGGCGAGCTCGACCAGGTGCGCGAGGTCGCAATCCACCTCGAGCCCGGCGACGTCACGGCGCATCACGGCAATCTGATCCACCTGGCCGGCCAGAACCGTTCCACCACGCGCCAGCGCCGCGCATTCGCCATCGTGTTCAAAGGCGCCAGTTGCCGCCGCGACGAGGAGGCTTTCGCTCGCTATCAAGCAGCCGTCGCCAAGCAGCAAGCCGAACTGGCCGCGAGCTAGCAATGTGTGTTCGCCGTCGGCGCAGGGTGCCATGTTCACACGCCGCGCTAGCGGTGGGTGAGCATGCCCGTCCCACGTGAGCATGCCCGTCCCACGTGACCATGGCGCACGGCGCGAGCGCCGCGCATCCGGTTAGGCTATCCTGCCGGTCCGACTACCCCGGCAACTTATCGAGGGCTTCTTGCGCCAAGCGTGCCAGCCGCTTGTCGGATCCGGCGGCCGCCTGTTGCAATGTGCCCCGCGCGCTTTCGGCGGCCGGTCCGATTTGACCCAGCGCCCATGCGGCCCGCTGCTTGACGCTACCTTGCGGGTGCTTGTCTAACACCATGGCGAGGGCGTCGACGGCCGACGCCGCATGGTCTTTGAGCCGGCCGAGCAAGGTGGCGGCCCAATAGGCGACATCCAGCGACACGTGCGACACCAGCGCCGCAAGCGTTCCGACCTCGCTCGGCAGCGGCGGTCCCAATTCCTCGAGCGCCGCCGTGACGAACTCGCGCAGGTTGTCATCGTCGATCGCGCAGGCTTCGACCAACGGCACCGCGGCCGCTTGCGCGTCGGGTCCTAATTGCGCCAGCCTCTCAGCCGCCGATTGCCGCGCCTCGCCGTCATTGCCTCGCAGCGACTGAATCAATGCTTCCACTTCCGCGGACATGAATCGCTCCTTCGAAACCGTCGAATGGATTTTGAACGTGGGGACAAAACTGCGGGGACTGTCCCGATTTTTCGGTGCCTTGGGAGAAAAATGGGACTGTCCCCCTCTCCGCGGGCCAGCCTCCTTGCCCGCACGCTACTTGCCTTGAAACTTCGGCGGCCGCTTCTCGATGAAGGCCATGAACGCCTCGCCGACGTCCTCGGTGGTGATCAACTGGCTTTGCGCCCAGCGCTCGATCGCCATTTGCGTGGCTTTGGACACGCCGTCCCCCTGATCGACGATCAGCTTCGCCAGGCCCACGGCCAACGGTGCGTTCTGCATGATCTCGCCGGCCAGCGCAATCGCCGTCGACAGCACCTCTTCGGCCGGCACAACGCGATTGACCAGCCCCCAGGCCAGCGCCTCTTCGGCGGGCACGTTGCGGGCCGTCATCAGCATGTCTTTCGCCCGGCTGGGGCCGATGGTCCGCGCTAGCCGCGTGGTGCCGCCCACGTCCGCCACCAGGCCCACGCGCGCTTCGGGGATCGACAACTGGCAATCGGTGCTGGCCACGCGCAAGTCGAACGCCAGCGCCAACTCCAAGCCCAGCCCCATCACCGCGCCGTGCAGCGCGCCGATTACGGGCAACTCGGTTGCCTCCAGCGTGTTGAGCCCGTCTTGCAATCGATCGGCCAGACGCCGCAGCAAGCGCGCCGGATTGCGACCCTCGGCGGCGCCCAGCATTCCGCCCAAGGCGCTGATGTCGATGCCGGCCGAGAACATTGGCCCCTCCCCGTGTACGATCACGGCCCGCACCTGCGGATCATCGTCGGCGCCGCGCACCGCCGCCGAGATCGCGTCGATCATCTCCGGCAACAGCGCATTGCGCTTCTCGGGCCGTGCGATCGTCACGAACAGGATGTGATCTTCCACGCGCGTCTTGATGGCCGGGTGAGGCATGGCGTCCCCTTGGTTGTTACGGGTTGGACGGGTTTGGAGCGACCATCGGCAATACCCGATCGTTCAGTTCCTTCATCCGCTGTCGAATCTTCACCTCGAGCACTTTGCGGGCTCGCCGTGCCGCCGGGTCGTTCGAATCGATCAGGTTGTGTTCCTCGTCCGGATCGTTCGTCAGGTCATACAGCTCCGCGCGATCCTCGTTGGCAAAGTCGAGCATCAACTTCCACTCGGGCGTGCGATAGCCGCGCATGTCGGTCGTCGATCCGTGCCGCATGCTGTACTCCGCGTACAAATCGTTGTCCCAGGCGATCCGCAAACCGCGAAACATCGGCCAGGCATTGTGCCCGCGAATCGTGACGTCGCGGGGCAGCCCCACGCCGGCCATCGCCAACAACGTCGGATACCAATCGAGATTCGAGATCACTTGCGGCACGATCATACCCGCGCGAATTCCCGCCGGCCAGCGCACGGCCGCGGGCACGCGCAGCGCCTGATCGTACAGGTTAGGGCGCTTCTCCGCGGCGATCTTCGGCCATCGCTGCGGTGGCAACTCGGTGGTTTCCCAGTGGGCGTTGCCTTTGAACCACAGCCCGTGATGACCCGTGTGATATCCGTGGTCGCTGGTGAATACCACGATCGTGTTGTCGGCGATACCCAGCCGATCGAGCGCCTCCAGCACCCGTCCCACGTTGCGGTCGACGCTGGCGATGCTGGCGTAGTACTCGCGCGTCATCCGCTTCACCTTGCGGACGTTCAGCTTGGGGAAATCGGGCTCGGGCAACTCTACGTCCAGATCGCGAAACGGCAACCAGTCCTCCTCGCGCGTCGGCAGCCAGGCCGAGTGCGGCTCGCGATAGTGCAGCGACAACAGAAAGGGCTTGTCGGCATGGCGCTCGAGGAACTTAAGCGCGTGGTCGGTCACCACGTCGACGATGAAGCCCTCGGTCTGCATGTCCTTGCCATCGATCTCCAGCACGGCGTTCTGCGGCGGGCGACCTCCGTCGCGAAAGCCCACGAACTCGTCGTACCCGCGCCGCGTGGGATGAAACCGATCGGCCGTGCCCAAGTGCCATTTGCCAAACAACCCCGTGCGATAGCCGGCCCGCTGCAGCACCTGCATCCAGGTGGTCAGGTTCACATCGAGCCCCAGCTCCGGCTCCTCGCGCGGATTGATCCAATCGAGGATGCGCAGCTCCGACGAGTAGCGGCTGGCCACCAACCCCGCGCGCGAAGGGCTGCACACCGGCGTGGTGACGAACGCCCGCGTCAGTATCGCGCCTTCGTGGGCAATCCGATCGATGTGTGGAGTCTGCACTTGTCGATTGCCGGCAAAGCCGACCGCCGTGGGCGACAGATCGTCGGCCAGGATGAACACGATGTTCGGCCGCGGCGGTTTGCCCGTATCGTCCGATATTATCTCGTCCGATTGGGCCGCGACGATGTTCGCAATCGCCGCCAACAGACCGACAACCAGCGCGAAATGAATGCATTTGCGCGGCCACTCGTGTACTCGTAGTCGACTTGCCATCAAATCCGCCGTTATTCGTCAGCAGGCATTGCACCGAGACCGGCGTCTATTGAACCACCCCAACCCGATCAAGGCAAACCAGGGTCACGCGCCTTCCCCTCGAATTGGACCGCTGCGAACTGCTCTCGCCCAGCGTGGGGAATGGGCTATATTTCCAAAGCGGCCCGGTCGGCCCTGGAATGCGTCGAGAGTCACTGCACAGGCGCGCTCCCTCGACTCCTCCTTCCGATTTCACTCTCCCGAGCAGGTTTCATGGCGGCACATGCTTACGACGCGATTGTCATTGGCGGCGGACACAACGGACTGGTGACCGCGGCCTATCTGGCCCGAGCGGGTCGCCGGGTGTGCGTGCTGGAGCGCCGCGCGGTGCTTGGCGGCGCCGCCACGACCGAGGAGCTGTGGCCCGGCTTCAAGGTTTCCACCGCGGCCTACGTCGTCAGCTTGCTCTTGCCGCAGATCATCCGCGAGTTGCGCTTGGACGACTATGGCTTTCGCGTGCTGCCGCGCAGCCCGTCGTCATTCACGCCGCTGCCCGACGGCCGCAGCTTGCTGATGGGCCCGGAGCCGGGCTTGAACCAACGCGAGATCGCGCGCTTCAGCTCGCGCGACGCCGACAGTTATCCCCGCTACGAGGCGTTGCTCGATCGCGTTGCCCGCGCGCTCGAGCCGACGTTGTCGAGCCCCGCCCCCGATCTGCTGCCGCTGCCCGGCTCGTGGCGCCGCCGCGGGTTGGGTAAGCGCCTGCGCGATGCGCGCACCGGCTGGAATCTCTACCAAACGCTGGGCACGCTCGGCAACGACATGCCCGAGGCCTTGGAGATTCTCACCGGCGCGGCGCGGCCGATTCTCGATCGCTGGTTCGAGTCCGACGCGCTCAAGGCGACGCTGGCCACCGATGCGATCATCGGCGCCTTCGCGCCGATCTCAGCGCCCGGCAGCGCTTATGTCTTGCTGCACCACGTGCTGGGCGAAGCCGGCGGAGCGCGCGGCGTGTGGGGTTACGTCCAAGGTGGCATGGGCGCGCTGGCCACGGCGCTGGCCGGCGCCTGCCGCGACCTGGGCGTGGAAATTCGCCGCGAAGCCAGCGTCAATCGCATTCTCACTGCCGGCGGCAAAGCGCAAGCCGTCGCCCTGGAGGACGGCACGCAACTGACGGCGCCGGTCGTGGCCTCGAGCATCGATCCACATTGGACGTTCGAGCGGTTCCTGGATCCTTCGGAACTGCCGGCCGAGTTTCTGGCGGCCGTGAGGCGGATCGACTATGCGTCGGCATCGGCCAAGGTAAACCTGGCGCTGTCGGAACCGCCGAAGTTCATCTGCGCCGATCGCGAAGTCGGCGCCGACGGCGTCGGCCCGCATCATCACGGCACGATGCACGTCGGCCCGACGCTCGATTACCTCGAACGAGCCTACGACGACGCCAAGTACGGCCGCTATAGCGCCGAGCCGATCCTGGAATTGACCATGCCCACCAGCGTCGACCGCACGATCGCCCCGCCGGGCCAGCACATCCTGTCGATGTTCGTGCAGTACGCCCCGTACAAGCTGGCCGAGGGCGATTGGGACAGTCAGCGCGAGGCATTCGGCGATCGCTGCATCGAGTCGCTGGCCCGCTATGCGCCGAACGTGCCCGCCGCGATTCTCCATCGCCAGGTGCTGACGCCGCTCGATCTGGAGCGGACGTTTCGGCTGACGGGCGGCAACATCTTTCAAGGGGCGATGACGCTGAACCAGTTGTTCTCGTTGCGCCCCGTGCCCGGCTGGGCCGACTATCACACGCCGATCGCCGGCTTGTACCTGTGCGGCGCCGCCGCGCACCCCGGCGGCGGCGTCATGGGCGCCTGCGGCATGAACGCCGCAACGGAGATACTCAGGCAAGGGTAGGGGACCACCTACCCGCTTCAACGCGCCTTCAAATTCTGTCGCATGCGTTGAATTGCCTCGTTGGCATCGGCCGCCATTGCTCCACCGCGTTTGTGTGCCGCAATTCTCCTATCGATCTCGGCGATCCAGGCCGCGGTAGCGTCACTCGCAGAAAGGCTCCGCTTCAGAGCCGCTACGACATACGCTCGGTCGGCCGGGTTCAACGCCAATGCCAGCCTGATAATTTCATCGCGAGTTGACATGGCGATTCGTCCACCAACGGCGCCAGAGTTTTTCCCATCTAATTCTCAACCCCCTGCCGTCGGTACTTCTCTTTGTACTTCTCCCACAGCCGCTTGTGGCGGTCCATCAGCGTGCATTCGGCGCCGCGGATGTAGGCCGCGGACACTTGCGTGGGAATCTCCAGGATGTCGCCGTCGGCCACGATCAGCGTGGCGTCCTTGCCCGGCTCGAGCGATCCCAGCCGATCGGCCACGCCCAGGATCTGCGCGGGATAGAGCGTGATAGCCTTGAGCGCCTCGTCGGCCGGCAGACCATGCGCGGCGGCCGTGCCCGCGTGGTCGGGCAGGTTCCGCGCGTTGGAAGATGAAGAACCCGACGATCCTCCCATCACTCCGCCGATGCAAAACGGCACGCCCGCGGCGCGCAATCGCTCGGGCAGTGTGAACGCGCTGTCATAGGCATCGTGGCGCCGCTGCGGCGTGCGATGCACGCCCCCTACGATCACCTGCGCCCCTAGTTTCTTGATGAGCGGCACGCACTCCGCCGCGTCGTATCCGCCCACGATCACCGGCTTGACACCTTGCTGTTCGGCAAAGGCCAGCGCGGCCTGGATCTGTTGAATGTCCTCGGCCTCGATGAATACTCGCAGCGTGCCGTCGAGCACCGGCATCATCGCTTCCCAACGAGCGTCGTGCTCCGGCGCCGCATTGGGATCGTCGGCGCGAGCCCGCTTCGCCGCGCGATAGGCCCGCGCATCGGCAAACGCCTGGCGAATGGTCTTGAGGGCCCGATCGCGCGTGCTGATCTGGTCGTCGGCCGACTCTTCGATCCACCAGGCTTCGAGCGGCTGCATCCTCGGCCAACTGATGTGCAATCCCACCGCAGGTTGCAGGCACATGTCCTCCCAGGTCCACCCGTCCAGCACCGTGCAGGCCGACGTGCCGGTGATCAATCCGCCGCTGGGCACCGTCAACACGGCCAGCACGCCGCCGGAACGCGCAACCGGAATCAACTCGCTATCGGGATTGACCGCTACTTCCGCTTTGACGTTGGGATTGATCAAGCCCGTCTCCGCGCTATCGACCGAACCGCGCACGCTGGACACCTCGACGAGCCCTAGCTGGCTGTTGGCATCGATCAGCCCGGGGTAAACGTGTTTGCCGCGCACGTCGACGCGCTGGGCGTCGTCGGGAATGGCGACGTCGGCGCCGACCGCGGAGATCTTGCCGCCTTCGAACAGCACGATGGCGTTTTCGATCGCCGGACCGCTCACCGGATGCACCGTGCCGCCTACCAGAGCCACCGGATGGTCCTGCGGCGCGCCGGGAACTTCGGGGTTGCCCCACGCTGCCGGCGGCGCCGGCAGTATCGATGCCAATAGCAACAGCGTCAACAAGAGGAACGATCGTCGCATGTGTGTCTACCCGTGATTAGTGATGATCGTGTCCGTCGTGACCGTGGTCGCAGAATTCATCTTCGCGCGGCCAGTTTTCCGCCGACGATTCCCCCGACTTTTCGCTGGCTTCGCCCGAGGCAAGAATTCGCTGCACCAGCGTCGCGCGCAGCGCCGCAGCGGCGGCTTGGGCCTGGCGATCTTCCTCGCGATCGAAGTAGCGACGCCCGTCGACCCAAGTCTGCTCGCAGCGGCTCAACGTCGACAGGGGCGATCCGCTCCACACCACCAGATCCGCGTCCTTGCCTGCCTCCAGCGAACCGACGCGCGCGTCGATGTGCAACTGCCTGGCGGGATTGAGCGTGACGAACTTGAGCGCCTCTTCCGGCGGCACCTTGCCATACTTCACCGCCTTGGCCGCTTCCAGATTCAGCCGCCGCGCCAGCTCGGCATTGTCCGAATTGAACGACACCACCACGCCGGCATTGTGCAATAGCGCGCCGTTATAAGGGATGGCGTCGTAGACCTCGAACTTATAAGCCCACCAGTCCGAGAACGTCGATCCGCCGGCACCGTGCTTGGCGATGGCGTCGGCCACCTTGTAGCCTTCGAGCACGTGCTGCAGCGTTCCGATCTTGACGCCAAAGTCCTCGCAAGTGCGCAGTAGCGCCAGGATCTCATCCTGACGATACGAGTGGCAGTGGATCAGGCACTTGCCTTCGACCACTTCGGCCAAGGCTTCCAGCTCCAGATCGACGCGCGGCGGCAGACCCGTCTTGGTGCGGTTCCAAGCGTCCCACTGCTGACGATACTGTTTGGCTGCCGAGAATGCGTCGCGCACCAATTGTTCCACGCCCATGCGCGATTGTGGGTAGCGGCCCGTGTTGCGGGCTCCCCAGTTGCTCTGCTTGACGTTTTCGCCCAGCGCAAACTTGATGCCCGGCGGAGCGTCGGCGAACTTCATTTCCTCAGGCAGAGCGCCCCAACGGAACTTGACCACCTGGTTCTGGCCGCCGATGGTGTTGGCCGAGCCGTGCAGGATATTGGCGCTGGTGACGCCGCCGGCCAGTTGGCGATAGATGCTGATATCGCTCGGATCGATAAAGTCGCCGATCCGCACTTCGGCCGTGATGGTTTGGCCCGATTCGTTGATGCCGCCATCGGTCGCCGCGTGCGAGTGACAGTCGATGATGCCGGGCGAGAGATGTTTTCCGGACGCGTCGACCACCGTGGCGCCTTCCGGCGCCGCCAGATCCTTGCCAATCGCGCTGACCTTGCCCGACTCGATGAGCAGGTCGGCATTTTCCAGCCGGCCCTGCGGCCCGCTGGTCCAGATCGTAGCGCCCCGCCACAGCACGGCCTTGGGTTGCTCGGGCGGAGCTTGCCGACCGAAAGCGCCCAGCGGAAAGTTCACTTCCGCCGCAGCCTTGGTGGGTTCCTTTGGTTTCTTCTCCTCGGCCTTTTTCTCGTCGGTCTTATCTTCCCCGTCCTTCTCGTCCCCGTCCGCGTTTTTCTTCTCGTCGCCGCCGTCGTCCTTGTATTGTTTC
>JBBDYK010000310.1:2299-13603 GCA_040901665.1 Pirellulales bacterium | reverse complement strand
GCGAAACGAAGACTCTGGAACAGGCAAGGGCAGAAAGAAAGTGGCGCGCCGTCGACGGCCCACGCCGGCCGCGGCGCAACGGCCCTGATCGGCGTTCCGTTCTCCGCACCAACTCGGAATGAGTCATGCCCGAAATCAACGAAGTTCTCAAATCGGCCGTGTTGCTGCATCGAGATGGCAAACTGCCCGAGGCCTGGCAACGATACCAAGAGGTCTTGCAGCAAGCCCCTCAGAATGCCGCAGCCCTCAATGCCGCGGGCCTGCTGCTGCGCCAGGCGGGCCAGTTCGAGCCGGCACAAGACTATCTGCGCCGGGCCATCGCCGCCGATCCCACCGAAGCGGCCTACCACGCCAATCTCGGTGAGGCCTATCGCGGGCTCGGCAAGCTTGAAGAAGGGCTCGACTGCTACACCGAAGCGCTGCGGTTGGCACCGCACGAGCCGGTCATCCATCACCACCTGGGCTTGCTCTACGAACAACTACGTCGCCACCAGGAGGCAGTGGCCAGTTATCGCCAGGCCATCGCGCTGCGCCCCGACGCCGACACGTATTTTCGTCTGGGAATCACCTTCGAGGCGATGGGGCGAACGGCCGACGCGATCGAGAGTCTCCAAGAGGCGCTGGAAGCCGACCCCAATTTCATCGATGCACGAACCAGCTTGGATCGTTTGCAGAATCCCACTGCGGGCGACAGCGAATAGCATTCGGCGAATTCACGCCACGCGCGCCACGATCGCGGGCTTAAGCTGCTCGCGCTTTGCCTTTCGCCGATGACTCGCTCTTGGTCCCATGGCTCACGACGATTCCTTACTGCAAACGGCGTTGGAACTGCACCGTGCCCAACGCATCGACGAGGCGCGGGCCGTCTATCAGCAGATCGTCGATGCACAACCCCAACGCGCCGACGCGCTCGGCCTGTTGGGCATCGCCTTGCGCCAGTTGGGACGAAATGCCGAGGCGCTTGAGTACTTGCGCCGAGCCGTGACGCTCGATCCGACGCAGGCAGCGCACTGGGGAAACCTGGGCGAAGTCCACCGCTTGCTGGGAAATGCCGACGAGGCACTCGCCTGCTATGCGCAGGCAGTGCGACTGGCTCCCTTTGTCGCCGAATTGCACAGCAATCTGGGATCGCTGCTGCAAGACGCGGGGCGCTTTGACGAGGCCGCCGCCAGCTACGCCGCCGCGCTGGGCTGCGATCCCAACCACCCCGACGCGCACTACAACCTGGGCAACCTGCAGCAAATCAGCCGCCAATGGGACCAGGCCGCCCAAAGCTATCGCAGGGCACTCGCCCTCCGGCCCAACTTCATCCAGGCCATGTGCAATCTCGGCAACCTGCTGCGCGAGCGCGGCGAATGGGCCGAAGCCTTGCAATTGTTGGAAAGCGCCTATGCGCAGGATCCAGACTCGGTCCCCGCCGTTTCCAATCTGGGCGTCGTGCTGCAGGACCTGGGCCGAACCGATGAGGCGCAGCGACTCTGTGAGCGAGCGCTCGCGTTGGCGCCGCATCGCGCCGAGTTGCACGTCAATCTGGGCACGACCTACAAGGATTTGGGAGATCCGACGACGGCGCTGGCGTACTACGAGCGCGCCTTGGAACTGGACCCCCATAGTTTTCAGGCGGCGCACAGCCGCGGCGCCGCGCTATTGTCACAGGGTGACTTTGCCGGCGGCTGGGCGGGCTACGAGCAGCGCATGCGCTGCGATCAGTTCGATACTCGCGATTTCCCACAGCCTCGTTGGGACGGCGCCCCGCTGGCCGGCCGCACGATCTTGATTCATGCGGAACAGGGATTCGGCGACACGTTGCAGTTCATTCGCTACCTGCCGCAAGTCGCCGCGCAAGGCGGCAACGTCGTCGTCGCCGTGCAGCCTCCGTTGATTCCACTGCTTCAGAATACCGGCATCCCGAACCTGTTTCCGCTGGACGGACCGCTGCCTCCGTTCGATCTGCACGTGCCGCTGATGAGCTTGCCGCACGTGTTGGGTACGACGCTCGACACAGCGCCGCGCGACGTGCCCTACCTGGCGGCCCCGCCCGATCGCATCGCAGCCTGGTGCGATCGCTTGCAGGCGTATCCGGGATTTCGCGTCGGATTGGTCTGGCAGGGCCGCCCCGATCATCACCGCGATTGCCTGCGGTCCATTCCGCTGGCGGCATTTCGGCCTTTGGCCGACGTGCCCGGCGTGCGGCTGATCAGCTTGCAGCAAGGGCCCGGCAGCGAGCAGCTCGCGGCCTTGGCCGCACTACCCCCAGACGCTCGCTTTGGGGTCATCGATCTGGGATCCGAGTACGGCGCCGACGGCACCTTGTTCATGGACGCTGCCGCGGTCATTGCGAACTTGGATCTGGTGATCGCGTGCGACACGGGTTTGGCGCACCTGGCCGGAGGCATGGCCGCGCCGGTCTGGGTTGCGCTGCCCTTGGGCGCGGAATGGCGGTGGATGCAGAAGCGCGACGATTCGCCCTGGTATCCCACCATGCGACTGTTCCGCCAGACCAAATTCCGCGATTGGGACGGCGTGTTTCAACGCATGGCCGCTGCGCTGGCCGAAGAGGCGGGAGGCTGGAGGCCGAAGGCCGGAGGCGATATTCTGTAGTGGCGCGCCACGGTGCCTCCTTTGCTTCTACGGCTGCCGATTACAGAACATGACCAACCCGCTGCACGCCGCCTACTATGCCGATCGGGCCTGTCACCAGCGGGTCACCGTGATCGAGAACGTGCCGCTGGCACGCGACACCTTTCGCGTGCGCTTCGATTGTCCCGAGATGGCCCGCCGCATCGTGCCGGGACAGTTCCTGATGATGCGGCTGCCCGCTGGCAACGATCCGCTGTTGGGTCGGCCCTTGGCGCTGTACGACACCGTGGTGGATGCCGGCGGCAAGCCGCTGGGCATCGACGTGGTTTACCTCATCTTGGGGCGAATGACGCGGCGACTGGCCGAGCTGCGGCCAGGTCAGTCTCTCGAAGTCTGGGGGCCGCTGGGCAACGGCTTTGCTCCCACGCCCGCGGAGCACCTCGTGATGGTGGCCGGCGGTATTGGCCAAACGCCGTTCATGGCCCTGGCGCGCGAGTACCTGGGCCTGCGCTCCTACGGCGATCCGGCGCGCCAGGTAAAGCCCGCACGAAGCGTCACGCTGTGCTACGGAGCCCGCACCAAGGATTACCTGGCGGGGGTCGACGATTTTGCCGCTCTCGGCGTCGAAGTGCACACGAGCACCGACGACGGCACTTGCGGGCATCATGGTTTGGTAACCGAGATCGCCGAGCGGGTGCTGCTCGATTCGCCGGCGCCGCGCGTGGTGTGCTGCGGACCGGAACCGATGATGGCGGCGGTGGCGGCGCTGGCCCAGCGCATCGGCGTTGCCTGCCAGGTCTCACTGGAGACTCCAATGGCCTGTGGCATTGGAATCTGCTTCAGTTGCGTGGCTCGAGTGCGCGATGCCAGCGGCGACTGGGATTATCGCCGCACTTGCGTGGAAGGCCCTGTCTTCGAGGCGGCGCACATCGAGTGGTGACCAGCCAGCGGTGTCAGTTGACGTCCGGGCTGAGAAGTTAGCACAGCGACAGAAGATAGCGCAGCGACAGCATGGGCCGGGCCAATCGGTCAGCCGGCTATTTCTTCGCTTTGGCGGCCTTGATGGCGGCCGACAGTCGCGACTTGAGGCGACCGGCCAGGTTCGTGTGCACCACGCCGCCCGCGGCCGCCTGATCGACGGTCTTGGCGGTAGCGCGAAATTCGACTTCGGCCTTTTCCACGTCACCGGCGGCGATTGCTTCGCGGACTTTCCGCACTTGGGTCTTGATCTTGCTCTTACGAGCGCGGTTGCGGTCGCGACGCACGAGGCTCTGACGGTATCGCTTGGCGGCGCTTTTGGAATTGGGCATGGTGCGGGCGGTCGGGAGGACCGTCGTAAACGAGGAGATTGAGGTTCGGGGTTCGATTGCCTGCCGCCGCCACGCTGCGTGAGGGACGGCGAGAATCAGCCTTTATGACGGATTTTGGCGATCTTGTCCAGTAGTTGGGCCACGTCCTTGTAACCGAATTCGATGCCCGCCAGCTCGTTCAAGTGGTTTTCGGCCCGGCCGAAGTAATCCTGCCCCTCGGCCTGATTTGCCGCCATGTACTTCTCGGCCAGCCCTAGCGCCAGCTTGCCTGCCCGATACAGCCCCAGCTTGCGCTGATCGGCCTCGCGGTCGGTGGTGGCTTCCAGGGATTTTTCGTAGTTGTCCATGGCCAGCTTGTACTGCTTGATCTGCTGGAAGCACTCGCCCAGCTCCATGTGGACGGCGCCCTTGCGCTTGACGTCGCCGCTGGCAGCCTGAAAGCACTTGATGGCTTCGCCAAACTCGCCGGCGCGCTTCAACCGCAGCCCCAACTCGTACTTCAATCCCACGTTGTTCGGATAGCGCTCGGCCCGCGAGCGATAGACGTCCAACTCCATGGAATTGAGTTGAACCTTCATCTTCCTGGCGAGTTTTTCCGCTTCCGGCGTCTTGTCCTTGGCCGACTTTTTCTCCGCGACCACGACTTGCTGGCGGGCGCGGCGGAGTTGGCTGTCCTCCAACCGCTCGCGGACCATCACGTCGCCGCCGGATGCCTCCAAGGCCTTCTTGAGGACTTCCATGGCCTTGTCGTGGTTCTCGTCGCGCGTGTGCAGATCGGCCAGCTCGGTGTACAACTCGACGTTGTCGGGCGTCTTGGCAATTTGCTTTTCGAGCTGCTCGGTGGGCGAGAGCTTGGCCGCCCGCTCGGCGTGCGGATCGTCTTTCAGGCCCTTGGCGGCGCGGACGTCGGTGCTGCTCTCGGCCGATTCGTAGCCGCCCCGGCTGATGGTCTTCTCGATGGCCAGCTCGCCAATGGCGCGCGCTGCTTCATCGTCGCCCGGCTTGGCCTGCTCGACGCGGTGCCAACATGCGATCGCCTGGTCGAATTGACCGAGCCGGGCCAGCGTGCGCCCGCAGATGCGGTTGACGTCCGCATCCTTCGGATTCACATCCAGCGCCTGCTTGAGATAGACCAACCCCGCCTCGTCGAAATTCTGTGCGTCGCAGGCTTCGGCCATGGCGACCAGCGTCGAGATGTCCCAGGGATTGATCTTGAGCATCTCGATGCCGCTCTTGCGCACCGAGTCCCAGTCCTGAGAGTAGCGGGCCTTCTTGATGCTGCCCTTGAGCGCGGCCGCCTTGGGAGCGCTGGTGAAGCCGGCCCCCTTCTTGTTGTCGTTATACTTCTTGGCCAGATTGTCCAGAAACTGCTTGATGTAGATTTGATTCGACGGATCGTCGCGCACGCAGGCCGAAAACATGTCCGAGGCGTAGGCGAAGTCCCCCTTGGCGGCGCTGCGGCTGCCATGCTCGAAGCATTGCTGCAAGCGGCGGCGGATGGCCGGGGCAATCGGTTGCCGGCTCGGACCTCCAGAGGATGCGGCGTCAGTCGTCACGTTTCGTGTGCTGCCCTTTTGTGATGCGGCGCCGTCGATGATAATAGCAAAACGTCGCCAAACCCTCATTTTAGCCGCCAACGTCCGGCAAAACAACGCAGGCTCACATGCCTACCAGCGCGGGTAAGGTCTATCTGGTCGGCGCGGGCCCCGGGGATCCCGGCCTGCTGACGCTGCGCGGCTGTCGCTGTCTCGAGCGGGCGGACGTCGTGCTCTACGACTATCTGGTCAATCCCCGCATCCTCGCTCACGTTCGGCCCGCAGCGGAGTTGGTCTGCCTGGGACGCCACGGTCGCGGCCGCATCGTGCCGCAAGACGAGATCAATCGACAATTGATCGCGCTAGCGCGCGCCGGCAAATCGGTCGTGCGGCTCAAGGCCGGTGATCCCGTAGTGTTCGCTCGCGCCGCCGAAGAAATCGCCGCGCTCGAAAGCGCGAATGTCCCCTACGAGATCGTGCCCGGCATCACCGCCGCGCTGGCCGTGGGCAGTTATGCCGGCATTCCCTTGACGCAAGGCGACGCGGCGTCGGCCGTGGCGCTGGTGACCGGACAAGAACGCCACGACAAACTGGCGCCCGGTCTCGACTACGCCGCGCTGGCTGCCTTCCCCGGCACGTTGGTGTTCTATATGGGCGTAACCACGGTCGGCCATTGGACCGAGGAGCTGATCCGAGCGGGCAAGCCCGCCGACACGCCGGCAGCCATCGTGCGCCGCTGCGCTTGGCCCGACCAGGAAACCATCCAAGGCACGCTCGGCACGCTCGCCCAGCGTGCGGCCGAACGCCATCTGCGCCCGCCGGCGTTGTTCATCGTGGGTCAGGTTGCCGCGCTTCATTCGCAGCGCGGCTGGTTCGTCGACCGCCCGCTATTTGCCCGACAGATCCTCGTCACTCGACCGCGACACCAGGCCCAACGGCTCGCCGCTCTGTTCGACGAGCTCGGCGCGGGCGTCCTTTTGCAGCCGGCCATTGAAATCGGCCCGCCCGACGATTGGCAGCCGGTCGATCGCGCGTTGGCCCAACTCGCGCAGTTCGACTGGTTGGTCTTTTCGAGCGCCAATGGAGTGCGCGCCTTGTTGGACCGGCTGCTTGCGACGCGTGATTTACGATCGTTGGCCGGCGTCAAGCTGGCCGCCATCGGTCCCGGCACGGCCGACGAGCTGGCTCGCTATCACTTGCACGCCGACCTGCTTCCCGACGAGTACCGGGCCGAATCATTGGCCGCGGCGCTGAAACAAAACATTGCCGATCGACCGCGCATGCTGTTGGTCCGTGCCAGTCGCGGGCGCGAAGTGCTGGCCGAAGAGCTGACTGCGGCCGGTTGCCAGGTGGATCAAGTCGTGGTTTATGCCAGCCGCGATGTCACGCAACCCGACCCGGAGGTTGCCGAACTGCTCGCCAACGGCGCGATCGACTGGGTCACGGTCACCAGTTCGGCCATCGCCCGGGCCCTGGCGGGAATGTTTGGCGATCATTTGCGCAACAGCCGCCTGGCGTCGATCAGCCCAGTCACGTCCGCCACGCTGCGGGAACTGGGCTACGAGGTCGCGGCTGAAGCGCGACAGTACACGATGCCGGGATTGGTCGACGCTATCCTCGCCGCCCAACACCGCCAGCCCAGCAATCCCGGCACGTAGCCGGATTCGCAAGAAGTCAGCCCGGCGCACTTTCAGCCGCCTGGCAATCTGTAACGGCTGCGATCCGCATTTGGCAACTCTGTGCGGAATGTGCGTGCGCGCCCGCCACCTGCTAGCAGCCGGGTGCAGTCGGTTTTGATCCAGCCCGCTTCCGACGGCTGCCGATTTTCTAGAACGGACCCGGCCGTGTACCAACCGGTTCGACGTGGGGAGGATCGCAATATGAGCGCTCGGCTGACGAAGGCAATTCTGACGATCTCGATCGACATGGATGCTCCCGACGCCGCGACGCAACTCGTGGCGCATCGCCAGCGCGACGCGATTCTCCAGCGACTGCTGGCCATGTTCTCCGAGCGCCGCCTGCCGGCGACCTGGTGCGCATCCGATCCCCTGTCGGCAACGACACTCGACATCGGCACTACGCACGAACTGGCGCTGGCCGTCGGTGACGAATCGTCGGCCCGCGGCACGCTCGCCCGCGAGCTGGTTCAGCGCTTGTCATCGCTCAAGTTCCAGGGATTGGCAGTTAACACGCTCGTCGCGCGCTCGCAGAGCGTCGTGGAGCATCTCGACGTGGTCAGCGGCCACGGCATCGTGGCGGTGCGGCACGCGGCCGGCATGGGCGTGGGAAAGTCGTCCAACCGCATGCAACCGAGTTTGCTGCGGTTCGGAGTGTGGGGCTTTCCGGTCTCCTGCGAATTGCCCGGCCGCAGTCGTTGGCTGCCCGGCGGTGGTCGTCACGCGGCGCGGCGGCAGATCGACCGCGCGATCGCCGAGCGGGGCCTCGTGCAGTTGGTGATCGACGCACCTCGCCTTGCCGCGCGGGGCCGCTCGGCCGAGCGCGCATTGGCGAGCCTCTTGGCCGACGTCGACCAGCGACGGCGTCAGGGAGTGCTGGAAATAGCCACCATCGGCGCCACCGCCGCCCGACTCGCCGGCCAACAAGAGAGCCGCCCCTCCCGCTCCATCCTCCGCCCCGCGGCGTAAGTAGCCGTTGCTTCACGCACCGCCGACGGGCGCCAATTTCATCGCGAACTCGTTCTGCGGCGACTGGTTCAACTGCTTGCGGGTGGGTGAATAGTCGTAGGTCTGCACGGTCTTCCCATCGGCGCGGAACTCCAACAAGCGCAACCAGCCGTCGCCTCCCTTGGGCTTCATCTGGAAATTGACCAGCACCTGGTGCACGTCGCGCCCCGCGGGCGTGGCGGTCACGGTGCGCCCCAGACCGTCGTTGAGCACGTGCCCGTTGAGCGTGAACACGAAGTTCTCGTGCTTGGCGATCAATTCGTTCCAAAGTTCCTCGCCGTCGGTCACGTCGTCCGCCGTGGCCTTGGCCACGCCGTAGTTGTGCGGATTCCAGCGTTGCTTGTCGCCATACTTTTTCCAATCGTAGCGCGTCTCGTCGTAATACATGTAGGCGTGGGTGATGAGAATGGCCGCGCGGTCCTTGTGCTTGCCCACCACCTCATTGGCCCAGCGCACCACGTCGCGGCGCGGACCGAACTCGAGTGCCACCACCAGGAAGTCGCGCCCCTCGGCCGAAAGTAAGTGATAGCTGTTCTCCAACCGGTCCGGCTCGCGATCGTAGCTGCCGCCGAACGTAGGCGTTTCGCGATACTGGCCCACCGCGAAATAGTCGTTCAGCAATGTGGTGCGATCCTGGCAGTCGCCGCCGGCGCTATAGTCGTGATTGCCCGGCACCAGCGAGTACGGCAGTTTGCCATCCAGCACGCGCATGGCACGCTGGGCGTTTTCCCACTCGGCCACGGCGTTGTTGTTGGTAATGTCTCCCAGGTGCAACACCCAGGCGATGTTGCGGTCTTTCTGGTTCTCGACGATCCAGTTCGTCTGCGCCAGGTACGTTTCCGGGTAGCGCTCGCTGTAGTTCTGCGTGTCGGGCAAGACCGCCACGGTAAACGACCCTTTTTGCGGCAGCGGCGGTTCGCCGTCGACGAGTCGGGCATCGGCATATGGATCGGCGGCCGTGGCCGTGGATCCCAGCATCGCCAGCACTGCCGGCGTGGCGGCCGCCAGTGCGCCCGTTTTCAACACCTCGCGTCGAGAAAGCTGATTCATGACGATGTTCTCCCTGGTTGCTGCGGCGGCCATTCCACGAGGGCCCATTATCGTCGACGCTAGCGGCGTTGCAACCGAGCGCGGCGGGGCCGGCCCGCTTGCCACGTATCGCAGATTCCCGCCAGATTGCTCGGGGCGCCCGCGCCAGAAAGCTAAGATTACAAGACCGGCCGGTTCGTGGGTCGCCGGATCGCACCTATCGAGCAGGTGTTCTCCTCGGGCGCATGTGCCATCATGAACGACGCCAGACAATTCCCCAGTAGTGCACGCGACGACGCCTTTGCGCCGCGCGATCGCAGCGGCGCCACGCGACTCCTGCTGGCGATTGCGGGTGTGGCGATCCTGTGCGGAGCCGTCGTGCTGGTTTATCGACGGGCACTCGACGCTCCGTTGATTTTTGATGATTTTGCCGCGGTGCAACACAATCGATCGATCCGGCAGTTGTGGCCCTTGTGGGGAAGCGACGGCCAGGAGGGTCCGTTGAATCCAACAGCCGGCACGCCCGTCTCGGCTCGGCCCGTGGTCAATCTCACGTTTGCCATCAACTATCACCTCGGCCAGTTCTCGCCGTTCGGTTATCACGCCTTCAACCTGGCAGTCCATATTCTTTCGGCACTATTGATCTGGAGGATCATGACCTGCACGCTGCGTCTCGATTTTTTTCAGGGACGATTCGAAGGTGCATCAGGCACGCTTGGTTTTGCCGTAGCACTACTTTGGGCGCTCCATCCGCTGACGACGGAATCCGTCGAATACGTCACGCAACGCACCGAGCTGATGTATGCGCTTTTCTATCTGGCCACGCTGGCGGCCAGCATTGGATACTGGAGCGCCCAGGGCACGGCCCAGCGCGCCGCCTGGTTGATCCTGGCTACTTCGTGCTGTCTGGCGGGCATGTTGAGCAAGGAGATGATGGCCACCGCACCGGCAATGATCCTGCTGTGTGAGCGCACGTTTGTCGCGGGATCGTTTGCCAAATCCTTGCGACGCAGTTGGCCGCTGTACGTGGCTTTGGCGCTCACGTGGACAGCGCTCTTGGGCATCAATTGGAACGGACCGCGCACGCCATTGGTGGGCTACGGCATGGGAGTTTCCGCCGTGGCCTGGTGGCTGACACAGACCAAAGTGCTGTTTTTGTATCTGAAGCTGGCGGTGTGGCCCTGGCCGCTGTCGATTCATTACGACATGCCGTATTTGGAGACGGTATCCGCGGCATGGCCCTGGTTGATCTCGGCCGGGCTCTTGGGCGCGCTGCTCGTATGGCTCGTGTGGAGACGCAGCGCCTTGGGATACGCGGCGGCATGGGTCGTCGTCATTCTGTCGCCAACGTTCGCCGTGCCGTTGTTGCACGAGGTCGCCGTCGAGCGTCGGATGTACCTGCCGCTGGTGGCGATTGTCGCGTCGGTGGTTGTCGGTGGCTTTGCGCTTCTGCAGTCGTTGATGCGGCGCAGTGAGTCCCGGACGCGATTGAGCCGCGCGGCCCTGATTTCGACGATGGTCGCGGCTGCCGCGTTGGCCGGCGTCTTTGCGGTTCTAAGCGCGCGGCGCCTGGAAGTCTATCGCGATGAACTGACGCTCTGGCAAGACACGCTCGAGCACCAGCCTGAAGCCTCGCTCGTGCGCATCAACCTGGGCGTCCTGCTCGCCAGGGCAGGACAGCACGACCTTGCGCAGCGCCATTTCGAATATGCCCTGCAGCTGAAACCCGATTCCTACGACGCACACTACAATTTGGGACTGCTGTTCGAGGAATTGAACCCAACGGCGGCAATCGAGCACTACCGGCAGGCACTCCGATTGCAAGAAGACCACGTGGCCTCGCACAACAACCTCGGCCGAATGTTGGAAGCATTGGGCAAGACCGATCAGGCCCGCGATCACCACCAGCGCGCGCTCGAACTGGAACCTGATTTTGGACCAGCCCACAACAATCTGGGAGTGTCGCTCTTGCGCGCCGGCGACACCGAGCAGGCAACTGGCCATCTCGAGCAGGCGCTGCGCGCCAATGAAACGATCGAGGCGTATACCACGCTGGCGACGGCCTATGCGCTGGCCGGGCGCCGTGCGTTGGCCATCGCCACCGCTGAAAAAGGCGCCCAATTGGCGCGTGACAGCGGCGCCAACGCAACCGCCGAGCAAATCGAA
>JBBDYK010000310.1:0-2289 GCA_040901665.1 Pirellulales bacterium | reverse complement strand
CGAAAAGTTCCGCGCGCAACCAGCACGCCCCTGATGCGGCCTTCCGGATGCGGCCGTCGCTACGGCGCCGGCTGCTCGACCAGCCCGGTGTCGGTGATCAGCGCTGACTCTTGATAGCGGTCGTAGTCGGTGTTGACGGACCACAAGTCGTGGTGCTCGTTGGCCAGCAGGTTCTCGGCGGCGAAGATGCCCAACAAAATGCTGTGATCCTGGTTGTTGTACTTGAACGCGCCATAGCGGCCGATGGGACTCAATCCGCGCACGGTGTGCACATAGTCCATCACTTGCCGCAAGTGCAGCCGGTAGCCGCGCGCATACACCGGATAACAACGCGGCACGCGCACGACGTGCCCCGCCAACACCGCCGCGCTGCCCAGCAAGCCCGTGCTGCGCAGCTCGCGCGTCGCCAACTCGATCAGTCGTTCGTCGCTGTCGGTCCACATTGCGTCCGAGGAATTGCACCAGTATTCCGCGGCCAGGATCGTGGTCGACGCCTGGCCATAGAGCTCGCTGACCCAGTTGCGATAGTTCGTGACGCGCCCCATCTGCAGCTCGGGCGCGTGCAGATAGATCCATTGGTCGGGAAACAACTCGCGCCCGTCCACGTGCAAGTAAACCAGCACGGTATTGCGAAACGTCAAGGCAGCGGCCGCCTGGCGAACTTCCTGCGGCACGCCGCTCAGGCCTTGTATCAGCAATGTCAGCGGCATCGTGGAAATGACGCGATCGGCCGGCTCGAACCGCCCGTCGTGCAGCTCGACGCCCCGCACGTGGCCGTCCTCCTGCACCACGCGCGTCACCGGACATTGCAAATGGACCTGGCCGCCGAAGCGCTCAACCCCGAGCGCCATTTTCTCGTAAACGCTGCCGGTTCCTCCCAGCGGATAGGCGAAGCGATCGACCAGCGTTCGGTGACGGGCGCGGCGCCGCGGCGAAAGCGCGCTGCGCACGGCTTCGCCCAGCGAGAACTTGTTGATCCGCTGGGCGGCGAAGTCCGCGTCCAGCTCGTCGCAGGGAATGCCCCACAACTTTTCGCTGTACGATTTGAAGAACATCTCGAACAACCGCCGCCCAAAGCGCGACACGACCCAGGTTTCGAACGATTCGTCGCGGTTCGCGGCGTGCTGCCGAGTGAGCTTTTGCTTCGCATAGCTCAACAAGCAGCGCGCGGCATTGACGGGGCCCATCTTGGCCAGCGCGTCGAGCGGCATCAGCGGATAGCGGAACAACCGTCCCTGGTAATAGATGCGCGTCATGCGCTCGACCATCTTGTACTCCCGCCCCACCACCTCCAGCCACAGGCGGTTGACGCGCGCGTCGCTGGAGAAGAAGCGGTGCGGACCCAGATCGACGCGCTGACCCCACAGGTCGAGCGAGCGGGCCAGCCCGCCCATGCGGTCGCTCGCTTCGAAGACTTGCACCTGCGCGCCGCGGCGGCTCAGTTCGTAAGCCGCGGTCATTCCGGCCGGCCCAGCGCCGATCACAGCGACTCGCATGCTAACCTGCCGTGGGCGAAAGTGCGGGGGACTGTCCCAGTTTTTCGGTGCCTGGGGAGGCAAATGGGACGCAGCCCCTCGGCGCGAGAGTGCATTCGTTCCCAGGCTCTACGTCTGCTCTCGAAACGTGGTCCAGCTCATGTAGCCTAACATGAGTGCGGCCACCACGAACAAGATATCCATGATCTTGCTCGCGCCGCTGAACGGAAACTTGATCGCCAGATCCAGCCCAAACATGAGCAGCAACAACGCGGCCACGACCATGCCCGCGATAGTTAGCACTCTCGGCATTCTCTGTCTCGTTCTGGAATCTGCGGTTGCCGGGGACACGGTTCGCGCGCGCACGGCGCCAGACCGCCTGGCAGAAGGTGAAGCGTCCGGTCCTGCCGAGATTTCGCAAGATCGGGGCAGACCCGGCCGTATCGAAACCTGCTCTAATATAGTTCACGCTTGGCGCGCCGAAAACCGGCGAAAACCGCGGCCAAACGCCAGATCCGAACCGGCTTGACCGCCCGCGGCCGATCGTGTCAGTTGATCCCGTTGCCAGGCGCCCCTTCCTTCGGCGGCCCCGCTTCCCCAGTGACCCGTTCCCGAGCAACACCCTCATGGCCGACACTCCTGCCGCGTCCCCCACCGATTGGCGCCGCTTTCGTGCAGAAATGCCGATCGCCGCGCGCTGGGCTTACTTCGACCACGCCGCCGTCGCGCCCTTGCCGGCGCGCACCCACCGAGCCATCGCTCAATGGGCGCAACAAGCGACCGACGACGGCGACACCGTCTGGCCGGCCTGGAG
>JBBDYK010000309.1:13221-13666 GCA_040901665.1 Pirellulales bacterium | reverse complement strand
TCGCCAATCCCAGACACAACCCCCAGGACAAGCGAACGGAGCGGCAGCGAACTCGATGGTGCATGGCAGGGAACACTTGCGGTTGGAAGGGATGTGCAAGGCCGGCTGAACCGGCGCCAACGATTTTGGCGCCAGAACACGCACAGATGCGGTAGGCAGAAGTGTAAATCGGCCCGCCGGCCGGCCGGCATAAGACGAGCCACGCACGGCCCGAATAAACGTCCCAGTTTCACGCGACGCGCGCGCGATCCGGCAGCCGCGAAGTCCGCGGCTTGCATCTGCCGAGGCCGCGCCATGTCGAAAGGTTTCGCCAATCGGAACGACTGGCAAACTTTGCGCAGTTCAACAGCAGGGACAGGGCCTGCGGCCTGCCTCCATCCAAGGACAGCGGTGCTATTTGTCCGCCGTGGGAAGCGGCCGCTCGCTGTGGCGGTTGCCGTCCTTG
>JBBDYK010000309.1:0-13211 GCA_040901665.1 Pirellulales bacterium | reverse complement strand
GAAACACGAGCATCAGCAACTGCAGCAACAGAAAAATGCCCATGCCGCCTGCCAGCACATAGGCCCAGGCTTTTTTCACCGGCAAACCCAGGTGGTCGCCAATGGCTACGAAGCCCATCACCATCAGACCAAAAATCAATAGCCCGCATCCGATGGACGTCATCAGCCCTTTGAAGGTCCCTTGCTCGGTGTAGTCCTCGTAGTACAGGTCAATGGTCCGCGATTTGTGCAGGCTGCGTTCGATCGTCTCTGCCAACTCCACCGCGCGCGAGGCATCGACCCAATCGGGCTGCGGCGCCGCACCCGCGAGCGCCTCCGCCAGTTGCTCGAGTGCCGCCGCCGCCGGACTCCAACTCTCGAACGCCTGCCGGTCCGTGCGTCCCCCGGTGCTCAGCTCCAGAGTCCACGGGGCACCGTCCGGCCGCATTTCAATGACGGCTTTGCCCTGCGCCGCGAGCACGGTGAGCTGTCCGCCCGGCTCCGCCTGCGGCGGATCGACCGACCAACGTGCCGCCACGCTCGCCGGGCCCGACATCTGCACGCCCAGGCCCGCGTAACTGTCGGGCTGCTGCGTGCCGGCCATGGCGCCCAGCCGCGTCATGTCACCCGCCACGGCGCGAATCACGTCCACGTCGCGCGCAAACTGCGCCACGATGGTTCGCTTGTCGGTCGAGACAGCGCGACGCTGCACGATCACCTGTTCGACCGCGCCAAGTGCGGACGCATCGCCTTGCGCCACGATCGCGCGCACGGCTTGCACGGCGGGATGATGCCGCTCGGGCAAGTAGGGCATCGCCAGGCTGTTGGTGTCTCGCCTGATCATGTCCAGCTCGTAGTACACCAGCATCGAATCCTGCACCGGGTGCGACGTCATCACCGGCACGCTGGTCTGAATCAGTTTACGTAGCTGCTCGGCGCGAAGATCCTCATACTTTGAGCGGGCCACGATCACCACGTCGGCCTGCTGTCCCGTGAGCAGCGATTCCCACGCGTCGAACTGCCGCAGCCGCGGAAAGCTGGCCAGCAACGCCGCGGCGGCGCCCGCATCCGGACAGCTCTCCAAGTCGCACGCGCCGGCCAGCTCGAATTGCCGGCTATCCTCCGCGGCGCGCGCAAGCGCCAGCGTCTGAGCGTCCACGCCCAATAGCGCAACTCGAATCACGGCATCGCCACCAGTTCCCATAACTCGAGCATACCTCAATCTCTCGGGGCTACGCGCGCGGCGTCCCTAGTGCGTCGCCCGTGGCGCGACGACCTTCATCATCGCTTCGACAAAGAAGAAATCGCCCCACATCACCGATTCGTCCACGCCAAGGTTCTTGGCGGTGTGGTAGACGCCGTGCTTGAGAATGCCCTCCCAACCGGGCGTTCGGTCGGCCAGATACTCGGGCGTCACCAGCGCATCGAGCATGGCCAGCGCGGTCTGACGATAGGCCACGGCGCGGTCGACCGAGCGCGTCAGCCGTTCCAGTTCCAAAAGACCGCTAGCGGCGATTGCGCCGGCCGACGAATCTTTTTGCGGTCCCCAAGGCAGCGGCGCCGACAAATCGGCCGCGAAATCCCAATAAGGCACGCGATCCTTGGGCAGGTGCGTCAGCCAGAAATCCGCATTCCGCTCGGCCACGTCAAGAAACTCCACGTCCCCGGTCAGCGCATACACCTGGGCATAGCCATACAGCGACCAGGCCAAACCCCGCGCCCAGTTGCTGTCGGCACGCAGACCCTGGTGCGTTGCCTGGCGCAGAAACGCGCCCGTCTCCAGATCGAAGATGCCCTCGTGTGCCGTCGAGCCGTCGGGCCGGACGATCGTGTCGCGCGTGGTGCGGCAATGCGCAGCGGCCACGCGCGCCAGCTCGGCGTCGCCCGTCTCGCGCGCCGCGTAAAAGATCAGCGGAACGTTCATCATGATATCGATGAACAGCGACTCCGGCGCCACGAACGAGCGCAGGTACTGTCCCTTTTCCTGAAAGCGCATCGCCAGCGTGCGACCCGCTTGAATCAGCACCTGGTGCAAGTGCTCGTCGCCGGTCAACTCGAACCAAGGTCGATAGGTATTGAGAAAAATGAAGCCCAGATCGTGAACGTTGCGATCGTGCTGCCGATGTTCCAGCAGTTTGCTGTAGTGCTCTGCGCGTGCCCGCCAAGCCGGATTGACGCCGCGTTTCACGAACTGCCACATCAGGCCTGCGAAGAACCCGCCGGTCCAGTCGGTCCACAACTCGCCCTGGTGAAACCAACGGCCGGCGGTCGTATAGATCGGAAAGAAGTCCGGCGTCCGCTCGATCGTGGCGGCCACCTGGCGCTCGGCAAAATCGAGCGCCGGCTGATATCGGGCGACATGAGCGTCGGTCATGGCTGCAAACTGGCTCGCTTATGGATGTAGAGAATGCCTGCGTGTAGCCGTCCATCGTATCGCTCGGACGCGTCAAGGCAAAGTGGCGCCGGCGACGCATTCGACCGGCAGCGCGGGCCCGAGTATGCTGACGGACGTTATGAGCCAGCCGCCCAAGTACGACGCGCGATTGCACATCGTTCTCCACCAGCCTGAGATCCCGCACAACACGGGCAGCGTCGGTCGCACCTGCGTGGCGGCAGGTTGCAAGCTGTGGCTGGTGCGCCCGCTAGGGTTCCGCCTGGACGACTATTACTTGCGCCGCGCGGGGCTCGATTATTGGGAACATCTCGATTGGGAAGCCGTCGACGATTGGCCGGCGCTACTCGAGCGGTTGCCCGGCCGCCGACCCTGGTTGTTCACCAAGACGGCCCCAACCAGCTATCTCGACGCACGCTTCGCTCGCGGCGACGTGCTCGTTTTCGGTAACGAGTCGCAAGGGTTGCCCCCCTCGCTGCGCGAGCAACATGCCGAGCGGCTGCTGCGCATTCCCATCCGGCCCGAGGCCCGCAGCCTCAACCTGTCGAACGCGGTGGGCATCGTCACATTCGAAGCATTGCGGCAATTCGACGCCGGCGCATAACCGCCCGCCCGATCCTGCTGGCTACTTCGCCGCCGCTTCCTTCTTCGAAAAATCGCCGGCGTCCACGATCACCAGCTTTTTCGGATCGATGTACTTGCGCAGGGCCTTCACCACATCCTCGGTCGAAAGACCTTCGATCTGTTGCTCCTGCTCGGCGTAATAGGCCATCGTGCGGCCGGCGTACAGCGTGTCGGCCAACAGCAGCGCCAACACACCGTCGTTGGTGCGAGACACTTGCTGTTGCTGCAAGTAGCCCTGCTTCGAGCGGGCCAGTTCTTCCTCCGTAATGCCGTCGGCCAACAGTTTGTCGATCTCTTCGGCGATTGCGGCGTTCACTTTCTCGATGTTCGCCGGGTTGCAGATGGCGTTGATCGTCAAGCTGGCCCTGGCGTCGAGCGTGTCGGCGGCCACGTACGACCGCACGCCATATGACAGGCCGTCCTTCTGCCGCACCCGGTCGCCCAAGCGCGACGACAGTGTACCCGCGCCCAACACGTAGTTGCCGATCACCATTGCCGGGTACTCGGGATTCGAATCCTTCATGGCAAACGACAGGCCGGCCATGTACACCGCGTTCGCCTTGTCCGGCGTGTTGATCGTCTCCAGACCGCCCGGCACGTTGGGGAAATATTCGCGCGGAATGCGGGCGTACGACTCGTTCGTGCTCCAGCCCGACAGCGCTGCCCGAAATGCGTTGACGGTTTCCTGCTCGTCGAAATCGCCGACGACCACCAACTCTCCGGCTTGCGAGCCCAGGAACTTGGCGTACAAGCCCTGGACCTGTTCCGCCGTGACGGCCTGATAGCGCTCCACTTCTTCGTCGACCGTGGGGATGTAGCGGATGTCGTCCTTGCCGTACGGCGACACTGCGCGGCGCACCTGCGTGATTGCCAGTGCGGCCGGATCGGTGCGTTGCTCTTCAGCCGCGGCCAGATATTGTCGCTTGAGAACTTCGAACTCGTCCTGGGGCAACGTAGGTTCGCGCAGAATCTGCCGCAACAGGTCGAGCACGGCCGGCAGATTCTCGCGCTTGGTCTGCACTGAGAACGACAGTACGCCCGTTTCGCCCGAGGCCGAAAGATTCGCTCGATTCTTGTCCAGTGCGTCTTCAATTTGCTGCCGCGTGAGCTTGCTGGTGCCGCGGGTCATCAGTTCCGGAAGGAACTCGGCGGCGACGTTGTAGCCCTTGAGCGAATCCATGTTGCCATAGCGCAAGACCAGCCGCAGATTCACCGTCTCGCCCCGGGTCTTTTTCGGTAACAACAGTCCCTTGATTCCCTCGGGAAGTGCAACCCGCTTGCTGCGCGCATCGATGTTCGCGGGCGACACGCCGAACACTTCGCCGGCTGCAATCTCACCGCGCCCCTTGTAGCCGTCGAACATCGCCGCCAGGTCGGGCGTCGCCGGGACTTCAGTCTTTTCCGCCTCGTCGGTGGGAATGAACACGCCCAGCGTGCGATTCTCGCGCCGCAAGAATTTCTTAGCCGCCGCTTGCACCTGTTCGGCCGTCACTTCCTCGATCCGGTCGCGATGCAGGAAGTACAGTCGCCAGTCCCCTTGGGCGGCCCACTCGCTCAATTGCACGGCGATGCGGCCGGTGTCGGTGGCCGCCAATTCGCGCTGCTTGAGGAACTGCTGCTTGGCCCGTTCGATTTCCTCGGCGCTATACGGCTTCTCGCCGGCCGCTTCGGTCAGCTCGATCATCTTGTCGCGAACGACGTCGATCGAATCCCCTTTACGCACTTCGGCCTGAAGCTGGAATACGCCCGGATCGTGCCAACTGACGTTGCCGGCCGAGACGTTGGTGGCCAGCTTGGTCTCCACGAGCGCTTTGTAGAGCGTTCCCGAGGGGGCCGAGGCCAGACAGCTCGACAGCACGTCGAGCACCGCATTGTCCGGATGCGGACCGGACGGCACGTGGTAGCACAGCGCCACGATGCCAAGTTCGCCCACGCGTCTGAGCGTCACCGAGCGCTCGCCGTCCTGCGGCGGTTCTTCGGTATACGTCTTGTCCAGTTGGCGAGTGGGGCGGGGCAGCGAGCCGAAATACTTGTCGATCAGTTCCAGGGCTTTCGGCTCTTCGAAGCGGCCCGCCACCACCAGCACGCAATTGTCCGGCTGGTAGTGCTTGCGATAGAAAGCCTGCAGGTTCTTGATGGGCACGCGCTCGATGTCGGTGCGGTTGCCGATCGTCGACTTGCCGTAGTTGTGCCAATCGAACGCCGCAGACATGATGCGATTGTCGAGCAGGTTCGAGGGCGAATTCTCGCCGCGCTCGAACTCGCTGCGCACTACCGTCATTTCCGACAGCAAGTCGTCCTGACTGATGAAGCTGTTCACCAGGCGGTCCGCTTCCAAACGAATCGCGAATTCCAGATTGTCGTCGCTGGCGGGCAACGTCTCGTAGTAGTTCGTGCGATCGACCCACGTGCTGCCGTTGAACTGCGCGCCGCGCTGTTGCAGCGCCTGGGGAATGGCCTTGTGCGTGGGCGTGCCCTTGAATACCAGATGTTCGAGCAAATGGGCCATGCCCGTCTCGCCATAGCCCTCGTGCCGCGAGCCGACCAGCACCGTCAAGTTCACGGTGACCGTTGGCCGCGAGGGATCCGGATAGAGCAACACTTGCAAGCCGTTGTCGAGGCGATACTCGGTAATGCCCTCGATCGAATGTACTTTCTTGGCGGCCGCCTGGGCCGGCGACTCGGTTGCAACCACGGCGCCGGTCGCCGTCAACGCGACCAGTGCAAGCAAGAGCCAAGACGCAAATCGAGTGCGAACCATCATGGATCGTCCCTTTGGGTGAGTTAAGCGGCGAGTTAAGACGCGGAAGCTGGCTGGTAGCGTTGTCGCTAAGGGCGGAGTGCCTGAAAGCGCCCCGATTATACGCGCTCCCGGCGGCCTGGGAACCATACCATAGAACCGGCCTGGCTGCGCCCAACGGCCGCCAAACCAAGCCTACTTCGCCATACGCAAGCGCCGCCCAGGAGGTTCGATCGCCAGAAACCGGCCCAAGCCGCTGTCGTTTCGTGGCTGCAAACCGGCCGTGTCTCTCAGAAATCCAGGCGAAGTCAGCTACCACCGCCAGCGGCAAGGGAACAATTCGGCGGCGGCGCGCATCCAAGGCTTGGCAACACAACCAGGCCGTCCCATCTCGCATCCCGTCTTGTTCAGGAACCCAACGCCATGTCTCCCCGAACGATTGAGTCCAAGGTTGATAGTAGGCCAAGGGCGACCACCGGAAGACCCGAAAAACACGGCCAGTCGGCTGGCAGCAGCGAGCCCACTTGCTTGCTAGGAACTAAAAAGTTCTTCGGCGCCGCGTCGCTCGTCGCGGTCCTCTCCTTCGTTGGCTGCGGCGTCGAGTTCGCCCACAAATCCGCGCAGGAGGCCGCGTCAGAATCAGAAATCGGGGCTCCCGCCGCAACGGCTGCGCCTGCCGATAGCTACTATCTTGGCGCTCAGGTCGTGCCAACGCGCTTCAGCAAGGACGCCACTGGCGTCGGGACCGGCGAGCCCATCGTCAGCACCTCGCCCGGAGCCGACCGCAAGATCATCTACAACGGGCAAATCGACCTGGTGGTCGAAGACTTCAGCGGCCTGCCCGAACGCGTTGTCGAACTCGTCAAGAAGTACGGCGCCTACGTAGCCTCGTCGACGCTGCACGGCGTCAGCGGCTCGAATCGCCGCGCCACCTGGACCATTCGCGTGCCCGTGGACCGCTATGAAGAGTTCGTCAACACCGCGAAGAGCCTGGGCGAAGTCAAGAGCGTCGGCACCACCTCGAGCGACGTGAGCGAGGAGTACTATGACGTCGAAGCGCGTATCCGCAACAAAACCAAGGAGGAAGAGCGGCTGCTGAAGCTGCTGGAAGAGCGACCCGGCAAGCTAGAGGACGTGATCGCCATCGAGCGCGAGCTGTCGCGCGTGCGCGAAGAGCTGGAACGCATGCAGGGCCGCATGCGCGTGCTGGCCGATCTCACGTCGCTCACCACCGTCACGCTCAGCATCGAAGAGATCAAGGACTATCAACCGCCGCAAGCTCCGACGCTTGCCACCCGCGTCCGCCGCTCGTTCGAAGGCTCGCTAGCGGCCATCCAAGCCGTTGGCGAGGCGCTGTTGATCGCGGCCGTCACCCTGGCTCCGTGGCTGCCGATTGCCGGCGTCGCGCTGGTGCCGGGATATCTGGCGGTCCGTCGCACCCGCCGACGGCATCGGCGTGGCGAAAAGATTTCCACCGATTAACGTGACGGTACGCCAGCCGCTTCCTCCAGCGCATCGAGCCGCAGGGTCGCCAGGTAGATGGCGGCCTTGCCCTCGTGACTGGAGTAGTACGAGACGTATATGCGATTGTTAGGCTCGTCGATTGCAAAGCCGGGGTAACTGTTGTCGCCGCCGCTGGGGAGCGTCAACAAATCGCGAAACTGGCCGCTTTCGACCTCCAGCCACCAAAGTTGCGTTTGCGCGGACGGAGTGTAGTTGCGGCTGCCTGCGAGCCACGCTCCGCCGGGAAGCCGCACGAAATTGGGCCCGCCGTAACGCTTGTTGCTGGGCTTGAACGTCCACTCGCGATAAGGCGGCCTGGCCGTGCCGATATAGCCCACCGGCGGCTTCGCCTCGCGGCGGATCATTGCCACCATGGTTTCGTCGGGCAGAAAGCGGACGGTGGTCTCGTTGGCGCCTTCCACGTCCAGCTTCGCCACTTCCTGGTAGTGAATCCCATCGTCACTGCGCACCAGCCGCACGCCGCGCTCGCCGTCGCGCGGCGCCTGCGTCACACAACTCCACGCGACCCCCGCGTGCCACGTGACGCGCCACAACCAATCGCCTCCCGTGATCATTTCTGGCGGGAAAACCACCTTCACTGGCGGACCAAAGCTGGCGCCGTCGCTGGATGAGAATGCCACGCGCGACTCGATGCGCAAGCGCTGCGAGCCATGATAGTAGGAGGCGCCGCAATTGATCATCAGTCGCCCATCGGGCGTGAGCGACAGCTTCGGATCGCGCAAATCGACGTGCCGCTCATCGAGACAAGCCACGGACTCCCAGTTTGCGCCGTCTTGCGAGCGAATCACGCGAACCACGCCGTTGAGCCCCGGAATGTGGCCGGACCCTTCGCGAAACGAGCAATACAAGTAGTCGCGAAACTCGATGATATCGGTGAACGCCGAGTGTCCCGCGAGATCCCAGATTCTCTCGATCGAGATGACGTACTTTTGCTCGGCCGTTTCGCCGGACGATTCATCGGCCGCCCGTGCGCTCGTTGCCATCCACGATCCGCCGGCCAAAACCAGCGTCAGCAATGCCGTGCGATGCCAGACAATTCTTCGCGATCCCGCCATGGTGAATCTCCTGTTGCCAATGTCAATTATGCCGTGTCGAGCAATTTCAGGTCGGGTGCGATGTCGGCGATCTCGGTCGCCATGAATCGCCGCACGCCGGCGCTGGTCTTGATTTCCAAAGCGCGGCGCAGCGCTTGCTCGGCGCGCTCTTGGGTCAGGCTGGCGGTGAGCTGCTTGATGATGGGAATGAATGCGGGGCTCATGCTGAAGCTACGCAACCCCATGCCGAACAACAACACGAATGCCCGCGGTGCGCCGGCCATTTCACCGCACAGGGTCACCGGAGTTCCGCCCCGATTGCAAGTGGCAATGACGCCGCTCAACACGCGCAGCACCGCCGGACTGAGCGGCTGGCAGAGGTGGTTCACCTTGGGATTGTCGCGATCGGCGGCCATCAGATATTGCACCAGGTCGTTCGAGCCGATCGAAACGAAATCGACCTCCTCGCGCAATGTATCGATCGACACGGCTGCGGCCGGCACCTCCAGCATGAATCCGGTTGGCACTTCGGCAAACCGCTTGCCTTGCGCTCGAAGTTGCTTTTCGGCCCGTCGCACGATCGAGCGCACGCGGCGGAGTTCCTCGATGGTCGTGATCATCGGAAACAGCATCCGCACGCGCTTGGTCATGCCAGGCTCGGGCGCGGCTGCGCGCAGAATTGCGCGGATTTGCGTCGCGAAGAACTCGGGATGCTCGAACGACAGCCGAATCGACCGCCAGCCCAAAAACGGATTGGCCTCGCGAGCGTGCCCCAGGTAAGGAACTGTCTTGTCGCCTCCCAGGTCGAGCGTGCGAATCGTTACCTGGTGATTGGGACTGGCGGCGATGATCTCGCGATAGGCGGCCAATTGCTGTTCTTCGTCCGGCACGTCGGAGTGCGTAAGAAAGATATACTCCGTGCGAAACAATCCCACGCCCACCGCTCCCATCGCTCCGGCGGCCCTCGCGTCGGCCACGTTGTTGATATTGGCCAATAGCTCCACCTGCACGCCGTCGGCCGTGATGGCCGGCTGGTCGCGGTTTTCCGCCAGCGTGTCCTTCAGGTCGAAGAACTCTCGCTGCAACTTGAGATAGGCGCTCGTGGTTTCGGCATCGGGTTTGATCACCACGTGGCCTTCGCGGCCGTCGACGATCAAGGTGTCGCCTGTCTTGACCGCCTTGCAGATGCCCTTCACTCCCGACACCGCCGGAATGCCGCGGCTGCGCGCCAGGATGGCGGCGTGGCTGGTGCCGCCGCCCGTTTCGGTGACGATGCCCGCCACGTCGCGGTTACCCAGCGTTACGACGTGCGAAGGCAACAGCTCGCTTACGACCAGCACCAGCGGTCCGGTGAGCACGGTCCGATCCGGCTGCAGCACGTCGGTCAGATGTCCGCTCAGTCGAATCACGACGTCGCGTACGTCGGCCAGCCGCTCTTTGATGTACTCGTCGCGCGTGCTGGCAAACAATTCGGAATACTCGTCGAGCACGCGGTGCAGGGCCGCCGGGGCCGTTTTCCGCTCATCGACGATAAACGCGCGGATCTTCGACTCGAAGGAAGGATCGTGCAGAATCGCCTCATGAACTCGAAAGATCGCGGCCTCATCCGGGCCGACCTGGCTGGCAACTTTTTCGTACAGAGCGTGCAAATCCGCGGCGGTCGAATCGCGCGCTTGATGGTACCGGTCAAGCTCGGCGCCGGCCTCACCATCCTCCAGCCGCTTGGCGTCCGGATTGACGAAGATTTCGTTCACGCAATACGCCGTGCCGACAGCTACCCCCGGCGAGACTCCAATCCCTTTTCGCATGACCAAATCGTAGCAACGCTTCCGAGGGAATCAATCAACACGAGCGCCGCACTTGACTCACGTCGGATCGCGACCGCGCCGAGCCGCACGGACGCACTCCTAACGAAGCGGCGGCGGTCGCCAATCGCGCGGGTTTCGCGGTTGTGGCGAATTGAGTCGATCGATATACTTAACCGATTCGTTGATTCCCCCCTCGCCTTGGGGCCGCAGTTCGCATGCGCTTTACGTTCGTCGATCGCATCTTGGATTTACAGCCGGGCGTCAAAATCACAACGCTCAAATGCTTGTCGCTGGGCGAGGAGTATCTGGCCGATCACTTTCCGCGCTTTCCCGTCATGCCGGGCGTGTTGATGCTGGAGTCCATGACTGAAGCCGGCGCGTGGTTGATTCGCGCCAGCGAAGGATTCACCCACAGCATCGTCACGCTCAAGGAAGCTCGTAATATCCTCTTCGCCGATTTCGTTCAACCGGGGCGCGTGCTGACGGTCACGGCCGAGATTCTCAAGCTCGACGACCGCGAGGTGCAACTCAAGACCCAAGGCCTCGTCGAAGGCCGCATCGCGGTTCGCGGCAGATTGACCCTCGAGCGTTACAACCTGGCCGACAAGCGCCCGGATCTGGCGGCCGCGGACGACCATCTCAAACAGAATTTACGGGCACACCTGGCCCTGATCTATCGGCCGCAAATCGACGTCGACTCCGCGCCGGACGCAGGGCTGATCGCGGCAGCGACGCCGAGCAACTCACCACCTGGCACGGCCTGAGGACGACTCGCGGTGGCCGAACGGCCGCTCAACTCGTATACCGAACCGAAATCGACAAGGGAGCGCGGCGGCGCTAGACCACCCTGCGCTCGCAAACCTTGCAGCGACCATTAACCGGAGGAGCCAGCGATGGCGACGAAAGAGGAAGTTTTCTCGAAGGTGCAATTGGCCTTGGTGGATGCCCTGGGCGTGGACGAAGATGAGGTCAAGCCGGAATCGAGGCTGGTGGGCGATTTGGGCGCCGAGTCGATCGATTTTCTGGACATCGTGTTCCGCCTGGAAAAGGCCTTCAACATCAAGATCCCGCGCGGCGAGTTGTTTCCCGAGGACATCCTCAACAACGCCGAGTACGTGCAGAACGGTCGCGTCACGCCCGAGGGCTTGAAGCTGCTCAAAGAACGGATGAAGTTCGCCAACCTCACCGCCTTCGAAGCCAACCCCGTCGTGCAAGACTTCGGCAACCTGCTCACCGTCCAAGACATGTGCCGCTACGTCGAAAGCAAAGTGGCGTGACAGGCTGAAGGCTGAAGGCCGCACTTCAACAGGCCACAAGCAACACTTTCCTCTTTCCTCCGGCCTCCGGCCTGATTCGCCCATGCGTTGGTTTTGGATCGATCGCTATACCGAGTTCGAAAGTGGCAAACGCGCCACGGCCATCAAGAACGTCACGTTGGCCGAGGAGCACTTGCACGACCATTTTCCCGGCGCGCCGATGATGCCCAACCCGCTGGTGGTCGAAGGCATGGCGCAGACCGGCGGGCTGCTGGTGGCCGAGCACAGCGATTTCGAGCATCGCGTGGTGCTGGCCAAGCTGGCCAAGGCGACGTTCCATTTCTCGGCGGTACCCGGCGACACGCTCACCTATTGCATGACGATTGAAAGCCTCAGCAAGGATGCCGCCAAGGTCAGCGGCACCAGCCACGTGGGCCAGCGGCTGCAAGCCGAGGTCGAGATGTGGTTTGCCTATCTCCCAGAGGAACGGGCCGGCAAGTCGCTGTTCGATCCGGCCGCAATGCTGGCAATGCTCAAGCAGTTGGGAGTGTTCGAAATAGGGCGCGACGCCGAGGGCAACCCGCTGCAAGTCCCCCAATACCTCACCGACGCCATGGCCCAGGACGCCAAGACCTGACGCCCGGGGCCGATCTGCCGATATAATGATGGCGGCGCAACATTCCCTACGGCAGGATTTCCAGGGGTAACAAAGCCATGATTGATGGTCCGACACGACGACGCGTCGTCATTACTGGCGTGGGCTGGGTCACGCCCATGGGCTCCGAAGTGGCCCAGGTCTGGCAGGGCTTGCAGGAAGGCGATTCCGGCGTCGACTACACCTCGATTTTCGACGCCAGCCGCTTCCCCACCAAAATCTCGGCCGAAGTACGCAACTGGGACATCAGCGACGTCGGCCTCGACCCCGAAGCCTGGGCGATGCGCGGCCGTCACACCCGCTTCGCCGTCGGCGCCGCTAAAAAGGCCGTCGCCGACTCGGGCATGCTCGACAAGGCGTACGACCCAACCCGCCTCGGCATCTACCTGGGCAGCGGTGAGGGTCAGCAGGATTTCAGTTGCTTTGCCCGCATGATGACTGCGGCACTGCAGGGCGAGGAGTTCGACCTGGCCAAGTTTACCAAGGCCGGTCTGGAGTGGCTCCATCCGCTGATCGAGCTGGAGCAAGAGCCCAACATGCCGGCCGGCCACTTGGCCGCCATGTTCAACGCGCAAGGGCCGAACGCGAACTGCCTCACCGCCTGCGCCGCCAGCAGCCAGGCCATTGGCGAAGCCAGCGAGCTGATCCGTCGCGGCGACGCCGACATGATGCTCTCCGGCGGCACGCACAGCATGATCCATCCGTTCGGCGTGACGGGCTTCAACCTGCTGACCGCCCTCAGCACGAACAACGACCACCCGCGCGAAGCGTCGCGCCCGTTCGATCGCGACCGCGACGGTTTCGTGCTGGGCGAAGGCGCCGCCATGGTCGTGCTCGAAGAACTGGAACACGCCAAAGCGCGCGGGGCGAAGATCTATGGCGAGCTGACCGGTTATGGTTCGACGGCCGATGCCTATCGCATCACCGACACGCATCCGCAAGGTCGCGGCGCCACGCGCTGCATTCAGTTGGCGATGGAAGACGCCAGCTTGAACGCCGAGGACATCCACTACATCAACGCCCACGGCACCAGCACCAGCGTCAACGACCGCGTGGAAACGCTGGCCATCAAGCAGGCCCTGGGCGAGCACGCCTACAAAGTGCCGGTCTCCAGCACCAAGAGCATGATGGGCCACCTGATCGCGGCCGCCGGCGCCACCGAGTTGATCATTTGCCTGTTGGCAATTCGCGACGGCGTG